>JBCCSZ010000429.1:0-4359 GCA_039199225.1 Bacteroidota bacterium
CTTCTACCTTGACAATAAAATCCTTTGGAGCGTCCTCATAGAGGACATAGTCGATGTCTTTGTGTTCAAAAATCGGCAATACCTTATCTATGAAATCCTTTTTCTCGATGGTAAATTTTGGAATGGAGAAAGGCAGCTTCAACAGCCCGATCGTGGTGCTGTACTCTTCTGGAAAAATATCCGAACCCTCCTCAAAAGTAACATCCACCAATTCCATGTGCATGTCTTCATCCTGGTCGGAAATACAATTGGATTCGGCTTCGATGGGACGGGTTTTAAAAAAGTAGAAAGACTGAAAATACGCCAAATCCTCTACTGGCTCTACCTGAAAATCCCAGCCATAGCTCTCCGCCATTTCTTTGAGCATATTTTGACGGCGGTTGAGCGGGCCGACAGCATCAATCCTTATTTTTGTGGCCAGTTTGTGGTGGGTAGAAGAAATGTGTTCGTCCAAACCCTTGATGCTGATTTGCCCACCTGTGCTTTGATGGATTTTTTGAAAATCGTACAAATCCTCCAAGACCGTCGTTCCCACTAAACGCGTTTCCGACAAATCAATGGTCGCATTTGCACCCGGCGGAATCTGAGACACCAAGCCATTAATTTTGAGAATCCCCAAAAAGTTGGCAATACCCCTGAGCTTTAAATCATAACTGCCATCGGGCTTCATCACCAATATGGAACCCGAATCAAATATCATCTGAAAAAAGCGCGGAATGGAGACTTTGGCTAGTAGCAAATGACTGACCAAGGCCAGCAATAAGCCACCAAATAATCCAATGAGTAAATTGGTATACAAGGTCAAAACCATCGTCCCGACAAAAAATATCAGTTGCTCAATGCCATGATTATATATCTGTTTGAACACTGCAGGCGAAGCCAATTTGAATCCGGTATACACCAGCAAAATGGCAAAAGCACAGAGCGGAACGCGCTGCATAATTGGGCTCAACACCACAATGAACAACAAGAGCAAAAGTCCCTGATACATATTCGACCACTTGGTCTTGGCCCCATTGTGTACGTTGACCGTACTGCGGATGATCACTGCAATGATGGGCAAACCTCCGATACAGCCCGCCACCATGGTACTCAGTCCGATGCCCGTCAGGTCCTTATTCAAATCTGTTTTGCGCTTGTAGGGATCAATCTTGTCAATCGCCTTGGCAATGGCCAACGACTCAATGCTCGAAATCATCAATATGGACAAGACCGTCGTCCAAAACGCCATCGTATCCACCTTGCCGAAGTTGGGATACATGATGGAATCCATGATGTTGTCTGGAATATCCAATAGCAAGCTGGGGCCGACTTCATAAATCCTTCCAAAAAACGACATGGGATGCTCGTCAAAAAAGTTGAACAAATAGGCAAACGGAATGGAAAGCGCGATGACCCACATCGGAGTTGGCAAGAGGTGAAATAAGCGATAGCTGACTTTTGAGTGGAACAGCAACAGCAGCAAGCCCATCGAGGAAATGATGACCACAAAAGGATTGGCCTGCGGGGCATACAACACAGCATCGACGAGATTTTGGATGATGTTCGGACTCTTGGAATAAGTCCCCAAAGCCACATGAATCTGCTTGGCAAAGATGATGATACCGATGGCTGCCAGCAGACCGTGGATCACAGAAGAGTGAAAAATATCTGCCAACCGCCCCAGTCGCAACAGCCCCAATAATACCTGAATGGCCCCAGAAACGACCACTGCTGCCAACACGTAGTTGAAAGCCTGGCCAGAGCCATCGTCCATCAGGCCAATACCCAATAAAATGACCGCAATAACGCCCTTGGCAGGTCCATTAACCGAAATATGGCCACCGCGGTACAGAGTGGTCACAACGCCCCCTACAATCGCCGAGAGGATGCCCGACATGGCGGGTGCTCCGGCGGCCAGCGCAATACCCAACGAAAGTGGTAAGGCAATCAATGCGACGCTCACTGCAGCAATCAGGTCGCTCTGCCAGTTTTCAATCAATCCCTGAATGCCTTTTTTTGGTGTAATTTCCATGTACTTGATCTTCCCTTAGGTTTCTTTAGTTAACGCGGTATGGGCTGTGGCCCTAGTGCATAAAAACGAAATATCCGCGAAGGAAGATAGGGAAAAAATCCCGTTCGGTTGTTAAAATGTGTAAGTTGGGACGGCGGCCTGCAAAAGTTGTAAATGCTTATTTTGGACAATCACCCAGCAGACATATATTTATCTGCTTTTCGCCCTCAACGCCATTAAAATTTTGGCACTTACCCAGTAAATATCCTGATTGCTCGTGTAGAAAAAATATTGGCCATCTTGGGACACAAAAGGACACAATTCATGGTTTTTTGTATTGATCTTATCTCCCATATTGATAGACTTCGTCCAACTGCCATCGTCTTTTTTGAAGCTGACGTACAAATCTCCCCTACCCAATCCCTCGGGTCGTCTTGCGCAAAAAATAATATAGGTTTCATCCGGTGCAACAAAAACATCCGCCTCATAACTTGAGGTATTGATGGAAGGACCAAGTTTTGTTGGCTGCTGAAATTGCCCATTCACACTTTTGGAGGCGTATATGTCAAAACTGTTTTCTTGTTCCCCCGCAGTTATCTTATCAGACGAGAAATACATCGTTCCATCCGCTGTAAACGAAATGTAATATTCATCCCTGTCGGAATTGATATTAGGACCAGCATTAATGGGCTCGGACCAGGTGTTGTTTTGCTTTTCTACATACCAAATATCGTAGTCCTTTTTTGCGCCGGGGCCTTCCAGTGCCTTTTTTGAGATAAAATACAGCCGCTTTTCATCCGGAGAGAGAAAAGGGTCGTTAAAACCATATGCTTCATCCGACAATATGGTCTGCGGACTACTCCATTTTTTACCCACCAAAGTGGAATACCGAATTTCTGCTTTTCCGTTCAAATCTACGGCATAGTAAAAGGTCGTCGCATCTTTGTTGAATACAGAACCAAACTCATATTCCTCCTTTTTGGAGATCAGCCCGGGAGCAAATACCTCTGGGGTAACAGAAGGCGGCCTTTGTCCCAAATACTTGAGATTGTTGCTAACAGTTTGACAATCGGCCGTCGAATAGATCGATAGTGCCAAGAAGGTATACAGGATGATCCAACGCATATTTCAAGATTTAGGTATTCTAAAATTGAGTGAAGCAATTATAAGGAATCTTATGCTCTTGTCAGAGCAGTTGAGTTTCGCAGTCCATACTTTTTTAGCCGTACAAAAAATGTTGATATTTTAGCATTTATGTAAGTATCACTTCTCGGCTAAGGCAGCCCGTCGCGTCAGCCGTATGGCGACCTAGCTGATGACTATTCTCTCCTTATCATCCACCACCATGGTATGTTTTAATCAAATATTCTTTGGATTCAGTTTAGCAAACCTTAGATGATCTTCCCATATTCCGTTAATTTTCAACAACTGCTTTGAGAGTCCTTCTTCTCTAAAGCCCAGTTTACGAATTAATTTCAAAGATTTGAGATTTGTTGGAATAATATTGGCTTCGATGCGGTGAAGTTTTAAAGTTTCAAATACAAACACTTCAATTTCCCTCAAAGCCTCAGACATTATACCTCTCCCAGTCATGGATTGATCCAATTTATAGCTTATGGTACAGTTTAGATAAACCCCCTTCACAATATTGCTTAATCCAATTTCTCCAACAATAGTATCTGGCTCGTTTTGTGTAAACAGGTAGAATCTGTACTGTGAATCATCATTCCTTAAGGCTTTCAAGTTTTGTAGCTGCACCTCTGAGGAATAGAAGCTTTCCTTTCTCAAAGGCTCCCATTTTTGAAAAAACAATTTATTGCGATTTAAAAAATCTAGGATCAGAGGCAGAAGCATTTCATCAGCCTGTCTGATTATTAATTTTTCAGTATGTAGGATAACTTCGCTCATCAAAATGTTAAGTTGGATTGTTTAATTCAATCCATCCAATGTTCCATAACTTTTAACTGACCCCAAAAGAAAAGAAAGCATTAAGCTGATTGGATGGATGGATGGATGCACCCCTTAAATAGAAATACTTCTAGCAAGGGTAAAGTACTAAATAAAATTGAAAGCTTGAATGAGTCGCGTAAATATTTTATGATGCCGATCATAATTTAGTTTTTATTAATAGTACGGCAACTAATAAGCTGTTGAATTTCAGCTTGATTGCTGCTTAATTTTTACCATACTATTGTGATCATAAAATGCCTTATTAAAGAATTTACTCACCCCATTTTTTATATGGAACAAACTATTTGAATAAAATAGTGTTCAAATATCTAATGAGATTTACACACTCTTAAGAGGAAAAATCTATTTGGTCAAGACCTTTCCTAAGCAGTAATTGAAGAGTAGTTTTTATTGTA
>JBCCSZ010000430.1:0-4332 GCA_039199225.1 Bacteroidota bacterium
AATGCCCAGCAGACAACGGAGAGACTCGGGGGACATTAAAGGCGATTTGTCACTGCTTCTTTTTTGCGAAGCGAAGACTGAAGAAGGCGACCTATTTGCAATAGCACGACGCCCAGCAGTAAGATGTAGTAATAGGTTATGATGCGCCATCCAGCCACGACGATTCCGAGGAGCGATTCGGGTAAGATGGATTTGTAGACAAAGTAAAAGGCAGCTTCTGCACCACCGCTAGCACCTGGCGTTGGAACGAATGCCATTGCTAGGTAAACCATCCACTGCATGAAAAACAGTTCTAAGTAGTTAGCTTCGATACCAATGGATTTGATCAATGTCAGCAATACCATAAAGCGGCATGACCACTGCAGGCAATTTGTAAAGGCGCTCAGAAGAAAAGTTTTCCAGCCCTTCCGATAGATGAAGCGCAAAACCACCCGTGTTTCCATCCAAAGTCTCCGAAGCTTTTTTTGCCACTTTTTCCAAAAAGACATTTTTTTCAGCCACACCTGATAGCTAAATGTCCATACTCCTAAGCCCACCATCAGGTAAGGCAATAGGTGGCCTTTCTTCAGTATACCTTCCCAGACGGGCATCCACATGGACTGCTGCACTGGCGAAGCATATAGTAAAGAGCTGATACCAACCAAAACGAAAAAGATAATGTCTTCCAAACTGGCAATGGCAATGAGAATGCCTGCTTCACCACTGTGAAACCCATGCTTTTTGAGCATTCCAATCTTGATGGGCGCACCACCGACAATGGTGGGTGTAACCACGCTGCCAACATCCGTCAAAACAGCAATCTGAACAGCTTGCCGAAGCGATAGCTGGTGCCGAAGCAATTTTGCCCAGAGCAGGAGCCGAAAGCCATGTGTCAGCCAAGGGACCAAGGCGAGCAGCAGGGCCAGTAGGAAGTAGGCTGGATGAAATTTTAGCTGTTCCCAGGAAATGTGGCCGTCTGTTATCCAGAAGGAAAAGGCCAAATTGGCCAATACACCGATCGTCACAAACAGGATCAGACGGTTGAGGACTTTGTCCCAATCCCATTGAAGGGAGCCGATGCGCAGCGTACTCACTTAAAGTATTTTGCAATGTAGCTAAATGTGCTAGAGGGGATGTAGGCATTGCTTCCGACGGCATCCAGGTCTGTGTCGACGGCTGCATAGAGTCCGTTTGCACGCAATTTTTCAACCAATGCAGGTGCTAATGCCTGGTATTCCAGATCTGTTCGTGCATGGCGGTAGTAATTGTAATGCCGCTCGAAGTGTAGATTGGGTACACCATAAGCGGTGAAGAAGGAATATTTTACCCCTTCGAATTTGCTGCCAGTGTGTAGAATTCGTGGGTCGAAAAGGATGGTGTCACCAGGCTCCGTTCGGATCCATTCCGCATATTTATTCAACCAGTCTTTACCCATTGTCAGAGACGTGATGCTGGCCAGGGTCGAGCTGCGCTGGTTGATCTCCCGTTGTTGGCTTTGGCTCAGATGCACATCGGGGCGCTGGCTACCTGGCACCATTCCCAAGCGAAAGCCACTGTCGCCCGATTGCAGGTAAGTGCCAACGCGCAGTAGCCGATAAGGTTGTGTCGTTTCGTCCCAGTCTCCTCCTTTACCAAAGGTTCGATTCACACTGTCGCGATGCCAAGTCAAAGAAGAAAAGCCGACGTGCAGGTCGTTGTGCTGCAAGTAGCAAGCCTCTGGTCCAATCAGTTGTCGGACAGTTTGGAGGACCTTTTCGTTGAAAATAGCTGGCCAAAATGCTGCTTCTTTGCTGACACCGTCGGGAAGGGTCCACGCTTTCTTGGAGCGCTTGGCGGCCAGCTGGTGGAGCTTTTCTTTGTAGTAACCGATCTCTTGTTCAGACCAGGCTCCCTTGAGAACGTAAAATCCGTTGCGATCGAAGAATTCCTTTGGGCTATTCATGGACTTTGCTTGTTTTATATTTTAATGGGTTGTTTTTACCTGTGGCAAACCTTCCTCCTTGTAGTAGGTACTCGGCGAAGGCCCATTGTTCGAGTGTGTCTAGGTCGATGGCATAGGCTGAATCAATCTCGTAGGGGCAAATCACTTTACCACTCATGCTGTTTTGTTGGAGGATGACTTCTCGACGGATGATGTCCAAATGTCCTGTTTGCCAATGGACGGCGGGCAGAGCCTGTCGCGGCATATTGTAGGGCTCATCAAACTCGCTTTCTAGCAGTGGGACGAGTAAGCCAGCCCGAATCTTCCACATCTTGAAGGGGTTTTGATCTGGTCGAGTGACAGTGCGTAGGCTATCGGCCGTCGACATGGCGGCAAAGCGCTGGAGCGCTGCATCGATCAGGCCATTGGGGCGGAAGGGGGATGTGGGGCGAATTTGTACAACCCAATCCGGTGTGTAAGCCTCCTCCTTTTGTAGCCATTCCAAAGCGTGCTGGAATACCGGTAAGTCGGTGGTATGATCCTGCGCCAAAGTGGCCGGCCGCAAAAAGGGAACATCAGCGCCATAGCGGCAGGCGACGGCAGCTATTTCTGGATCGTCTGTTGATACAATCACCCGGTCGAGTAGGCTGGAGCTTAGGGCGCTCTTGATGCTGTGTGCAATCAGTGGTAAGCGTCCCAGCGGACGAATATTCTTTCGGGGGATGGATTTGGAGCCACCACGAGCCGGAATGATGCCAACACTCGTGTAGGGATGTCTGTATCGGATAGGTCTCATAAGCTTTTTGGATTGAGGTTAGGAAACAGTCATGGGTGTTTCTATATCTGCTGGACGAACTGCTCGTTTGCTTGCCATCGATTGTTTGACGGCTAGGGCGATCCGCAGTGCTTCTATGCCATCTTTCAGGCTGCATTGAGTGTCTTGTTGCTGTTGCAGACTCCTTAAGAATGCTGCTACTTCGTTGATGAAAAGATGATTGCGTTCGAAGTTTTTGTCTATGTACAAGTAGTTAGAAGCAGTAGCTTTGTCTACTGTTATTTTGGCGGTGTTTTGAAGGCCGTCCCATGTGATGGTTGCCTTTTCAAAGATGAACCGGACTTCATGCTGCGGACTTTGCTGGACATAATCCAGATAGACCGATCCAATCGTTCCGTTTGAAAAGGTCAAATTGACCAGGGCTGTATCCTCTGTATCGATTTCAAGGGAGGACAGCTTGCCACCGCTTGCGTAAAGTTGATCGACCTCGCCGACCAACCAACGGAGGTAATCGAATGGATGACAAAGCGTATGAACAACTCCGCCACCCAGGGTGTTTTTCGCAGAATAACTTTGGCGATAATCTTCCCATGGGTGCCACCCAGGGAGGTATTCCCCCCAGTGTGCATGTACGGAGAGAAGCTTACCGTAAGTCTTTTCAGCAATGAAAGTTTTGATCTTTTTCAACAAGGGGTGAAAGCGGAATTGAAAGCCTACCTGTACACATAAATTTTTTCCAGCCACCAACTGAGACAGCTCATCCACCTTATCCAAAGAGTGGGAAATGGGTTTCTCCAAAAAAAGATGGCAACCTGCTTGAGCCGCTTTTAGGGCCGTGTCGATGTGCATCGAAGAGGGATTGCAAATGAAAACCACTTGTGGGCTTTGTGAGAGTGCTGCATCCAATTCTTCGAAGGTCTGGACGGCTGGTAGATCATCCTTGGGGAGCGAACAGATGTTTCGGCTGACGGCCAAGAAGTCGCTATAGCCGAGGGCAGAGAGATTTCGCAAATGGCGGCGGCCAATGGAGCCTAAACCAACGATAGCGAATCGCAGATGTTGTTTGGATCGCATAGGTTGTTATTTAAATGCCATACTGGTATTGCGGTACTTCTTCGACCAAATAGCTGCGGCAAACAGCAGCAATATTATTGGCAGAACGCCCCTTGTTTTGGATCGGTCTCATTTTTTGTAGCAGGCTGTCGGGCAGGTCGCTGTAAACCGGTTTATCCAACCCAAGGGCGACCATCAATACGGATGAATATTTAGTGATAAGAGCTGAACAATTGGCAATCATGTGTTGGATGTTGCCTTTGGTATAAATCTCGCAGCCTGGTGCATATTGCTCAATCTCGCGTATGGCCCGATCGTGTTGTTCGTTTGGGTGGAGCTTAAAAATCAGCTGGCGTCCATCCGCTACTTTCAGGGCTTTTTGAATAAACTTGCGGCGATTTTCGTATTTGAAAGTTTCCCGAAGGCAGGAAGTGGCGGCTAGTACATAGCCTTTTTGGGGAAAATCGTTTTTCTTGTAGGCTTGGGCATTGTCAAAGTTGGGAATGCCTGTTGCGACAATCTTATTGGGGGAAATACCTTTGGCAACAAATAATTCTTTGAAGCCTTCCGAAGCAACGCAAAACTTTACATAGCAATGCGAAAG
>JBCCSZ010000431.1:0-4270 GCA_039199225.1 Bacteroidota bacterium
AATGGAACACTCCTGGGCCGCACACCAGCTCCATACAACGGCCAACTTTGGCTGTAAAAATGACTTTCTGAATTACATCGCTGGTGGACTGAACTTCCAGGTAGAACATCACCTATTCCCAACCATCTGCCACGTACACTACAAAGCAATCGCCCCTATTGTAGAGACGACAGCAAAGGAATATGGACTGCCCTATCACAATTATCCAAGGTATCGGGATGCGCTAATGTCCCACATTAACATATTGAAAGACTTCGGTAAAGCTTGATGAGCGGAAAATAATGGAGGTTTAGCCTACGACTTTTTGTAAGAACAGTAGTAGAAATAGTACCAAGGCACCAACCAATAACAGGTTGACCAACCAGTGATTGCGGTGAATGCCCATCCATCCTCGCTGATTGTTCATGTAGAGTAGAACAGCGGCCAAGAAAGGCATGAAAAAAGCGCCAGCGACAGAATAAGCGATGCCAATCCAAACTGGTTTTTCGAAGAGGCACAGCAAAATGGGTGGGAAAGCCAAATAGTATAAAAAGAAACGGTAGGAGCCCGAGCGGATGGATATGGGCTCAGAAGCAACTGTGCCACCTTGGTAATGCCGCCTAAAATCTGCAAACAAGTAAGGAATGCCATTCCAAACCCCCAACATGGAGGAAAACACTGCCCCCCAAAAGCCTATTAGAAAGGACCATTTGCCAACGCTCCCCAATGGCTCAGACAGCTTATCAGCAATCCCCTGGATCATGCCGTAGCCTTTGACCACATCCGGATTCACACCTGCTGAAACGACAACCACCGCCAAGCCAAACAAGACCGTTAATAAATAGGCCAATCCCAGATCAAAGCGGATATCGAAGAGCGAAAGCGGCTCCGCTCCCCTACTTTCTCGCAGCCAATAAGCATAGCACAAAATCGTCACACTCCCTCCTACGCCTCCCATCAAGGCCAGTATAAAAGTAATCGACTGTAAATCGTCTGGAATACGCGGCAGCACCAAAGAAATCAATACCTCCGACCAATCCGGACAGACCATGACAGCGCTGATGAGTACCACCAAAAACATCCCACCGACAAACAGCTTCATAATGTTTTCAATCAGCTGATACCCCCCTCGATGCAAGAGTCCAACGGCCACCAGCGAGTGTAAGGCTCCCCAGATGGCAATACTGGCTTTGTCGGAGAGGCTGCCTAGGGGAAAGATGGCATGAGCAACCAGGCCACAAAAAGAGATCAAAGTTCCGGCCACCAGGAAGCCCCAAAAGAAAAGGTAGAGCAAAAAATATCCGGAAACCACTTTGGGTAGTTTCCGGAGCCACCCTTCGATGAGGGTACTGCCCGTGGCGAGTTGCCAGCGAGCCAGCCCTTCGTTGAGGGCAAATTTTATAAGGCCACCCAGTAAGACGGCCCAAAGGATGAGGACGCCGAAGCGCGAACCTGCTACAGAGGCGGCAATCATATCGCCGGCACCGATTCCGGTAGCTGCGACCATGAAGCCCGCCCCTGTTTTGCTCAGCAGTTTGCGCATAAGGGATCTAGCGAATAAACATCAGTTCGCGATATTTAATCAAAGACCAGCTCTTGTCATCGACGATGTGTTCCAGCATATCTGCACTCTCTCGGATGGCATCCATTAGAGGCTTCACTTTCTTACAGTAGGCTTGTGCCACGGAGCGGGAAGATTTACCTCTGGAAGCCTTAGTGCGTTCCGCAGCCATCTTGCCGATGCCCGTGTGTATCTTTTCGATCTGTGTACCAATGTTGGCCAAGGTCTCCTTCTGATAGTTGTTGGTACGCGCACGGATGCCAGCTTCCTTGAGCGTCGCCAGGTTGGCTGCCAGCACTGTTTGGTAATCCACTGCAGAAGGCAAGACATAATTGAGACACAACTCTTCCAAGGTTCTGGACTCGATATCCAGCTTCAGGATATAATTTTCGAGCATGACCTCGTGATGTGCATGCAATTCTTTTTCGGTGAATACATTGCTATTGGTAAACAGCTTGAGGGAAGGCTTAGAAACATAGGCATCCAAGGCAGTCGGTGTATCCGGATTGTTGCTCAGACCGCGCTTCTTGGCCTCCTTCTTCCAGGCATCGCTGTAGTTGTCCCCTTCGAAGCGAATGGCCTTAGACGCTTTGATGTACTTTTTCAGAACCGTCAGAATCGCAGCATCCTGCGCCTTTCCTTTGTCGGTCAAAGCATCGACATCTGCTTTAAACGCCATGAGCTGCGCGCCCATGATGGTATTCATAATGGTCATTGGAGCAGCACAGTTGACGGTAGAGCCCGCCATCCGAATTTCGAATTTATTACCTGTGAATGCGAAGGGAGACGTCCGGTTGCGGTCCGTGTTATCCTTTTCCAAATCCGGAACCTTGCTCAACAAATTGAGCAGCTTCTTGACATCTTCCTTGGTGGTTTCTCCTTTCTCGATCTGGTTGAGAATTTCAGAAAGAACAGAACCTGTAAAGACAGAAATGATGGCCGGTGGTGCTTCGTTGGCACCTAGGCGGTGGTCGTTCGATGCAGAAGCGACACTGGCCCGCAGCAGGTCATCATGCTCGTATACGGCGCGGATGGTGTTGACAAAGAACGTCAGGAACCGCAGGTTTTTGCCAGGATTTTTACCTGGGGACAACAGGTTTTTACCTGTGTTGGTACCCATCGACCAATTGTTATGTTTTCCACTACCGTTGACACCAGCAAAAGGCTTTTCGTGCAACAAAACACGCAGGCGGTGGCGGCGAGCAACGCGATCCATCATGTCCATCAACAACTGGTTGTGGTCCACAGCCACGTTGACTTCTTCAAACATAGGAGCCAATTCGTACTGGCCAGGTGCCACCTCATTGTGGCGGGTGCGCACGGGAATTCCCAGTTTGTGGCACTCCGTCTCCAGGTCGCGCATGAATGCGTATACCCGTTCTGGAATAGAGCCAAAATAGTGATCATCCAATTGTTGGCCCTTAGAAGCATGCTTTCCGATGAGCGTCCGTCCGGTCATTACGAGGTCAGGGCGGGCGTTGAACAAAGCCTCATCAACCAAAAAATACTCTTGCTCCCAACCCAAGGTTGGCGTTACCTTGGTGACGTTCTTGTCAAACATCTGGCAAACCGGAACGGCCGCCTTTTCCAGGAACGATTGAGACTTGAGCAGTGGCAATTTGTAATCGAGTGAATCCCCCGAGTAGGTAACGAAGATGGTAGGGACACAAAGCGTTTTTCCTTCTCCGACTTCGAGGATAAAAGCAGGAGAAGAAGGGTCCCAGGCGGTATACCCTCTGGCTTCGAAAGTCGAGCGCAACCCACCACCGGGGAAACTAGAACCATCGGGCTCTTGCTGCGCCAGCTCGTCTCCGCCAAATTCTTCGATGGCACGACCATCCGGAGAGAGGCTAAAGAAAGAATCGTGCTTTTCGGCTGTTCTGCCAGTCAGTGGCTGAAACCAGTGCGCATAGTGGGTCGCCCCTTTGTCCATGGCCCACCTTTTCATGGCGGACGCCACCACATCGGCCACCTCTCTGGACAATTTACTGCCGCTTTGGATGGCTGCCTTTACACTGAGGTAAGAGTCTTCAGACAGGTACTCTCTCATGGCTCTTTCGTTGAAAACGTTGGCGCCAAAAAAGGAGGAAATCTTCTCGGATGGGACTTCATAAAACTCCGAATCATCATAGCGATTTTGGAGGGTGTCCATCGCATTGAATCTGGATATACTCATAATTAGATCGATTGGATTGATTGATGTTAATATATATGGCAAAAATACATCATTCTTTCTAAATATCCATCAAGTCGATTGCAAGTTTGATACAATCACCGTTGTTGCGTACACGATCCTACAAAATATTGACACGCTTGGAAAGAAACCACCCACTGAATTGGCCTACAGCCTGTAAGTTGACCTAAATTTCATTGAAGAAGGACATCGGAAGCTTTCCACCTTTCCCTTGCAACACCTTCCTATTGGCACAGAGCGTGAATGTAGCACAACAGCGACCTTGGACACCCACTAGTGGGTCAAAAAGATAATACCGAGTCTCAAGACCGGGTATGCATTATCCCTAGCATAAAGAAAACTTCTACAGGTATTGGAGTCATCCCGTGTTTACCCAGAGTGGTACATTGGGATGATTCTTTTTGGAGCCGCTACATCCACGCAGTCGGTACCAAACATCTCCCTCTTTCATCCCAAGGTGGCGTAAAATCACAGAAATTCGTGATTTTTATTGAACGAGTGTTGTTGTATTTTGAGGGGACGTCCCCAAATGCAGA
>JBCCSZ010000432.1:0-4263 GCA_039199225.1 Bacteroidota bacterium
GTAAAGGAAGGTCGGGCCAAAGAAACCCACTGAGGCTGTCCCCTCAACCTTGGACGTAAACGATGACTTTTTCTTCAAAATAGGGCTCTGGAAAAAACTTCTGGATCGGATAGGTTTCGATGTATTCTCTGTTGGGTAGTGCGGCAATTTCCTCCTTGATGCGCCCTCCCTTCAAGCAAATCAAACCATTTGGCAGGCTGTGCTGCTGTTCCCTTTTCAATAGGCGTTGGCACCAAGGAAGCAACTTGTCCAAGGCCGCCACGGCTCGGCTAACCACAAAATCAAAACGCTCTTTTTTCAATTCTTCGGCGCGGACCTGCATCGCTCTGACATTGGTCAATCCCAGAGCCTGGCAAACCTCCTCCACTACCTTGATTTTCTTGCGGGTGCCATCGATGAGGGTGAATTGAACTTCCGGAAAGAAAATCGCCAGCGGAATACCTGGAAAACCACCGCCGGTTCCCAAATCCAATATGCGCGACCCCGGACCAAAAGCAATCAATCGACTGATGGCCAGCGAATGAAGTACATGCCTTTCGTAGAGGTTGTCGATGTCTTTCCGGGAAATGACATTGATTTTACTATTCCAATCGCTGTACAAAGGCAACAAGGCTTCAAAACGCTCCAATTGGCGTTCCGACAGCTTTGGAAAATATTTCTGAATGATTTCCATAGGTGGTCAAAGGTAAGGACAAAAAAACGAATTCGAAGAACGAACAACGGCACAGTATTTTGTGTTACCTTTGCAGCCTTTCGCTTAGAGGCGAGACGAGCTACATTATATTCTTCACAGCTTTGTGTAAACGTAAATTGATTCCGATCGAATCAAAAAATGATCAGAGATGGAAAAAGCAGCCACTAAAAGCCCCGTAATGCTCTACACAGAGCAGACACCTAATACTGAAACACTCAAGTTTGTCACAAATAGAATGTTGTACAAAGGAACAGCGGATTTCCGGGAAGAGGAGCTGGCCAAAGAGTGGTCTCCGCTCGGCGCTGCGCTTTTTGAATTGCCATATGTCAAAGGTGTATACATTTGTAACAACTTCGTGACAATCTCCAAGGAATTCAATTACAGCTGGCAGGACATCATGCTGAAGCTCAAGCAGTTCATCAAGGAGTATGTGGAGTCGGGCCAGGATATTGTCAAGGATGGCTTTGCCGATGAGATGGAGAAGATCGAAAAGGAACGCATCGACAACTATGAGTACTCTGAAGATGAGGAAGAAATTGTCAAGAAGATCAAGGAATTGATCCAAACATATGTCAAACCTGCAGTTGAAATGGACGGTGGCAACATCGAATTTAAGTCTTTCAACGAAGGCATTGTTACAGTTGTCCTACAAGGTGCTTGCAGCGGCTGCCCTTCTTCGACTGTTACTTTGAAGTCTGGCATTGAGGGAATGCTCAAGCGAATGGTCCCCGAGGTCCGCGAGGTCGTTTCCGAAATGGGATAAGAAAGCATTCCGCTCTCAGAACCTCCATCCGACGAATCAAACTGTATTCTTTGTAAAGTTTGTTTACTTCTATACGCTCGTCCATGGGAGTGGTGTAAATCCGTTTTTCTTCCCTAAAAGGTTTTACTGATCGCTCAAAAGATTCAGCCCTCAGTCATACATTCAATGCTTTCGTGTACTACAACTGCATCGGAATAGCCACAATAGCAACTTTCCTTTGACGCCAATGCAACATTGAGCTATACAATCATATTGGCAGCAAGGATGTGGTGATTGGGTGTTCCTCCTGATACTTCAAGAATTTTTCTGGCTAGAAATTCACGTTTGTGTGAGGACTGTACCCCCGATTCAAGGTATTCTTCCATCGAATACATTCTCTGCTCTAAATTGGCAACTACCGACTCAAAAAATTTGCGCTTATCCTGAAAAATACAAACATTTGCAGTCATTCATTTGCTGGAAATAAATAGACAACCATCGGTAAAAAATCTTACTCGGCGCAAGGCAAACTTCTCATCAGTGGCGAATATGCGGTACTAGATGGTGCCTTGGCATTGGCTGTACCAACACGCCTTGGCCAACACCTGGAAGTCTTCGATCACTACGACCGCCAGGAGGTCCTTTATTGGCGCAGCCTCGACCACGAAGGCCAATGCTGGTTTGAAACCCGGCTGGCCCTACCGAGCTTTGACTGTCTGCAGACCTCCAACCAAGACGCTACCGACCGCCTGCAGCAGCTGCTACAGGCCGCTTGCCGCCAAAACCCCAACTTTTCATCCGCCCTTCCTGGCCGCTTGGTCCAAACAACGCTCGATTTTCCACGCAACTGGGGTCTGGGTACCAGCTCCACACTTGTCTACACGCTGTCTCAATGGGCTGAGATCGACCCCTACCAATTGCTGGCCGAAACCTTCGGGGGATCGGGTTATGACCTAGCCTGCGCCGCTGCCAAAGGTCCCATTCTTTACCGACGCCTCCATCCACAGGCCCAAAGTCAAGCCATCGATTTTTCACCCTCCTTTCAATCACAACTTTATTTTGCCTACCTCGGTCGCAAACAAAACAGCCGAGAGGGCATCGCCCGCTATCGCGCCTTGGGCAGTGCCTCAGCCAGCATGATTCAGCACATCACAGATATTACACAGGCTATGCTGGAGGCAAGTAGTTTGCGCGCTTTCGAATCGCTCATTCGCCAGCACGAGCAACTCGTATCCGGCAACTTGGCCCTCATCCGTGCCAAAGACCTTTATTTTGAAGATTTCTGGGGGGAGGTCAAATCCTTGGGCGCCTGGGGTGGCGACTTTGTTTTGCTGACCAGCGACCAGCCAAGAGAAGACCTAAAAACCTATCTCGAATCCAAAAAATTTACGACCTTTTTCTCCTACGACGAGCTGATCCTCCAAAGCCAGCCTTCCGACTGATACCTAAATGTAAGATTTTAATATTTTCCTGCCTCAAATGAATTTATTGAAAATGAATCCGAAGAAAACCGGGATTAATTACTATTTTGACTGCATAAATTCTGCGCAAGCAATCTAAACAAAACCTAAGTTTCATGGAATCAATTAATAAAGGCAGGCTCTTTTATGCAAGTTGTATCGCGCTGATTGTTACGGCTATGACCTTTGCCATCCGAGCTGGCATCCTGACCGAACTGTCCGAAACCTTTACCCTTACCGACACCCAACTGGGATGGGTAAACTCTATGGCATTTTTGGGCTTCCCGATTGCAATGATGGTGGGAGGCTTGCTCTACAACCAAGTAGGCCCCAAGCGGATGATGTGGGTTGCATTTATCAGTCACTTGTTGGGGCTTGTCTTGACAATCACAGCAGGTGGGTTTTGGGGGCTCATCATTTCTACCTTCTTCATTGGTTTTGCTAACGGTGCTGTCGAAGCAGCTTGTAATCCATTGATCGCCGATATGTATCCAGATGATAAAACGACCATGTTGAACAAGTTCCACGTTTGGTTTCCGGGAGGTATTGTGATCGGTAGTTTGGTATCTGGTGGTATGGAGAGTATGGGCTTGGGTTGGCAGATGCAGATAGCCATTATGTTGATTCCGACGGCCATCTACGCTTTTCTGATCTTCGGACAAGAATTTCCAAAGTCGCTCAACATTGTCAGCGATACGCTTCAAAATATCAAAGGGCTCGCCAATCCCCTGTTCATTTTCATTGCCTTGTGTATGACCCTAACGGCTGCTACAGAATTTAGTACAACGCAGTGGGTTGAAAAAATACTGGGAGCTTCCGGCGCACAGCCGATGTTGGTTCTCGCCTTGGTAACTGGTTTGATGGCTGTTGGTCGGTATTTTGCCGGTGCGCTCGTTCACCGCTTGAATCCCGTTGGTGTTTTACTGATCTCAGCTGTGATTGCCACAATGGGTGTGTTCATGCTGAGCCAAGTAACAGGACCATTGACCTATGTAGCCGCCATTTTATTTGCTGTTGGCATTTGCTATTTCTGGCCAACCATGATCGGTTTTACAGGAGAATATCTACCGGAGACCGGTGCTTTGGGGATGTCTTTGATTGGTGGTGCAGGTATGTTCTCCATGTCGATTTGGAATCCGGTCATTGGGAGTTGGTTGCAAGGGGCGCGCGAAACGGCGATGGCGACGGGCGTTACCGGAGCAGAGGCCGATTTGATTGCCGGACAAGCAACCTTAAGCATCCTGGCCTTGATTCCCGCCACTTTGATCCTCTTTTTTGGTGGCCTGTATTTTTATATGCGCGGCAAAGAAAAACCGGCCATTTTACATGGACAGGTAGAACAAGCATAACGAAAAAACACAATAAAA
>JBCCSZ010000433.1:0-4216 GCA_039199225.1 Bacteroidota bacterium
CCACAGGTAGCCTGCAAGCTGATGGCGTTGAGCAACACGGGTTCGTCACAGCCACTAACTAAGCAATCGTCTATCACTTGAATATTGGTCAATTGACTTTCACAACCATTGGCATCGCGGATGATGAGGTTGTAAAATCCGCCATCTAGATTTGTCCGATCTTTGGGGTTGTTGGCTCCATTCAGATCAGCCCAGTCGTATGTGTAAGGCGCAGTACCCCCCGCCACCGTCAAGGCAATACTGCCAAGTGTGTTACAATCTTTGTTTTGGACACTGGTATTTAGGGAAATGGCTGGTGGAGCAACTACCTCGAAACAAGCCTGACCAGCCACACAACCAGCAGCATCTCGTACCACCACGCAGTAGTCGCCTTCAGCTAGGCTTCCATTGAGGAAAGTATTGCCATTGACATCGGTAATGAGTACCACTGGTGTGCCGTTAAATCCAGGTTCCGGTGTGACCACAAAGTTGACCTGCCCATCTTGGTCGCCAGCACAGTCTAGTCTGACCGTTGGTTCTACATTAACGGCAGCCTCCACAACATCTTCCATCAATACAAAGGCGATGTTACCGGTGCAACCATTTATATTGTCTGTAACAGAAACATCAAAGGTTCCTGCTTGCAGATCGTTTCGGATAGCAGACGCCCCCCAACTGTAGGTATAGTTGCCACTGCCTCCTTCTACTACAATTTCTACCACTCCATTCGCTGCGTTGCAGTCCGGCATTTGTTGAATATTGGCCTCCAATCGTAATTCATTGATCTGCCCGATGGTGACCTGTACGACGTCGATGCAGTTGGTTGCCGGGTCGGTCACTGTCAGGCTGTAAGTACCCGCAGCTAAATCGTTGCGCCCCGGATTGGCCAGACCATCGAACCATTGGTAGGAATAGAAGTTTGGAGCCAACTGGGCGGTTCCGTTATTATCCAGACAACTGGCTGGTGTCGTCAAAATTGTAACAACCGGACCATCAAATGTGCTGACGATAAAGTTGATTTCCGTAAAGCAATTCGGATCACTCACCCTGGCTACGCGCACGCTGTAACTGCCCGCTGTCAGGTCGCTGCGGCTATTGCCCGTTCCAGTTCCAGCGTTTGGTGTAAAGCTGAAAGTAAAGTCTGCTGGATCGCCGACCACATTAACGGTAGCAGCTCCATCGGCTTGATTACAGCTGGCTTTTTGGATTGATACACTTTGTACCTGGGGCTCTGTACAGCCCAAAATGACACAGTCGTCTTCAACGATCAGATTGTCGAGATTTAGGCTACAGTTATTTTCATCGGTGATGATGACGCTGTAAGCTCCATCCGCCAAATTGTCGCGGTTTTGCGGATTGTTGTTACCCGCCAAGTCGCTCCAATTATAGGTGTAGCTCCCTGTTCCTCCGGAAACCAGCAATTCGATCCGTCCATTTTCGTCACAATCCTTATTTGCAATATTTGTCGAGGCAGTGATGGCCTCCGGCTCTCTGACTTGGAAGCAATTGATTGCTACCTGGCAGGCATTGCCATCTGTGATTGTGATACAGTAATCACCTGGGGGCAGATTGCCATTTTGCAGGTTATTGCCATTGGCATCGACAATAGCGATTTGCTGAGGTTGTACAAAGCCTGGTTCCAGGGTAAAATCAAAATCAACAGAGCCGTCATTACTACCCACGCAACTGGTGAGCGCCACGGGTGTATTGATGACAATATTGGCACCAGCCGTTGGATCATCCAAGACAAAGTCGACAACAATTTCGCAAGAGGATTGATTATCTGTAACGGTCACCAGGTAACGACCGGCAGTTAAGTCCGTTTGGTTGGGTCCAGCGCCCCAACTGTAAGTATAATCCCCGCTTCCTCCACTGACGATAATCGTTGCAGCACCATTGGCTTCACCACAACTGGGCGCCAGGATGGAGACCTCGCTGTCCAGTGGATTTAACTCGCGTACGGTAACTTCAATGACATCGAAGCATCCAGTATTGGGATCCGTCACTGTTACTTGATAGATGCCTCCGGCGAGTCCTGCTCTTTCGGGGCCACTATCGCCATCGCTCCAATCATAATCCAAGTTGGTTGGACGAAGGTTGGCTGTTCCGGTAGCTGCATCGCATTCTGTCGGAGTAGTCAAAACCAGCTCTACTTCAGGTCCATCTTCATTGCCAAGGACAACGATTTGTGTCAACGCACAAGTCGGATCGTTCTGATTGGTAATGGTAATATCGTAGGTTCCTGCTGGCAAGTTTGAACGTTGATTGCCATTGGCATTCGGAGTACCTACGGCTGGATTCCAGGTATAATCGTAAATGGCAGGATAGCCATTGATAATCAATTCAATTTGACCATTGCTGTTTCCACAACTCGACTCGGTAACATTGATGTCGCTGACATCTGCTGGCGTACAAATCAATGAACAACTACTGCCAACCCGTAATTCTTGTACGGCTACAGAACAGCCCATAAAATCTGTAATGGTTACATGGTATAGGCCAGCTTTGCAATCATTCCGGTTTTGTGGATCGTCACTTCCAATGCGGTCGGACCAATCAAAAGAGAAACGTCCACTCCCACCTTCCACATCCAGCTCAATGCGTCCCATTTCGGAGCAGCTTTGGTCCACAATTCGCGTTTGGACATTTATTTCGTCAGGCGCACCTACTTCAAAGCATTGCTCCGCAGTCATACAGCCATTGGCGTCCAGCAGCAAGATGCAGTAACTTCCCTTGGGCAAGCGACCATTTTCGTAGGTCCGCCCTTTGGCATCCAAGATCAATTCCAGGGATGGCATGGCGAAGCCAGGGAAGTAAGAAATTTCATAGGCCACAACTCCATCTTGCTCCCCAGCGCAACTGACCATCACCTGGTCCGATTGCATACTGATTCGAGCGGTCGACATTTGGTCTGTCAGTGCAAAAATCAGTGGAGCGGTACATTGCGTTAGAGTGTCTGTCACCGTTACTTCATAGGTCCCGGAAGCGAGATTAGAGCGCACAGCCGACGTCGTTACCAATCCGTCGTTCCAAGAGAATCGGTAGGCCCCGGTTGTAGGGACTGGCTCGATGCGCACAATGCCATTTTGTTCACCACAATCAGGCTCTTGCTCGACGGTCGATACGGCCGTCAACAAACTTTCTTTTTCAATCTCAACACTTATAATATTTGGACAATCTGGATTGGCCGGATCGATGACAACAACCCGATAGAGTCCAGCTGCCAAATCCGTCCGGCTGTTACCGGATACATTGTCGTGCGCCCACAAATAGGTCCAATTACTTGGTAAAAGAAGTGCCGTTCCATTGGCAGAAGCGCAGGTAGCTTTGGTTGTTTGTATCGACTCAACCGTCGGTCCATTCTCATTGCCAATAGCAATTTCTTCTACAATGAAACAGTCCTTGAATAATGCATTGGTAATGGTCACCGAATAAATACCTGCCGACAATTGGGAGCGTATATTTCCAATGGCATTTGCTGTACCGATTTGTGGATTCCATTCGTAAGTATAATTGGCAGGGTCTTGCGTTGTCACCAATTCAATAGCCCCATCTGCATTGCCACAACTGGCCGATTGTACCAAGGCTGTTTTCAATTCCGGCGGTACGCAGTAGCAATCTGCGGGGATGATGACTTCCAAGCTGCCGGTACATCCATTGGCATCTGTAAAGACTACCTCGTAGGTGCCTGCTGCCAATTGGGAGCGTTCTGCCCCCATGCCACCATCACTCCATTGGTAGGTGTTTGTTGCCGGAGCAAGACTTGCTCGTCCATTGGCTTGCTCGCAAAGGTCTGCTTGCACACTCTGAATACTAGCCTGGGGCTGAGAAAGCTGAATTTTTGCACCGCTCATATCCAATGCTGCACAAATGTCTCCTCCACCTTGGATCAATAAATTAGCAAGGGCTGTCACTGTCGTCTGACCCAGTTGGACATTCGAAAGGTCGAGGGTAGTCGGATCGCAAACGAGCGTGTGGATGGTGTATGTATCCACTTCGCTTACTTCAAATCTGGGGATGCTATCGATGGCTACGATGGTCAAATCAGCTCCCTGTGTCAAAAGATATTTTAGCTCAAATCCTGCTGGCACAAAGGCGTTACCGCTGGCGCAGGCAGCTATCTCTTGGGCGTTGCCATCTGCACAAACAAGTGTTTCTAGGGCTGTAATACTTCCGGCCCGTGCATCACAGTTGCAAGTATTTTCGATCACAATCCCCGACAGTGTCTTACGACATC
>JBCCSZ010000434.1:0-4207 GCA_039199225.1 Bacteroidota bacterium
AGGAAGGATTTAGGGTTTAAAGATCAGATCATTCACAGAGGCATATTGTCCCCAGATTTTGAATATTTTTACTTTACAGTTTCCAATAAAGACTATTCTAATTTTACCATTCAATCGATGCAGAGCGTAAACAATGAATGGTCCGAGCCGAAAGTTGCTTTTTTTAATTCTGATGAGAATGATCATGGGATGAGTTATTCCCCGGATGGTCGTTCCATTTATTTCAGTTCGACCAGAAAGGTGCATGATACCGATGTATTAGATACATGGCATTTGTGGAAAGTAACGAAGCGCAAAGGGGAGTGGGGAGCGCCTGAGTTTATTGACATTCCAAACTTGAGAGATAAACTGGTTTCTCATCCGACCGTTACAAATAGTGGTCGACTGTATTTTCATGTCAGTAATTTAGATTACAGCAATATGAATCTATTTTACTCCGACCAAGTCAATGGTAAATTTACAGATGCCAAGGCTGTTTTTCCAGATCAAAAAGATCGTTTGTTCCACAATAGGTGTACGCCGTTTATTGCTCCGGATGAGCAGTACATTATTTACGCTCGAATTGAAGCGCAACTAAAACTAGTCATTTGTTACAGAGATCGTGAGGACAGTTGGGGGCCACCCATTGAGCTAAATGATCTGATCAACAAAGATGGTCAAGGAAATCCTTTTGTCACCATTGACAATGAATACCTGTTTTATGCCACCGGAAATCCTAGTGGAGAGAATTGGAATTTAAATTGGGTTAAAATGGAGGACATTGAAAAAGACGAAGATTAATCGGCCGCATACAATAAGTCAGCTGCCGTATTTAGATTAGTTGTTCCAGTTCCAAAGGTTGTATCCGTAGGGCTGTCGGTGGCGATGATGAAGATTTCTAATAAGCACTATGAAGAAATATCAAATAACATTGTAACAGAATCTAGCACGAAACCATAGATTTGCCTAAAAACAGTATGATTGATAGAAAACATATAAATCTTATCATTGCAATAGACAAGAGTGGGTCCTTGAACAAAGCATCGAAGGAGTTAAACTTGACACAATCCGCATTAAGCCATCAATTGAAAAATTTAGAAGATTATCTTGGACTAGAGATATTTCATCGCAGGGGAAATAAGCTATTCTTTACAGAGGCAGGATACGAATTGAAGGAAAAGGCAGAAAAAATATCAATCGATTTAAAGGAACTTGAGAGTAGACTGTTGGAAATTAAAGAGAAACAATACAGTAGATATGTACACGGATACAGTGAAAGGGAAGCAAAAAGGTTGATCGACCAAGCTACAACTGTTGCAGACTTTCTACACTATGATTCCGTTTGGGATAAAGGGTCACAAATTTTAGAGATCGGATGTGGTGTCGGGGCTCAAACAGCCATCATTGCAATGAAAAATCCTGAATCTCACATAACAGCGATTGATATATCAAAGGAATCAGTTGAGAAGGCCAGGGAAGAAATAAAAAGGCAGGGAATACAAAATGTTGATTTCCAAATTCAAGATATAAGACAATTTACAGTAGATAGAGAAAAACTGTTTGATCATATTTTTATCTGTTTTTTATTAGAGCATCTAAAGCGTCCGGTAGATATTCTGAAAAGGATAAAAAAAATTTTAAAGCCCAATGGTACGATAACAGTTATAGAAGGAGACCATGGTTCAAGCTTGTTTTATCCAGAAAATATGTTTTCGCGAAAAGTAATTGAAGCACAAGTCCAGCTACAAAAACTTAGAGGTGGAAATGCAAATATTGGAAGAGAATTATATCCTTTATTATCAAAAGCTGGTTACAGAGAAATAGAAGTCAGTCCAAGGCAGATTTATGTAGATGAAACCAAACCCACATTGGTAAATGGATTTATAAAAAATACATTTACTGCCATGATTCAAGGCATGTCAAAAGAGATGATCTCTGAAGGAATTATCAGCATGAAAGATGCCGATAAAGGCATAGACGGATTACTAAAAACAACAGAGAAAAATGGGGTATTCAGTTATACCTTCTTTAAAGCTAAAGGAAAGCTTTAAAAATACCAACAACCAGGGGTAGAAGCCAGCGCGCGTTTGGGAAATAATGGACAGCACTTTGCTAAAGATCAATTCCCAAACGCGCTCATATTTTGGATAAAAAGTTATGCCATTTACTGAACCAAAAATTTGTGAACAGCTGTTTTTTTACCATCGTCTAATTGGATGATGTAAGTTCCGCTATTGAAGGAAGCGATGTCAATGGAAAAAGTTTGTTCTCCAATTCCAGGCTGCTCCACCTGCTGTTTCAAAAGGCGTCCGTCCAAGCCAAAGACCTTCACCGTTAGCGAGGCATTTTTTTCTGCCGCATAACTGACATATATCCTATCCGCTTTAGATGGATTGGGGAAGAGCATAAATTCAGCCCTCAAAGCCTCCTTTCCATTTTCTGTAGCACTGGATAAACCATCGTTGGTGTACAGTCTCGTAATTCGCTCGAAGGAAGGAATTTTCATCCCTGCAATGAGAACATCCTCGTCGCCATCTGCATCGATATCGAGAAATGCGGCCGAACTTTTAGAAAGGCCCTCGAAGGGTGTATCCAGTACTTCGGTGAAATTTCCCATCCCGTCATTGGTGTACAGTTTGGCAATTCCCCCTCCTGCATCTCCTCCTGTTACAGTTCCTCCCACAATGAGTACATCCTGGTCATCATCTTCGTCAATATCTGAAAAGGAAACCTCACCGTCAAAAACACCCTTGAATGGTGTATCCAGTACTTCGGTGAATGTTCCCATACCATCGTTGATGTACAGTTTGGCCGTTCCGTTCTCCAAAGTATCTACCCCCGTGATGAGAACATCCTGGTCATTGTCTCCATCAACATCTGCAAACGAAGCGGCAGCTCGCTCAACACCTAGAAAGGGCGTATTCGCCACTTTGGTGAAAGTACCTGAGCCATCATTGGTGAACAATTCTGCAATTCGCTTCGACTTTCTCGTTCGCCCTACAATGAGGACATCCTCGTCCTTGTCTCCATCAACATCTGCAAACGAGATTGAGCCATCTCTCACCTCTTCGAATGGAATATCAAATACTTTGATGAAGTTTCCCGAGCCATCATTGGTGTACAGCTTTAGGATTTGTGCTGGCAAAAGGTTGTTTATGCCCGTAATGAGTACATCCTCGTCGCCGTCATTGTCAATGTCCGAGAATGCGAGAAACCCTCTGTAAACACCATCAAAAGGCGTCCCTTCTACTTCGGTGAAATTTCCCATCCCGTCATTGGCGTATAATATTGCAGTGGCATCACTAGAGGAGTTTGCGCCCACAATCAGGATATCTTCGTCGCCGTCCCCATCAACATCCGAAAATGCAGCCGAGCTTTCGCTGACGTTCTCAAAGGGCGTATTTAATACCTCGGTAAAAGTCCCCAGGTCATCGTTGGTATACAGTTTCACAGTTGATAATCCTGTAATGAGTACATCGTCGTCATCGTCGTTGTCAATATCTGCAAAGGAGATGGAGCCAGCGCTAATACCTCCAAAAGGTGTGTCCGGTACTTTGGTAAAAGACTGAGCCACAAGTAATTGTCCAAAAAAGCTAAGAACAAGCAGTAGATTGAATTTCATGTTTCAAATTTAAGATTTGTGAGATTGGATTTTGTGCTACCGACTGTTTTGTAAGCAATGTCTTTGTGAAAAAACTACAATTATTTTTTTATAGAATAAGTGATGTGTAAGCAGGAAAGGAGTGGTGGCATTACCGCCCGAGTTGTTTATGTTTTCATAGATATCTTTTGTTACTAAATACGATAAAAAAACCAAGTAAAGTGTGAGAAAGGTATTGAATCTTTAGCAAATGCTGTGCTAATATTAAAAATCGGGCGTTTTGCGCAAATGATTCGTCCTCTCCCTCCACTGAACAGCCACCTAATTTGTTGTCGATGGTAATCTTTTTGGGCTGCAAATTACAAAACGACATATCGTAAATGTACAAAAGACTGACAATGAGCTATTTAAAGTATCGTCGATCCTACTGGACAATCGATTTATCGAGGGTCGACGATAAATCCTTACCAAATATAATGATTTTTTATTTGTATGTTATTGATAATCAATTATATTTGAAGGGCTGTTTGTATGGCTGTTAATCGCACCAGTTGTCGTCTATCATTAAATCGTACTAGGGGTGACTATCATAAAGTCGTACTATCTTGTTAAGAAATTTCTATGTCC
>JBCCSZ010000435.1:0-4199 GCA_039199225.1 Bacteroidota bacterium
ATTGAAACGATGTTTGACGCATAAAAGCATCAAGCATACCGGCCTGTTAATCGTACCAGGTTGGAATTGAAACAACTTGGCATGGGATATTGATTTACAAGACTTAAAAAACTGTTAATCGTACCAGGTTGGAATTGAAACAGCTTGGTAAGCTGGCACAAAAGGAATATTTTTAAGACTGTTAATCGTACCAGGTTGGAATTGAAACGTTTCTCTTATCGCTAACGAATGGAAGGCTGTTGATCTGTTAATCGTACCAGGTTGGAATTGAAACTTGTTGATACTAAATGAATAACTTGGTCCGGCTACGTCTGTTAATCGTACCAGGTTGGAATTGAAACGGTAGTACTCGTGCAAAAGGGCAGGAAGATGATCGACTGTTAATCGTACCAGGTTGGAATTGAAACTTGCCTGGATGACCCCTCTTGAATCGACGAAAGTCATCTGTTAATCATACCAGGTTGGAATTGAAACTGGCAAACCTGACTCCAATTGCGACTGCACTGGTACTGTTAATCGTACCAGGTTGGAATTGAAACGCACTAAAAGCACAAAAGCAGATTCAATGAAATATGCTGTTAATCGTACCGAGTTGGAATTGAAACGGAACAATTCTATGACCCTTTGCAATTCCAAGACCACTGTTAATCGTACCAGGTTGGAATTAAAACTTTGCTGTAGTTACAGGCGAGCAGCTAAATATCAATTTTAAATATTGTTATACAGTATATTATGCATTGTGAAATATTAATATAAGATATGGGCTAAAGAAGTCAGTATAACTTTCTTGACAGTGCTCATCATAAATGGATAGATATTTGATTTTATTATCAATTTTTGATAAATTGTAGGAATTCGTCAAAAGAATACCATGACTTATGAAAGTCTATCTTTTAAACACTGTTACTGAGAATGAGGAGCCAGCTAAAATTGCAAGGATTCAAAAAAAGGAAATACCTCTAAAGAAGAATGGATGGAACTTTAATTGGAAAGAACTTTATAAAATTGAGGGAGCAGTACTGTATAAAATTAGTACAAATCAAAGTCCTAGTAAAGTTGAAGGAGTTTTGATGCTAACACTGTTTAATGATGAAATGGTTTTTATGAATAACATTGAACTTGCACCACATAATATTGGAAGGAAAAAAGTCTATGATTATGTTGCAGGAAGTCTACTGGCTTTTGCGTGCCAACAAAGTTTTGAATTAGGGAGAGGTAGTTATCAAGGTTTTCTATCTTTTGATAGTAAAACAGAATTAATCGAATTGTATCAAAATAAATATGGTGCTACTTGGGCTATGGGTCATAAAATGTATTTTGATCCAGTTGCTGGGAAAAAATTGATGAAAGCGTATCTAGGAACTAATAAATAAAAAGGATATGAGTAAGAATAAGAGTATCAGTGGTGGTGGTGTAAACGGATTGGGAACTGGTATTGTAAACACAAATAGTATAGAATTTAAGGCTCTACAAGCTGAAATTATTAAACATTCCAAGGAACAGTCTAAAGAACAAATTTTGGAGAATAATTTATTATCATTAAGATTTCAAATGGAATCTTATTTAGATCGTAAAGAAGTAGTAATCATTGAGGTAGGGTGGTTTTTAAAAGAATTCATTAAGACTGTAGGTGTTAAAAATAAAATATTTGCTGAATACATTGGCTTCAAGGATTCTAACCTAAGTGATTTATTTAGTGGTAAGCGTAAAATAAATATTGATTTAGCACTAAAGCTTGGAAAAATTTTCAAATTAGATCCTGAATTATGGATTCATATCCAAAGTAAGAATGAATTAATCAGGATGAGGGAAGAGAATAAAAATAAGTATCAAAAATACAGTATTGATGACTTGGTTAGAAAAGCAAGTTAATAAAGCTTGCCTGTAACAAAGGCTAGGGTGCCATGCCTGCCAAAAGGCAGAGTACGTCGCCTAGTTGAGACCGTTGTTTTACAGCATTGGATCGTAGCTGCCGTTAATCGTACTAGATTGGAATTGAAACATGATCCGGAACGACAGCGGCAAATATGCCGTATTCTATTAATCGTACCAGATTGGAATTGAAACATATTTCGCGTGCCTCGTTTCTCTCTATGCGCTTGCTGTTAATCGTATCAGGTTGGAATCAAAACATATGGGTTAGTACGACTTTGTGATAGGTAAGCTAGTACGACTTAATGATAGACGACATAAAGTACAATTGAAATGTGGCTCGCCGTTACACAATTTCTGTAGGTTTTACAGTTGTTAATCTTACCAGATTGGAATCAAAGCATATGGGCTAGTACGACTTTATGATAGTCAGGGTAGTACGATTTAATGATAGACGACATAGAGTACAATTGAAATGTGGCTCGCCGTTACACAATTTCTGTAGGTTTTACAGTTGCTGTAGAGGTACAAAATACAACAGAATACTCGAATGGTAATTTGATTTTTTTTGAAATTCGAATGTGCGAAGATGGGGGGTATTATTTTTATAAAATTAGAGACAGTTTTGAGATATGTGTAGATTATGAGGCTAAAGGTGATTGTGGAAAAGTCTCTTTTAAGTGATTTACTTTTAGGGTAAGAATCGAGAGGGGGCCTAGGCTGGGTGCTGTTGCACATCATAAAAACATACTGTTCGTTCGGTCAAAGGTGAAGGGTAATGTTTGTGGTGATTTCGAAATCTTCATCTTGAGAGATTTTCATTTATTCGTCGTATCATTATAGAATGGAAAATGGACGATCTATGCATGATGCCACCACTCTCCAACAGGGCTTAGAGGTATTCCGCAAGAAGAATAAGAAGTATTTTTCTGCCAGACCGCAATCAGCGGAAGGCCGCGCATTTTTGGAAAGTCACGATGTGGCACATGTTGTCTTTGGGTGTGATACATCGATTTGTGGAGAGGGGGTTGTGAAAATATGGACGACTTTTGGGACGACTTTGGATTTTTGGAAAGTGGTTGGGGCTATAATGAGGTGAATGCTTTTGATTTATTTCGTCAGTACAGCTTTGGTCATATTGCGAAGAACATATGGCGGCTTTTGAGGTCTGCCCCCAAGGTGATTGTCAGGGCCAGGAGCATGACGAAGCCCTGGCCGTTTACTGATTATGGACCTTATTTGGATCAACCCATTGTGGAGATTCGGAAGGCTTTTAACATTCAGGTTTTGGAGTAGTCTTTTTTGGTTGTTGATTCTTACTGCAAAAGCTATTGGTACATGATTTTCATGTACCAATAGAAAGAAAAAAATGGTGCTCTTTTGCTTTAGTGCTTAATGATGTTTTCTATAAACCGGCCTTGGTCAGAGATGATTTCAATGAAGTAGCTACCGGAACGATAGGTGGACATATCGATGGTTGTTTCTTTTCGTTGCTCTGTAAATTCATCTAAAAATCTGATTTCTCCGGTGGAGGAGTCGACAACTTTGACGGCCCTCATCGTGGGGTCGATGCGTAGATCACTCAGCGAACCTTCTTCGTTGGCGACGGATACCGAATAGGGGTCAATGGCTTTGACCAATACTTCCGATACAACGGGGTTGGGAGATGCTTTGAACCAGGATTTGTTGTTGATGAAAGTGACGGTGCGCGTAATGGAGCCGCAATCTGATGTGGCCGAAACCGTGAAGGTGGCATAGGCGCCGTCTTGGATGGTGACGTTTAACACCCGTCCATTGGAGGCCGTGGTGTAGTAGGCTTTTCCTGAAGTAAGGTTCCATTGGTAGCTGAATACGCCGGGGGCATTCATCACGACTCTGAAGCTGTTGGAGCTGATGAAATTGACGGTATTCAACGTCAGGTAAGTTGAACCAAAATTGATGTCTCCGGTGAGGTTTTGACCGATGCTGAGATTGAACGTAATGCCGTCCTCGGGACAAGGTCGGTCTTGCTCTTCAAAGTTTGCTCTTACCCAGGCGGCACCCGGACCGGCTGAATAAATGGGCGCTACTGTAATCGAAGTGGCATTACTGCTGATGATGGAAAGATTAGAGGATACGGTCCAGTGACTTACATTATTGATGCCGCTGTAGGTATACGTTTCTGTTGTACCAACACAAATTTCATCGAGAGTGCTCAAAAAACTGTGTCACCCATTAATATAGTTAGAAAAACGTTCTCCAAATTTATCAATCAACTCTCGTCGGACACTGGCCCAATTGTGGACTTTTTTATGCCAACTCTTCTTACTTCGCTGCAAAGACAGATA
>JBCCSZ010000436.1:0-4130 GCA_039199225.1 Bacteroidota bacterium
CTCATCCATCCGGAAGCGAATGGCCAAGGGGCTGCTGTGTACCAAGATGAGCGAGGCAATATCCAGTTGTGTATTCATCGTTGGCTTGAGGCGATGCATTAGGTTTTCGATGCCGCAGGTGATCAGCAACTGCCACAGACGCAAGTTCTGCAAATAGACTTTGTCGAAAGGCTTGTTTTGAACCAGGGATTTACCGACATAAATGTGGTGTTCTACCCCATCGGTTTTGTATTTTTCAAAATAGTGAGGGAACATTTCCTGCGCCTTTAGCTGCTCCTCTTCTACGTAAGCACCGATTTTTTCGTTGATCATACTGACAGTGTCTTCGTATTCTTTGCGTCGCTTGTAAAGTATTCCGAGTTCCGGATCGATGTGACTTTTGTACCTTTCGACAGCTTCGGCCGTCACCGCTGATAGCGTACTGATGTGCTTGAAAACTGGATAAATATCTGCTTTTAAAAATTCGAGTATTCCCACCTCATCACCCGCCTTGAGCCCTTGCCGAATGTCGTCGATACAGGTGTCAATCCGGTATTCTAAGTTGCTGTAAATGGGTAGAGTATGTTGTTTATCGGCGATTTCAAGTACCTCCTTGGCCAGTGTGAGTTGCTCAATCAGATCACCGGAGATGGCTTTGTTCCGTTCGGTGGAAGACCCCTTGATGTCGGCCTGTCCAAAGAGCGGATAGACATCTTCGAAGGAGATTTCTTCAACGGTGTCTGTTCCTTCGCGAAGAAAATTTTCAGCCGCATCGTAAAAGCGCCAGGAAACTGCCGGATGTATGGAAGTAAAACGCTTTTGAACGATGGCTTCCAATTTGTTTTGATAATCGTCCAGACTTCGTTTGATGGCGATGGTGAACATGGGCAGCAGATCATCCAGCATTTGCACCACAACGGAGTTGAGCTGCCCTGCCTCCGGAGCGCCTAGTTCGAGTACGCCAATGGTCTCGTTGTTGTATTTTATCGGAGCGACAATAAAACTTTGGATGCCTTGGTCGAGTAGATTTTGCGTGAAAGGATTATCGTCTCTGATCATGCGGGTAATGTCCGGTGCAATCAGCGGGCTATTGTGGTTGCAGATCATTTTTTCGGAATCGCTACACATAATGTCCTTGATCACCACTTCGTCGCTGCCCGAAAGCAATAGGCTACTCGAATATTGATACCCCAAGGACTTGATGCGATTTTCGTCGCTGTCCACAAAAGCAAAGCCGAACTGCAGGCCAGGTACTTTTAGGATACTTTGCAGTTTTAGTTGAATGGCCTTGATCCGCACAGGGTCGATCAGTGCCTGCTTGTGTAGTAAATCTGTCTTTAGATTGGACAGTACTTGATCGAAAGTCAAGTCGAATATCGTAATGAGTGCAAAGCCCTCAAAATCGAATGTATTGGGTGGAATTTTTTCTTTCCAAAGGTCGGCGCGATCGTAATTATTGATGAGAAGTTCGATGTCCTCTTTTGACAAGGAAAAATCCGGGTTGTTTAGCTTCAAATGGGAGAAGTCGGCATTGAAAAATGCTCGATAGTAATGGATCTGCCCACTTTCCTTATTGGGTATTTCGAAAAAAATGGGCTTCTTATATTCCAGCTTGACATTGAATCGCATTCTCAGCAAAAATAAGCTGGCCATAATGTACATCTGATCTGCAGTGGCATTGAGAAAGCCCAGTTGAAAATCCGGCCCTGCTGAAGACAAAATGTTGCGAAAGCGATGGGATGGATTGAACCATACAGGTGTAAAGGGAATGCCAACTGCCTTGATTTCGTTGGTCTGCAAAGATGGCGGAAAGACGGCTGACATCAACAGGGCAATTTCCGACTCATATTTGCTCAACAGCTTGTGGTCGTTAATGTGTTCGCGCAATTCTGGTGCATGGGCCAGTCGGTCCAGCACGCTTTGGCCATAGGCAGCTTCGCCTGCATCTTCACTTTGTGCCAACTGCTCCCAGTAGTCAAACATCTTAGTGAAGCTGAGATGAATTCGAAAAGGCAGTTCTGTATCGTGTATATTTTCTTTCCTTAAGTTAATTGTTGCCATAACTGTAGCGTTGACTAAAATGAGTATATAATAATCCCTGTTGCGATGACGGAATCACAATTTTCATTATACCGTAATAAAGTTACAAGAATGCACCGTGGAATTCCAGTCATTCGCATTTTAGGTGAAGTACTCACTAAACAACTCAGCCTATCCAGAGGTTCTAATGCCCGCCACCACCGGCCATTGAAGAGGAGGCCGAATCACTGTATTGCTCTTTGACCAATAGCCACAAGACAGCCGAAATGGCCAGCGAAATAGCACTTATTTGGAAGATGACCGCCTTGTCGGCCTGGTGTTCGATGTATCCACCCAATCCGGAAGCCACCAATTGAGGCAATACGACCGAAAGGTTGAAGACACCCATGTAAAAGCCCATCCTACTTTGATCAACCGTCTCCGACATAATGGCGAATGGCAAGCTTACCACAGCTGCCCAACCAATACCAACAACGCACATCAGGACGACGAGAGAAGTTGTTGTCTGGCCGTAAAGAAATAGCAAAAAATATCCAATCGCCATGATGGCAATGCACGACATATGGGTCTTGACCCTACCAAAACGCTCGGTGATGGGTTGCAAGACCAGGGCCGGAAATAAAAAGCCCACTGCGTTCAAGGCCGCAAAGGCAACACCTAATATGAAGCCGATTTTGTCATTTTCAGCTTGCTCTAGCTGTGTACTGATGCTGTGGCCCATGATAACCGTTTTGACATAACCAAAGGTGTAAACAAACATGGTTTGGACGCCCAGCCAAGTAAAAGCATGGGCCAAGCAAACTTTGAGAAACTCTGGCAGGTTGGTTTTTTGCAGCTTTTCAGTTTTGGTGGTCTCATCCAGTGGTGCATCTTCTTCAAAGTCGTCGAGCGTGCGCTCTTCGTCCAGCACCCTGGGTTCTGTGATGTAGAAGGGAGGAATAATTGAAAAAACAAAGACCAATATGGCACCAACATAGATCAGGGTATAATTGCTGATAAAGGCCCCAATGATGTAGGCCATTACCCCAAAGAAGCCAGAAACCGTTTGCATGATCGTAAAGCCCTTGGTGCGCATGTCACCTTGCGGCGTTACATCGGCAATGATGGAGCGCGTTGGATTGAAGCTGATGTTGATGGCCAGGTCCAAGGTCAGTGCCACAGTGATGGCGACACCGATGATGCTATCGATCCCGAGACTGCTGCTGATAACATCCAAAAAAGGCAATGCCAAAATCATCAAGGCAGCAATGGTCCCACCGACCAGAATGAATGGCCGCCGCCGACCGTTCCAAAACCAAATGTTGTCGCTTAGCAAACCCACCAGCGGCTGCCCTAGAATGCCAGCTATCGGCCCTGCCGCCCAGACATAGCCGATTTCTTCCAGGTTGAAGCCATACTTCGTATTCAATATCCAACTCAAGGCGGCAATTTGTACACAAAGGGCGAATCCCATAGCTGTGCAGGGCAAGCTCAGCAGAGCGTAAAAGGAGTTGGTCAGTCGTTTTTGTATATCTAACATTTGGTATCGTAATTTTAATCGGGTAGACGGAGAATGATTCCTAGGATTGATATAAGATCAATGCGCTGCTGGCAGGTAATTTCACTGCTTTTGAAGGGACTTTCTTCGGTGCATCCAAGTAGCCTGACCCATCGAATGCCTTGACCCAGTTTCCGTCGGGAAGGGATAGAGATTGAGCTTGGGTATCGCCATTGAAAATGACCAAGATGTCCTTCCAGCCATCTCCGTTGGCATAATCGGAAAGGGTATAGGCAACCATTAGCTCTGGTGTTTCTAAAAATTGCAAATGCTTTTGGATCAAAGCCTTGGATGGCAAGCGGAAGGCGGGATGTTCCTTCCTCAAGCGGACCAGATCGCGGTAATAATCAAACACATCCTGGTATTGAGTCTTGCGTGTCCAGATCAGCTGATTGACACTGTCGGGAGATTTGAAAGAATTTTCCTCGCCTCCTTTGGTGCGAAGCATTTCGACACCTGCGTGTAAGAAGGGAATCCCCTGTGAAGTCATCACGATGGTATTGGCCAGTTTGTGCATTTTGATCCGGTCGGCATCGTCGGCATCTTTGACGGAGTTGAGCAGCCGGTCGTAAAG
>JBCCSZ010000437.1:0-4118 GCA_039199225.1 Bacteroidota bacterium
CTCGAAGAAGCCCTAAATGCCGCCCGTGCCATCGGTGACGACCGCCTGCAAATGGAAGCCCAAGGCTATGTTGTCCCCGAAACTTTCACACACGGCACCTCCGAACAGCGCATGAACTGGTGTGTCAAAGGTCTGAAAACCGGCGACCTCAGCGAAGGAGATACTTTTGCTGCAACGAGTTTGTGATTGGGGGTGTGTGATTTAGTGATCTGGTGGTTTTGTGATCTAATGGTTTTGTGATCTAATGGTTTTGTGATTTTGTGATCTAGTGGTTTAGTGATGGGGGCGGGGGGCTTGTGGTTGAGGCGGAGCTGCTTGTATCCAAATCACTGACGCGTAAGTGCAATCACTCCATCACCAGCGCGCAGCGCAACCACCCCATTACTCCCCCCTCACCTCACCACCGTTACCGAGCCCGTCCGGACCTCCGTTTGCATGGAGCCTTCTTCGCTGTAGCCCTCGATTTCGAGCTGCCAGACGTAGACGCCGGGGCTGACCAGTGCACCTTTGTAGCGACCGTCCCATTGATAGTCGATATCTTCAGAAACGAATAGTAGGGTACCCCAACGATTAAAGATGGATAGACGGAGGTGGATGAAATCTTGGCCCAGCGGGCCGAACCCGTCGTTGATGCCATCGCCATTGGGGCTGAAGGCATTAGGTATATAGATGCGGGTTGGACAAATCTTGTGTAAGAACATTTCTGTGCTGCCCTGACAGCCGTGATAGTCAGTGACCGTTACGGCATAGGTGCCTTCGTCGTGAATTTGGTGGCTGGGAGCGCTGGAGCCATCTTGCCAATGATAGCTGTGAAAGCTGCCTGGATCGAGGGATGGAACCACTTCCTTGTCGCAAAAGATGCTGTCTGTCCCGAAGGTTGGCTCTGGTGGAGGTAGAATTTCGACCTCTGTATAGGCAGGGAAAGTAGCGCAGCCAGAAACGATGCCGACAACTGCATATTGACCAGCTATTTGCTCGTTGACCGACACAAAGTAGGGCGCTTGTAGTTCGGAGAAAAAATGGTTGGGACCCGTCCACTCATAGCGGGCGTTGGCTAGGTCTGTGGCCTCCAACTTCAAGGGATCACCAAGGCATATCAACTGCTCGTCCGAAACGGAAACGGCCTGTCGAAGGGTGACAGCAACCTGTCGATGAACAGTATCGATTAAGTCGAGGCAGTGGTCGTGCAGAATGAGTTGAACGGGATACTGCCCGACTTCTGAGAAGCGATGTCTGAAAACAGCCTCATCGGTAGTGGTGCCATCGCTGAGGCTCCACTGAAAAGAGAATCGGCTTTCGGGCAGGCCACTGTCGAATAAAATACTATCGGATAGGCAGCCGCCTTCCGGGATCGGATTGGTATTGATCTTGTGGAAGCTGGCGCCACCTCCATAGGCATAAGATTCAAGGTCGCCGTAGCCGTAGGCGGAGGCAATGACCCCACAGCCCTGAGATATGATGGTATGAGAACCGTGGGATACGCTCAAGGACAAAAAGCTGTAGTCTCCACCGGCACCGATGGCTTGCGGTTGCCCCAGATCGGTTAACACCTGGCCATCCAAATAAGTGAAGGCCATGTCGTCGCTGGCCGTGATGATATTGATGTAATTTTCCTGGATGTTTTGAAAGCGCGAATTGTAAAGCGTGACAGTATCTCTTGTCTGTTCGATGGAATTGAGTAGCAGCATGGATGGATCACCCAAGCCATGGCCATTGCAGGTCTGACCAACATTGTACTGTGCCACCAGGATGCCCTTGTCGGCCTGAATAAAACTAGCTTCGGAAAGCCGAAATTCCACAAACTCGCCGCGATCTAGGTGGTAGGACAATGTTGAACTGCTTTGAACGCTGATCTCTGTGTCGTCTTCAGCCGCTAGGATTCGGAAAATATCGAAATTGGCATTTTGGTTGGGGACACTGACAAACTGTTTTCCCCAGGTAGAAACTGGATACATTTGTTCAAGCAGGTTGTCCCGAAATCCACAACCGGTCGGAACCTCTGTCCACTGCGCCCCTCCAAAGACATTAAATGCCTGATCGCCCTTTATGTGGGTGCCTGTAAGATCGCCATGCGCATGTTGGGCCTGCACCTGATAAGACTGGCCGGCATTCAAAACGATGTGCTGGTCTTGATTCTTGCTCCTCCCGGAAACCGTGTTGTCGCTGTAGGTGAGGGTAATGTTGGTTTCGTCCTTGGTACCGACGATGAGAAATTCGGATGGATAGCGACCATTTTGAATATTGATGCCATTGTAGCTCATGACAAAATACTCTTTGCCCAATGCCTCCGATGGCAAGACCATTGTAGCCTCAGACCGCATACCAAAGTACTGATGGATGTAGACGGATACCGGTACATCCGCGCGAACACGCACTGCTTTGCTATCGATCTTTTCAGAACCGAAATGCTCGGCGAAAGCGGGAAGTTCGACGATGGTAACTTGGTGGGCCTTGACGCTAAAGGTCTTTTGCCAATCTCGGAGGGGAATGCTGACTGTTCCGCTGGCATCTGATTTGGAAGTGATCATAACAACCTTTTTATTTTGGTTGATGTCACGATGTTCCATAAATCCGAACCAGAACTCTGTTCCTTCGTTGGACTGACCCAAGGCTAGATTGGAGAACAGGCCAGTACACAACGCACAGGCGAGGATCGCCCATAAGGGCAATGGATTTTGGTTAACTTTAGACAAGATTAGGTATATTTCGGTCCTTCTAAGACCGGTCGTTGCTAATTTTCAAAACCATTGCGTACTCTAATATGCAAAAAAAATACGTAAAAAGGAAGACCTGATGCGATTACTACGATATGGAAAGCCTGGTTTGGAGCGTCCAGCTGTTATTCTTCGAAATGGTGTTCGCCGCGATGTAAGCGCCTTTACCAATGACTTTGATGAGGCTTTTTTTGCGAATGACGGCCTAGAAAAACTGGCAAAATGGCTGAAGAGTCATGCGAACGAGTGTCCGGAAGTGGCCCCATCTGTCCGCCTGGGTCCCTGCGTCGCACGGCCTTCTAAGCTCGTTTGCATAGGTCTCAACTACCGAAAGCATGCCGAGGAGTGTGGTATGGACATACCCACAGAGCCCATCATTTTTTTAAAGGCCACCTCTGCCATTTGTGGTCCCAACGATGCTGTGGAGCTGCCTCGTGGCTCGGAAAAAGCAGATTGGGAGGTCGAATTAGCCCTTGTCATTGGTCGCCGAGCCAAATATGTTTCCCAAGAGGACGCTATGGACTACGTAGCTGGATATGCTGTCCACAACGACTACAGCGAGCGGGCTTTTCAGTTGGAACGGGGTGGGCAGTGGGTCAAAGGAAAAAGTGCCGACACCTTCGCACCCCTAGGTCCATACCTTGTTACGAAAGAAGATATTCCAGACCCTCACGACCTGCGTCTATGGCTTCGGCTCAATGGAAGCTTGGTGCAAGAGGGGAATACCAAAGACTTTATCTTCGACATCCCTCACCTGGTCAGTTACCTCAGTCAATATATGACCTTGCTGCCAGGTGATGTTATTTCTACGGGAACTCCGGCAGGTGTTGGCTCCAGTTTTGATCCTCCGCGTTATTTGAAGACGAACGACGTGATAGAATGTGGGATCGAGGGTTTGGGGAATGCCATGCAGTTGGTGGTCTGAAAATCGGCTTTGCTCTTTAATGATCTACAACACGTAAAAATCGAATAATTCCTCCAATACTTTTTGTGGATGGCGGCAAAGGCCAGGATGTGTCTTTGAGCTTTGAATGATGGTACTCCTAGAAGCGGTCAACCATCGAAAGCGGGAAGCCAATGCCATTTTGCCAATGCTCCCACCGCTTGGGTCACCTTGGCAGACAAGTTCCCAGGCGCGTAGGTAATCATTTAGAAAATCGACATCCATTTCATCGGAAAATGCTTTGAGGCGCTGTTCATCGATTTGATATTTTATGCCGAGGTACTTTTTGCGCTTCGAAAATAAAATCACCCCGACGTTTAGAAACTCTTCTCGCTCTACTTTCGGCACCACCCGGATGACCGCAAACTCGTATGTCACTCTATCTTGCATCGGCAGCTTCTTTAGCGAGTAAATCGATCTTGCTGAGCTTGGCATTCAGGAATTGTGTGTAGGCAGTTCTC
>JBCCSZ010000438.1:0-4113 GCA_039199225.1 Bacteroidota bacterium
AGTTGTTCTATTTCTAATTTCAGATTCCTTGCTGGTCGTCAATAAATTTACGTATGCATTTTCGTGGTCTGGGATTCCCATTTTAACGACCTATTGGTTGTCCATCGCCATATTGGCAAATGCTAGCCATTTTTTGGATCAGTCAAAGGACAACATGCCGAACTAAGACTGTATCGCCATTTGAAAGATCGAGCAAAATGAGCAGATTGCAAGGTTGAAACACGGACGGAATCGATCTGAAAAAATTGATTTCCATTCTTTTTTGTTAGCCCAAGTTTTGAGGAATGAAAGAATTTAAAGGGAATTTTGATAGAAATTGTAGATTTCATAGCAAATATTCCAGTTAAAGGCTTTCTGAGCAATGAATCACCACTTGAATTTATTATATTGTCAATCGTCAAGATAGTGTCCTAGAAATCTCACATGAGCTACGTTGGTAGCTCCTACACAAGCCAAGAGGTCTGTCTACCAAGATATAGCTGTTCACAAAATACCTCTTGCAATCCCCTATCGAATCTCACATTCAATGTTGTGCTGATTGTTCTGCGAATCATTCGGCCTTACAGCTGTTGGAAACGGCCAGCACTAGCCATCCCTTTGGCGTAAACATCACTTCAAGGGTTGCTGGATGCATCCTTGGATGACGGCTACATTAAAATTTTAATTCATGGAATGAAGCGATGGCCAGCTTGCGCAATTATTGCAAATTTTGAAATAAAAGCTTTTTGAATACCCAAATTAGTGGAGGCTAAATACGATTTCCATCCCCTTTGTCTGTATCCAGCTACAGATGATCTTCCTAAAAATCTATATCGGAAGGTGGTCCAGGAATTGGAAGAGGCAGGTATTGAGTTTTCAAGCGAATGGTCAACAGCACATTCTAAGATGTTGATTCTGATCATCGGAGAAGAAGGTCTTTCCATTGATCCTATGGAAGAGCTGGGCGATTGGCCCTCCAAAGACATCCCCATGTTGGTTGTCTACACAGGGACCCTACCCCTCTCCTTTTCGCGAATTTGGCGTTGGCTGCGTTTGGGTGTCGAGGAGGTGTACCACCTACATTCGACCGATGGCATCGGCCAATTGATCAAAGCTCGTTTGGATCGCTGGGCCGTCATCGAGCGGGTCATACAAGTCAAGCGCATCCGAGATAGGCTGATCGGCAACAGCCCCGCCTGGTTGCGAACCATCCGACAAGCAGTAGAAATCGCCTGCTTTTCAACCGCTCCTGTTTTGATACTTGGAGAAAGTGGAACGGGTAAAGAATTGGTGGCTCGTCTGATACACGACTTGGATAAGCGCCCCGACAAGCAGGAACTCGTTTTGCTGGATTGTACAACCATCGTCCCTGAATTGTCGGGCAGCGAATTCTTTGGCCACGAAAAGGGAGCCTTCACCAATGCGATGTCAAGCCGGGATGGCGCTTTCGCCCTGGCCAACCGAGGCAGCCTTTTTCTCGATGAAATTGGAGAACTGCCCATGTCTTTACAATCAGCATTGCTGAGAGTGATTCAGGAGGGTGTTTACAAACGCGTTGGCAGCAACATTTGGAAAAATACCCAATTCCGGCTCATCAGCGCCACCAACCGAAAGCTAGAAGAAGAAGTCGAAAGTGGTAATTTTCGTCAAGACCTCTATCACCGCATCAAAACCTGTGTCTTGCAACTTCCGCCCTTGCGCGATAGAGCCGAAGACCTCCCGATACTTGCCCAACATTTTCTACAACAAGCCACCAAACGACAAGAATCCATTACTTTAAGCTCGGGATTTGTGCAGTACCTCCAAAGCAGAGAATTTCCGGGAAACATTCGGGAACTCAAACAATTGATGACCCGCATTGCCTACCGCTATTGCGGCCAAGGCCCCATTACCCTAGGTGCCATTCCGCCTGCCGACAGGGGCAAACTGACATGTCTTCCCCAAAACTGGCAGGAAAACGGATTTCGGACGGCCATCCGCCAAGCACTCCTGGAAGATGTTGGCATGAAAGAACTCAAACGCATCACTGGAAACATCGCCATAGAAATGGCAATGGAGGAGTTTTCCGGAAACATTCAAATGGCTGCCAAAAAACTCTCCGTTTCCGATCGCTTGGTACAAACTTGGATGGCCGAAAAGAAATCTACCTCCTAAGTCCAAGCATCCGGAATCGGCCTTCCCGTTCCGATGACAAACTTATTACCATTTCTAAAACCCAGCTGTCGCTTTGCCCACTCCCCCACTTCTCTCCAAATGGTCGGCCCTGGATCGTCGGCCCGACTTCGGCTGGATTGTCGATGAGCATAGATGTTTCTAATCCCAGGGACTTTCTCCTTGATGGCGCGAATCAGCCTGCGGCCCGCCCGAATTTGAGCAAGCGTCGGATCTCCACAAACCCTGCTCCCACTCCTCGTCCCCCGAGGAACATATCGCCTATTCATCCAACATTCATCCGATGCATTGACAAAGCTTCCAGCGAATTCGATGCCGATGCTGTATCGGTTCAAGGCACCGGCGTGATTGAGGTATTCGGTATCTGGATAAAGCTGTAAAATACGTCCATTCGACAGGACCACATAATGGATGGGGATGGCCAGATAGCGATTGGCATTGGTGCTGGTAGAACCGGCCGTTTGGTGAAGTACAATGGACCGGAGTTGGCTCATTGGTCGGGAGCCGCGTTTGCAATTATAGCCCTTCCATTCGGAGCATCTTTTCCAATCCGCTCGATCGGTAAAGTCCTCGATGCCGTACTTGCGATTGATGGGTCCAAGCAAGGGAGAACGAAAAAGGACTGCCCGCATTTTTCGCCAAGTTTGCGGTCCGAGCTTTCCATCGATATCCCGAGAACGAAAGCCATTTTGGGCTTGCCATTCCACAACCGCCGCAGCGAAATGGATGCTTGTGTAGGAAGACCGCGTTCCCAAAAGCTTTTGAATTTTTTTGAGGTGCTGCAGCCAGCCCAGCCGACGGGCGCTCCTTTTGTTGTAGGCAGCGGCACTCGCCCATTCATCATGGCGACTTTCAAATAACAGTTCATCCAAAAGGGAAATGGCCACTGATTTTTTCTTGCTTTTTGCTTTCTGACAACTCGTACAACGGCAATTCGGTCCATGTGAAGAAGACTTCCGAGCGCTTTGATTTATAGAAGATATGGCATTTGATTCCATGTTTAGAGAGTTTGTATGCGTATTAAATAATTCCCTGACGGCCAAGCCCCCAACGCTTTAAATGTCGCTTCATTCGAGAGCTGATTCGGACGCCAGTATTCACGGTTCTTTTGCGGCCACTGGCTTTTTCCGTAAGCCGGAGAAAGCTGCTGTGCACGGCTAATAATCTGTAGCGACCATCCCTTTGTTGCGTCCAAACCGGACTACCGCTCATGCCAGCACTCGTATCTGCCTGGTAGTACAGCAAGGCTTTGTCGGCATCCCTTTCAGCAAGCTCGACCAGTTGGTCACAAGATTGCCAAAGCGTCGTACACGGACCTGCGCCCAACTCCCCCGGATAGCCAGCAACACACACTTCCCCCTTCTGCTCAGTGGGTTCTGCCCCGATCAAAAAGTCAGGAGCGGCTCCCCACCAACCGGGTTGCCTTGTCCATCTCGGAGCCTTGTGCAGCCTTGGCGCCAGGTTTATCAATCCATAGTCCCATTGGAGGGCCTGTCGAACCCTTTCGGGGGTCAGTTGTCGCACAGGTACTTCCATCGCTTTTCGGAAGGCAGCTGGAATATGGATGTGTTTGGCAGAAAACGAACCAAAAGCTTGTGTACGATGTGTGGTGGATTCATTTCTAGCAGGCAGGACAAGCACCTTTTTTGCAGGCACGAGCTGGAAGCAAAGCTGGCCGCCTTTTCGCTCATCCCACCACATTTTGAGTCCACACAATACATGGGCTGAGGTAAGCACCTGCATGGGAGAAATCAAGGTGCCAGAGCCACAACCTGTTGTACCGCTTTGGATATCCGACCAAGATCGACCCATCCCTTCGACCAAACTAAGCGGATAAAAAACCGGCTCAGGAAAAAAGACCTTTAGGGAACAAATCCATCGGTATGGGGGCTGTTGGCTGTCGGATACAGGCCATCGATCGTCTTGCATCAAAACGACTTCCCGCTCGACCGGATGGTGGTA
>JBCCSZ010000439.1:0-4098 GCA_039199225.1 Bacteroidota bacterium
GATTAACGACCTCTAATATAAGCTGATAGTTTAACCGGAGGCATTTAAAACGAAGAGAGAAATCAAAACCACAAAAACGTCTTGTTACAATGGCGCAAGCATCGGACCATCTCACACAGTTTACAAGCGCCAACCACTCTTCCCATAAGCACACTGCCATATCCACTGTAGAGCGTAAGCTGCAACTTATACAATCGACAAAACACCCCAATCTAATTATCCCAAAAGAGAATAAAAACACTTAAAATACCTTACAATTTTGTTCACCAAAAAAAGGTACAATTTTCGGACTTTTCCTTTCAAAAAGCACTACAAAAAGCTAGTAAAATATTGGTGAAATCTAAAAATCCTTTGCTAAAAACATCTATACTACTGTAAATTCGCCAAAAGTAAAAAACGAAACCATAAACACTTCAAACACCTCAAAATCAACTTATTAAACCATTAATTAATCTTTAATTCACCTTACAAAGCAGGATACATCCTTCCGCCTTTCCACCAGATACATTTCGGATCATATTTACCTACTTTCACTTTGGTATTTCACCATAAAATACCATTAAAAAAAATTATAATAAGCAAACGTTGCAAACTTATTTATTTAGACATACTTTTGAATAACTAAGGGGGAAAGCTACACTCCTCCACTGCCTTTTACAGGATACCTTTGAGAGCACCCAGTCGAAAATTCTACGGATCACACAAGGGATACCGCAGTCTTTTCGAGTTCCCTATTTTGACAAATAAACGTTCGTTTTGATACAGTGCAAGGCACCTTTCGATGCCTTGTCACCTTTGCCATCTTCAGTTATCCCACTACATATCAGCCAATGAGCAGCCCTCATTTGGCCCATCAATTTTATGCCGTTAACGAAATCAAATTACCTTATGAAAAAACTACTCATCACCCTAATTCCTTTAATACAATTCATTGTTCCGACTTCTTTACAAGCGCAATGCGATGCTTCCTTCACCACCAGCGTGGATTGTAACTGCGTGACCTTCACACCAACCTTTGTCGATTCCAGTTGTACCAACCCCGGGGATTTTGGCTTGGGTGGTGAGGTGTCTAATGAGGTTTCACATTAGTTTTGTTACTCTTTCACTGGGAATGGCGTTTCTAGCGTTAATGTCAATTTGGGAATTGAATGTTCAGGAAGCGGTATCACTTGCGATTCGTCAATCAATGTGACCGTACAGCAGGTACCAGACGCACAGTTGGAGCCGCTCAATGCTGCTGGTTGGTTGAACTGCCGAGCAGATATTAACAACCCGAATTTCACCTTACTGGTAGAAAACACCTCTACAACAGTTTCTACCAATCAAACCTACATTATCAATTGGGGAGACAGCACGCTGGTCAATGGCCAGATGGTTGCCAATATAGAAACCTTTGATGGTACCTTCGCCAATGCCAGCCACTTGTATCAGCAACTTCTGACCTATGAGATCATCGTTACAGTTATTGGCCAAAACGGCTGCTCTACAAGCCAAGCCTACACCTTCATCAATGGTAGCGCCAATCCAGACATTGGACTAGAGTTAGATGGTACCTCCAATGAATGTATTGGATATATGGGGAGATTTATCATCTCCAATACCGAAGACAATCCACCATTCACGCGCTACTTGATCCGGATTGACAATGACGATAGAGACTCTTTTTTCTTCAATCATCCACCACCCGATACCTTTGAATATGTCTTCAATACAGGTTCTTGTTTTGATACAACCATCATCAGCTCTGTTACCTATCCACACAGCTTCTCTGTATCGATAACAGCTATTGTTGACAGTTGTGGTTCTTCTACAGCGGCCGTAGGTCCCATACGTATAGACGAGCCGCCTTTGGCTGCATTCAGCATAGAGCCAGACAGCATCCAATGCGTTAGAAAGGATACATTCCGTCTTACCAATGAAAGTATTCCAGGAGATTACAATATTCTTGGAACAGATGATTGCTCTGATTCAACCTGGTACTACTGGACGGTTTTCCCCGATGCCAACTATACAGTTACAGAAGGGACTCTCGGTTTGTACAATGACTTTCCTTCCTTGGCCACCCAGGGATCTACAGATGGTATCTCACTGGTCTTCAATGCCCCTGGCGAATATACCTTGTCATTAATCGCACAAAGCTATTTTGGCTCCGTTTGCGATACCAGCATGGCCGTCAAAACCATCTGCGTCCTCCCCGACCCCGTGGCTAATTTCACAGCCAGCACAACGCTGACCTGCGGCCCGGCCGACATCACATTCACCAACACTTCTAACACCCTGGGCGCCTGCGAAGCAGCGCAGTACAACTGGTCGGTCGATTTCCTGGAATCCGAATGTGGCTCCGACTCCATCTTTCGGTTTGTAGGCAGCAACAACATCTCGCCAACCATTCGCTTCGAAGGGTCCGGACAGTATCGCGTTGAGCTTGAAGTGATCAACCGATGCGACACATCTCGCCACGAGCAAATCATCACCATCGCCCGATCTTCCATCGTGGAAATCGACAGCATTCAAGATGCTTGCTTGTCTACCGTCATCACACCGAGCTTTGAGAACCTGACAGACTGCTACGCACCGGGGAATTGCATGTGGTTTATTCCCAATGCCAGCAATCCAGCCATCATCGACACCTTCATGGGTTGCGATCCGCCCGCCATTTCCTACAACATCGTCGGGACCTATACCATTGGTGTCAAAGTAACCAATGACTGTGGTGAAAGCACAGATACAGAAACCTTTACTTTATTTGATTTACCCGATATTCCGGACATCACCACCAATGGCCCCGTCTGCTTTGGAGATGATTTTTGTCTGACCGTCAGCAACCTCGGCCCCAATCAAATCATTGAATGGCTCGGGCCGCAAGGCTGGGTGTCCACCAGCTTGAGCGATTGCCTGGACGAGGTCCGATCTGCAGATGCGGGCCGCTATCAGTTGACGGTGACCGATACAATAACTGGTTGTAGCAATGTAGGCAGTACCACCCTTACCGTGCTTTTGTTGCCAGACCTCGACCTAAATCCAGAAGAACCTGAGCTGTGCCTGGGCGATACCTTGCCCATCGACATCATCCGTAGAAGTGCCACTGTTCACACTTGGTTTCCAGACTACAATATTTCCACCACTTCAGGTACCAGTGTCGAGGTGTACCCTACCGTAGATACGACCTATATTGTGATTAGTACCGATACCATCACAGGCTGTCGAAGAGTCGATTCCCTATTCGTTGACGTCCACCCTCTGCCAGATGTAAGCGCAGGGCCGGATACCTTCGTTTGTGTTGGACAAGACTTGCAATTGGGTGGTACACCCGCAGGTGGCATTTGGATGGATGCTCAAGGTGGCATTTTGAGTCAGGGCATTTTCAATGAAAATATTACTGGGCTTTACACGCTCTATTACGACTTTACAGACGCTCAGGGTTGCTTCGGGCAAGACTCTTTAACGGTCTGCGTCCTCAACAACCCACTAGCCTCTTTCACCATAGATACCTCAGCAGCCTGCGTTGGGGCGACCATTCAGACGACCAATACCTCCAATGTATTGAACGATTGCTTGGCAGCAGAATACCATTGGTCGGTTTCATTCGATGGTGCCGATTGTCACGCTGATAGCAGTGGTTGGTCTTTCAGCAGCGGTAATGCCAACAGCCTGCAACCAGCCTTTGATTTCCAACGCTCCGGACAATACACCATCGAGCTGGAAATTGTCCATCCTTGTAATACAGTTCGAAGCAGTCGCACAGTCGTCATTGGCGAAGCACCGACCGTTCAAATCGATAGCCTGGATTTACTTTGTGAAACACTCAGCATTCGCCCCACCGCAAGCGTCAGCCTTTGCGATGGCGGCCTCCAAGCCACTTACTCCTGGTCCTTCCCCGACGCTACCAACCTCAATACTTTCAATGGTCCCAATCCGCCGGTCATCACCTATCCGGGGACTGGCACCTATACCATTAGGCTGAGCGTCACCAATGCTTGTGGTACAACAACAGATTCTTATACCTTTGAAATATTCGATCGCCCAGTGGTCATGCCTCAAAACAGCGGTCCGATTTGTGAAGGCGATGATTTGCAACTATTTGCTAACAGCACAGCA
>JBCCSZ010000440.1:0-4097 GCA_039199225.1 Bacteroidota bacterium
CTCGTCTTTGATGTGTTCCCACGACTTGAAAGAGCCTCTTCGGACCATCAAAAGTTACATTGGCCTACTGGATGGTAAGTATAAAAATCAACTCGATGAGGCTGGTCAGGAGTGCTTGCACTTCATCCAAGACGGCGCCAATCGCATGACAGAGATGATCGAAGACATACAAGCTCTTTCCAGCATGGGCGGCCATTCCATCAGTAAGCGCCCCACCGATATGGAAAAATTGATGGAGGAAGTCCTTCGCTCGCTGCAGGCCAAGATTACATCTACCAATGCCATCATCACTCGCGAAAGCCTGCCCATGATTGCCGTCGATGCACGTCAGTTTCGCCACCTATTGCAAAATCTGATTGAAAATGCCATCAAATATGCAGGCGATAAAACCCCTCAATTGCATTTGGCGTGGGAGAAAAAGGACGGTCAATGGGTTTTCCGCCTGAGTGACAACGGCATCGGCATACCGCCTGCGTTTCAGGAGACCATCTTTGAAATGTTTCATCGGTTGCATGGCATTGGCGAAATCAGTGGCTCGGGCATCGGCCTGTCTATTTGTAAAAAGATCATCGAAAACCACCAGGGACGCATCTGGGTAGAATCGGAGGGTGTTGATCAAGGGAGTACTTTTGTATTCACCTTGCCCATCGTCAATGGACACCAGCCATCACTGCCACCCCTGCATCAGGTGGATTTGCCAGCGGCTTCCAAATAGTTGGATGGTTTAAAATACTTTCCAGAATTTCCATCCTTGTGGCACCAACTTGAAATGCTCTCGCTCTTGCTGGGCTGGCCGGCGCATGGCGATACCCATGTGAAAAAGGTCTATCGTCAAGCGAATGTCGGAATGGGCGCAGATGCTTTGCCAAGCTTCCACCATTTGAGGAGACCAATGGATGTCGTCGAAGAGAAAAAGGGTGTTTTCGTGGGAGGCATCCAAGCACTGTTGAAAATAGTCCAGTGTAGGGGCCTTGAGGTGGTGGCCATCGATGAACACAAGGTCGGGAGGGCCGTGGAGCGACAGCACTTTGGGGAGCTGGTCCTGAAAGCGCCCTTCGAGCAATTGGATGTTCTTTGCTTCGCGATCTTTGAAATGCTTCCGGGCGAGTTTGGCAATTTCGGGGCAACCTTCGAGGGTGAAAATCTGGGCATTGAGCGCTGCGGCTCGAAAATATAGGGTAGACAGACCCAGTGAGGTCCCCAATTCGATGATTTTCTTGGGACGGAAATGCTGTACCAGTCTGAACAGTTGTCGACACTGGTTCGGGCCGCTCAGGCTGGACTGTGCGATCTGGCGAACCGTTCGCTGGCGGCCCTTCATCTTCTTGGAACCAGCCCCATAGTCCGTCACAGCTATCGACTGGTGGTTTTGCATCAAAGAAGCTCGAAAGGCTTCCAACTCACTGAAGGCATAAAACCATCGGTCATCTTCCAAAACAGCTTGCACAAAATCGAATACGAAGGGGGAGTGGACCTGATAGACCGTGTCGGCAGCGGCATAAAAAGACAGGAATTCCCGAATCATCCAAGTTTTGCTCATGGCGACAAAGGTAGGAAAAAGCAGAATGTTAAAATCCTTTGGAGATACTTAAACTTTCTTATCGATTTTTTCCCTTCATACCATCTCGGGTTTTTGGAGCGTTATGCCCCTATGAAAAAGATCATCCTAAGCACTCTGGGCTTGTTGCTTTTTGGGCAGGTCCTTTTGGCACAAAAGTACCGAACAGCGGCTGGTATTCGGCTGGGAACAGAAATTGGCTTAACTTTGCAGCAACACGTCAAGGATAAGATCACTTTGGAGGGTATTTTCCAAACGAGAATTAAAACCAAAGAGATCAAACTGACAGTGTTAGGAGAACGACATTACAAGCTGTTGGGCAAGAGAATGAACTTCTACTTGGGAGCAGGTGTCCACAAAGGCTGGAATACAGATACCGAAGCCACTTTTGGTGATCCGGCAGGTGTAACCGGCGTTGGTGGTATAGAGCTGACGCTGAACCGACTCAACCTCTCTTGGGATTTTCAACCTGCCGTCAACGTCGTAGGAGGTGACCGCTTGTTTGTAAGTCAATCCGCTGTTTCCCTTCGCTATGTCTTCATCAAACCCAAAAAGAAGAAGATCAATTGGAAGTTTTGGAAGAAAAAAGATTCAAAGAGCAAAAAGAAGAAAAGGCGACGCTGAGGCTACTGAGCGTGCTTTTCTTGCTGTGCTGTTGCTTCCTGGCAGAGGCACAAGACCGACTTCAACTCCAAAAGGAGATTGAAAAGATCATCTACTACGATACGGAAATCCGGCTGGAAAATAAGCCTGGTTATATAATCGGAGTCATCGTTGGTGACTCGACCTTCGTTTATTCCTATGGTTCGGTCAGCAAGGATTCAGTTCGACTGCCGGATCAACACAGCCTTTTTGAGATCGGCGGCATCACTAAGGTATTCACAGCCAGCCTGGTAGAGTTGATGGCCCGCGAGCAATTGATCCATTACGACTCTTCTCTGAACAGCTACCTCCCTGCCGTTTTTCGCAATCCAGCTTGCCAGTCGATCACCATTGGACAATTGATCCACCATACTTCTGGCCTACCTCGAATGCCGATGGAGTTTGGCAGCCTGGAAAAAGAAGACAACAACCCCTATGCTCACTACAGCAAGCGCAATCTGATGGCGTTTTACCAGGCATATGTGGGACCCGAACGGGCCGGGCATTATCTTTACTCCAATTTGGGATACGCCTTGCTGGAAATAGCCATTGAAACCATCTTGCAACAACCATTCGAGGAGATTTTACAAGAACGACTTCTATCGATTTTGGACTTGAAGGAAACGAGTATTCGCTTGTCGACAGAACAGAAGAGTCGCTTGGTGAATGGATATGCCAAGAGTGGCAAGCCGACCGCCCCCTGGCTGTTCAAATCTTTCGCTGCCTCTGAAGGTCTCAAATCGTCGATGGCCGACTTACTGACCTTCGTGCGGGCCAACCTGCAATATGCGGAGGCACCCGATTGGACGGCTTTGCACCAGGCGCGCCATCCGACGGAGATTACCCCCCAATCATTCATTGGATATGGTTGGCACGTCATCAAAAACCGAAAGACCTACAATGTGGTCTTGCATCCCGGCTCGACCAGCGGCTATCGGGCTCTCGTGGGCTTTGTGCAGGAAACAAAGACGGCCGTTGTTGTACTTTCCAATTCAGAATATGGAACCGGAGGTTTGGGGCAGCTCATCCTTCGAATGTTGAACAATACAAAGAAAAATCGAAAGAAAAGAGCTGCGAAAAACTAAGGAATGTCTCTTAAAACCCGCTTTATTGTCAATCCGTTCTCAGGCGTCAGCCAGCAAAAGAAGATCGAACGTTATTTGAAAAGTGATTTAGATACCGATCGCTTCGAGTATGAGATTAGTTATACCCAGGCGCCCGGGCATGCGACCGAGTTGGCCCGAGAGGCGGTTGCCCAAGGGATGGATGTCGTAGTTGCGGTTGGAGGTGACGGCTCTGTCAACGAGGTGGCTGCGGCCCTCATCGATACTTCCAGCACGCTGGGCATTCTACCAGCCGGCTCTGGCAATGGCTTGGCCATGCATCTGGGCTTGGGCCGCGATCTTCGGCGAGCCATCCAGAAGCTAAACAGTGCGCAGGAGATTAAAATCGATACCTGCTTGCTGAACAAACGCCCCTATGTCAACCTAGCCGGTGTCGGTTTGGATGCAGAGGTGGCCATCCGCTTGAAACAAAGCAAGCGACGTGGGTTCCTGCCTTACTTCCACAATACAATCAAGGAGCTTTTCAGCTACCAAAGCAAAACCTATGAACTGCGAATCGATGGGGAGCTGCTTCCGGCCCAGGAATACATACTGATCGAAGTGGCCAATGCGCCGATGTTTGGCTACAATTTTGAAGTCGCTCCTCTGGCAAAATTTGATGATGGGCTGCTCGAAGTGATGTTGTTCCGCAAATCATCTATCTGGAAGTATATTCTTACAGCCCGTCGCTTTCTCGACAGCAGTATTCACGAAAGCTCCATAGCAGAGCGCTACAGTTGTAAAGAGTTGACCATTAGCGGGCCGCGCCCCATTGCTGTTCACGTAGATGGCGA
>JBCCSZ010000441.1:0-4097 GCA_039199225.1 Bacteroidota bacterium
AAAGAGATTCGGAACTCCTGCTGTTTTTGATATGTATTCCTGAAGGCTGCCGACCCTTAGGTCAGGCCAGCCAAGTCCCGGATCAGTATACTTCTCCGGTTAAAGTGTATGAGGTTGAGTTTTTTGAGTTCATTGAGGACAGAAGTAACCGTTTGGCGGGAAGTTCCCGTGATATTCGCAATGTCCTGCTGAGTTAAGGTGTGCTTTACCAGCGTTTCGTCGATTCCGATCCGCATACCACGCTTGCTAGCAGACTCCTTGATGAAATCGATGATTCGGGTACGAGCATCTTTGAAAACAAGAGCTTCCAAGCGTCTTTCGGTTCTTCTCAATCGCTCACCCAAGCGGTGCAAAATGCGGGTCGACAACTGATAGTTGGATTGCATCAATCTTCTAAACTGAGAGGCACGAATGACAAAGCAAGTAACCTCTGTTCCCATAGCCTTGGCAAAATCAGGCCGCTCGCGCTCACCAACCAGGCAAAGCTCACCGAATATAGCCAATGGGTGTAAAATGGCTTTGATGACCTCTTTCCCATCATTGGAATGCGTACCAATCTTGATAACGCCCTTCGATAGAAAGTAAATCGAATCTGAATGATCACCAGCTTGGTAAAAATAAGCATGCTTACTTTTCTTGCGGATTTCTATCATCGAGGCCAATTGCCTTTTTTCATCGGAGGTAAGAACGTCGAATAAGGGTAGCTGCTCCAGAAAGGTTAATTTTGCGGTCGTATCCATATCACACTTTTATTGATGAGCTAATCCGTTGGGTTTCGTTTTTTCGTACATTATGTATAGACACGGATTTTGCACACCCCCCCTATCCAAGAACTGTTTTTTTAGCTTTTTATCTAAGAAAATTTCGATTTATCGGATTTTGACCTAAAAATCTTCTGGCCGAAAGAGCTCATCGATGTATGCTTCACGGTTGAGATTGTTGTAGGCATCCCAACAATTTCCCAAACCACTCCGCATCAAACTAACACAACGACCATTGGCATGGCTGTCTTCCCGATGGTCTCGGAAGAGGTAGCAATGTCCCAGTTCGTGAAAAATGATGAATTCTTTGAATCGATCGGAACTCCTGTCCCAAAATTCCTGATCCACTGTGATGTGGTTGGGGGTGCGAAAATTGTAGTTACATTGTCCGGCCACATGTTCCCCTTCCAGGTCTGAAATGCCTCCGGTGATTCCCCTGCTTGCAAGATCGACCGCTACTCCCCTGCTTCGGGCCTCTTCCTCAAATCGATCAAAATAACTCCACAGGCGGGTATCTACATTGGTGTAGACTTTTTGTTGGGGTGTCTCCGGTTCAGCGGGCGCTGTCGAAGAATCTTTTTGACATGCTGACAATAACAGAATGGCTGACAGTAGCGTAAAGCTTGAAAATGATAACCTGGTCATAACGATACAAATTTTGGTTTTTCAAATAAAGTGTATCTGTCTTGACCATATGTAGCTTGTTTGCAATACTTGCGATCATACCAATTCCGCAGATTTGGTAAAATCAGTGAATAAATAATCTAAAAACGCCCTTCCGAAAAGAAGGGATGGAGTGTGTGGAGAGGTTAGGCTCTGTAGGCTTCTGCTTTTGTGTGAACGTGCCGATTGATACAATCTTTGATCTCTTTTACTGTTTCCAGATGATCTATCTCTTCTTTGGGCAGTTCAATTTTGAAAATACGTTCCAATCGGAGGATCAATGTCAAGTAATCAATGGTGTCCATCTCGAGGTCTTCGTAGATGTTGGTCGTCAGGCAGATATGGCTGGGTGGTACATTTGCCACCAGGCTGATCAAGTTGACCAACTGTTGTTTGATATCCATGATAAAAGACTTTTTACCCAAGTTGCGATCCTGCTGGCAGGAAGCGAAAGGTCTTCAGAAGAACTTTGAGAGAAACCCTTGATTTCATAGCAAATTCCGAGCTGAAGGCTTTCCCAGGAGTTTCTGCCCGGCTCGTTAGACGGGAGTCACAACTTGATTTTTTTAGTAAAACTTCAAAAGCTTTGGTTCGTTTCTATTAATCCAAACGACCTCCGCGAAAGTATTCATATACAGCCGAACAAACAAACTGAATATTTTACCCTGTTTTGCTACCTATCAGACATACGTTTTGCCTGACAAACATCATTTACGCAAAAATAGTAAAGAAGTTTTTAAAACGCTGCCACTGAATCAAGGGCGGTATTATAACCTGCAAATATTCCATAACCTTCTACAATATTATTGAATAAAATGATGGGTTCTGAAAAGATGGTATCCGTTTCCTGTGATTGCAGGGTCAAAGAACTGTGATAATCGTAATAGGCTGTCGAACCAGATCGCAGCTCTACAAAAAGGTAGTCAAATATCTCCAGCCGGCCCACCGGACGAGTGGCAGCCTCAAACTCAAAGCTCATCTGCTCTCCATCCGAGCGTTCATCATCGATCAATACGCCTTGATTGTAATGACTAAGATACGGTAGGTCATTGGGGGTATCCTGAAGAGTCAACGGAATGATGATGCCCGTTTCCTGCTTGAGGGTATCTTCTCCGTCGATTTGAATGTTGATGTCTTTGTAGAAAAAATTCAGATGGTAAAAGTTGCGCTCACCGGGAGGGTCTTGAAAGGTAGCTCTTAGGCGGAGCAAAACCTGAACGGTCTGCTGGTCGGGAGTGATGGGCAAAAATCGGGGTGTTCCTACGATCTCCAAGGAAGTCATCGGAACAGCCGGGGGAATGACATCCGTCGAGCTGACGTCTGGTAGGTCCAAGGCTTTGACCCAGACAGTATAAGGAATACCTTCCATCGGCTTGAGTTGGCGCGTCGTATAGATGTTGCGACCCAAGAGCGGCTCGAAGACCGTCACCATCTCTTCCAACAGCACATCACCCTCATAAATGCCGACGATGGCATTGTCGATGTATTCCAAGGGTTCACTGGAAAGAGCAGATCGACTTCTGGATACACTGAGTTTGAAAAGGCTGTCGGGTTCAAAATTGCTGAGGACAACCAGCCTGGATTGTTCTTCCTCAATACCCAGATCGACAACCCGCTCACAACTTTGACCAAAGAGGCAAAAGCAAAGCAGCAGGCTCAAAAAGCGATATGTATTGCGACGACTCAAAATTCTATACTGTAACTAAAGTAAGGTGTTATTGGTAAAAGGCTAACCTCTATGTATTGTTTTCCTCTGGGATTCAAAGGATTTCGCGTACCACGACTCAGCCGGTAGTAGAGGGGATTCCGACGGTTGTAGATATTGTAAAAACCAAAACTCAAGGTGTGGGATTTGGTATTCTTTCCAAAAGAGTAGTTGGCGCCAATGTCCAAGCGGTGGTAATTGGGCAACCGAAAGCTGTTTTTCTCTCCAAAATTAATCGCCAACTCAGAGCGGCCCGAAAAGCCAGGAATGGACGCCTGGTATTCGCTGATCGGCAGGGTGGTTGCCAAGCCCGTTCCATAGACCCAGTTGCCACTGAGCTCCCAATTGCTCCCTAAGCGATGGATCAACACCAATTTGAGGTTGTGCCGACGATCGTAGCGAAAAGGAAAGGTTTGCCCGAGATTGACCCGGTCGAATTGACGCAAGGACCAGGCAAGGGTATAGCTAAGCCAACCCGTCGTCCGTCCAAAGTTCTTATCGACAAAAATCTCCAAACCATAAGCCCAACCTTCGCCAGTAGTAACATTGTTTTCCCAATTTTCTGCATCGATGGAGGTCAAAGAGCTGCCTTCCTGATAAGTGATGACATTATTCAACTTTTTGAAATAACCCTCTATGGAAAGATCAAAGAATTTATTGCGGCGGTACTCCACCCCGGCCACAATCTGCCAGGAGTCCTGCGGAGCCACTCGGTCGGTCGTCGGTACCCACAAATCATTGGGCAGACCAATACCGGTCGTTGTCAACAAGTGTAGGTATTGACTCATGTAGCTGTAGGAAGCCTTAAGTTGGATGTTGGGCTGTAAATCATAGGTAGCGGCCAAACGGGGCTGCAGGTTGTAGTAGGTCTTTTCATCGGCTTGCCAGAGGGAGGCACGCAAGCCAATATTGGCGTGTAGCCTGGGGGTAATCTGCCACTCGTCTTCCAAATAGACGGCCCCTTCCAA
>JBCCSZ010000442.1:0-4082 GCA_039199225.1 Bacteroidota bacterium
AGCTGTAAACAACTTGCCAATAGAACCCAATTCGTAGAGCGTATTTTCGTCGGCAACTTCTTTCGTCTTTAAGTTTTTGTAACCAACGTGAGTGGTGAAGGACTGCTTGTCTTTTATCAATCCAATGGACATGCCCACCAAATTTTGATTGGTCAATGCTTCCTGGCTGCGCTCATTTAAGAGTACTTGAAGTTTCGTCGATTTTTCCATGTAGTCGCTAAAGTATTGTAATTTTCAATTCGATCATTCGATAGGTTCACATGCCTTATTCAGGTTGGCAGGAATGTGTGCTTTATTCTTTCAAAAACTGCTTTGGTGTGGTACCCATTGCTTTTTTGAAGTAGGTATTGAAGACGGTTTTAGAGTTGAATCCGCAGTCGTAGGCGATGGCCATGATGGTGAGGTGGGAATTTTTTGGTTCTTTGGCCATTCGCTTGAAAGCTTCCAAGCGGTGGTGATTAATGAACTCGTTGAAGTTTTTTCCAAAGCCGGCATTTAGAAGCCATGAAAGTTGATTCGGGTGCAGGTCCAGTTGGGCGGCTAGTGAGCGCAGCGAGAGCTCGGGATTCAAATAAGGCTGCTCGTTTTCCATAAGTTGAAGCAGTCGGGTTTTGTAGTTCAAAGTAGATGCCTCATCCAGTAATGCCTTCCGCTCGCCAGCCTCTCTTTTTTCCTTAAATAGATTTTGCGGATACAATTGCTGGTAAAACTTTACATAGCGAGGGTCCTTTTTAATGGGACCAACCAGCGGATCACCATAACGCAGAAGCAAGAGCGGAGATCCAACTTTGATGGCGTTTTCCACCCAAGCAAATGCCTCCTCTATTTGGGCGGTCGCTGCCGAAAGCAAAAACAGGTAAGAATCAGCCGTAAAGCCGTCTTCGCCTTGGGCCATCTCCGCAAGGGTAGTTGCCAATGTCTGCGCATTTAATGCCTCTTTTTTCAAAGCATATCCAAGCGCTTGGGTACCGATTTTTTCCCCAACCACAACTATCTCCGAAGGCAGCGCATCGTAGTAGCTGATGGCATCATCGTATCGCCCCAACTTCAACAGACACAAGGTCTTCACCGCATGAACGGGGATGTTATTTGGATTGACGTCCAGACAAGTATTTAACTGACGGAGCGCTTCAGTGTAGTTCTCGCTCCTGTATTCAATGTAGGAGCTGTAAAACTGCGTTTCCTGCGATAGCGGATCGATGCTGAGTGCTGTCTTTAAGTGTTTTCTAGCGGCCGCTTCTTTATCTGCAAGGATATACAGCAATGCCATTAGTTGCTGTGATTCTGCATGGTTGGGGTTCAGATGAATCGCCTGCTTTGTATGTTGAAAAGCTGCTCGGTAATCAAATTTTGTGAAGAAAGCCAAATTGGCGAGCTGGTAATACGCGGCTGGAAGCTGATCGTTAATGGCCAACGCCTTGTGGGTCAACTCGGCAGATTTACCCCAGCCCTCTTCGAACGGAATGGCCGATATGGTTCCCAAAAAGCTGTAGGCGTCCGCCAGGGCGACCATGGCCTCCGCGTAGTTGGGTTCGAGCTCTAGCGCTTGCTTGTAAAAGGCAACCGACTGAAAGACATCTTCAGGATTCCACTTATTGAAAATCTGTCGTCCTTTGAAAAATAGTTTGTGGGCCTCAACACTCAGATTTTGTTGGTCCACCAAGTGTTCTTGAATTTCAAAATGCCCGAGGTGCTCCCGCAACTTATCGGCAATCAAAAGACTGATCTCATCCTGAACCTCAAAAATGTTGTCGAGTGTTCTGTCCCAGGTTTCCGACCAAAAGTGGAAATCGCCCGCTGCGTCGATCAATTGAGCGGTGATGCGCATAAGGTTTCCAGACAGGCGAACGCTACCTTCCAAGATAGTCGAAACGCCCAGTGCCTGACCTATTTCCGAAACGGGAATATTTTTTCCTTTAAAATGAAATGCCGAAGTTCTGGAAGTGACTTTCAGCCCATTGATCTTGGCCAATGCATTGATGATCTCTTCGGTCATACCATCGCTGAAATATTCATTCTCCTGACTCGCACTGATGTTTACAAAAGGCAGGACAGCAATGGTGTTTTTATCAGATATATGTGAGGTACTGTTCAATGTCATTGTATCGTTGGAAACTTTGAATCACTCGTAAACTAAACGAAACATCTATCAAAATCTGTATGGCGCGCTTGAATGGGCTGCAATGGTTTAACCGGTCCAATGAACGGCGCTTTGTCTGCCTCCGCCTTTAGTCAAACACCCTTGGCTTGAGTACAATTCTATCAACATTCAGCGCTCTGCCATTGAAAAAATCCAGTACCATGTTGCCAATCAATGGTGAGGTCATGTATAAATCATGCCCTGCATTTTCGATGATTACATGTTGTCCATTCACAAATTTCTGTGCAATTGCTTGTCCGCTTTTAAGGTAGGTTCGGCCATCCATCGTACCACTCAATAAAAGTGCTTCAACCTTGTTTGTTGGCATGGCTCTAAATGGGTCCGGCAGTTGTGGGAAATCTAAATTGGTCATCCACTCGTAAAGTAAAAAGTTGATGGTGCTTCCCAGGATGGACGTTTCGATCTGTTGATCGACAATTTGTTGGCGTTCCTTCGAAATGCCGCTCTGCATATCCATTGCCAAAGACATTGGTCGTATGCCGTCGAAAATGTATCGCTTAACAACCATCACATCTGGTGCAATTCCGGAGAAATCGCCATCGTACATTTGCGCATACACTTTTGGAAGCTCTTTGGAATCCCAGGGATTTTTCAAGTAAAAAGTGGCGATGGCAGCTTGCAGCTCAAAGTTTGAAATGCTGACGGTATCCATGCCGCCTCTTCTGTTTTTGTAGGAACTCGTGACAGGTTCATTTTTCAGTCGTCGATGTACTGCCACAATTTTTTCTTTGAGGTTTGGATATTTATTTTCCGTGCCGTAGTTATCCTCTGCCAAATCTGCTAGATGAAAAATAAAATCCTCCGTATTCTTGGGGAGCTTGATGGTTTCGTCGGAGCCTTCCAAGCTTGCCAAAACCAATTTATCGATGTTCTGCTCAAATAGCCTGATGTATTCAAAAGCAAGATGAGAACCATAGCTGATGCCCCAAAGCGAAACCTTCTCTGCATTCAACGCCTTTCTCAATACCTCTATATCTTTTGCACTTTCTGTCGTATTGTAAGCATGAAGATTGACATTTTTTTCCTGCCAAAATTCCAAACACTTGGAGATATTTTCAGTGGTTTTTTGAACATATTCAGCCTTGCCGATTGCTCTGTCTAATTCAAATTCTACCCGGTAAGGACAATTTGGTAATCTATGGGACAATCCCGTTCCGCGCTGGTCAAAAGCGATCACATCGGCGACAGCTCTCAGCTTCATAAACAATTCAAATCGACCTCTCTTGGCCGTCTCCGTCCCGGAACCGCCAGGTCCTCCGGATAGGTAAACGATGGGACTTCCGGGCGTTGGATTGGTGCTTTTGAATCGAACAAACGACAGTGCGATCGAATCACTTTTGCCACCGGTCCGGTCTTCCAAGACTTTGAAGGTTCCCAACTCGGCTTGGATGGTGTCCTTGGCTTTGGAGACAAATTCGTAGGGCTGCAATTGTAAATCTTGCGAAAAGGCTATTTGTGTATGGAATAGAATTGTTAGAACGAAGCATACTTTTTTCATCTGTCATTCTCTTTTTTAGAAAAGGATCGTCTACCAATCCCATCACTCTTGTAAGTTTTCAATTTTTTTGCTGTTTTCCAGGCAACGCAAAGCTTGTTTGTCCTTAGCTTGGTCGTATTGGTAGTAGCAGAATTCGGTCACAGCCGTTTTTTCCACTTGTTCTACCAGGTAAGCATTGAATGTACTTCGGCCACCTAAATGCAGGGAAGCATCTTTGAATTCACCGATCACAAATATTTCTTCTGATTGTCTGGATACTTGAGAAATACTGAGTTGGCCACCGTATTCTTTATCCAATTTCTCTGTGAGGTATCGATCCAATGATTCAGTTATTTTTTCACTCATTGGACTGTTGTGGTCGGTTGCTGTGAATTCGCTGAAAACTTTGTCGGGATTTTGGCTCCATGAGATGGATTGAAAGCC
>JBCCSZ010000443.1:0-4051 GCA_039199225.1 Bacteroidota bacterium
CCGGGTGCAATACTATAAGGACGGAGAAGTACTCTACCATGTCGACCTAGCCATCTATGCCGATGAAAACAGCGATGGTAGAACTTATCTTTCCTGGGGGAAACCCACCTCTGCCACAGCCGATAAGAAATGGGAAATCTCTGAGCCTCAAGCACTGAAGGATAAAATAAATAAGCGTTTCAAAAATTCAGACGACCAGCAACAAATGAAGCGGGTCATTCGATACTTAAAGCGCTGGAAGGACATTAAATTTAAAAATACAGGCAATGGAAAACCAACAGGTATTGCCCTGACCGCCTTGGCTTATAATTTATTTACCCCTCAAATAGACCGCGACACTTTTTCGTCTACCACTACCCCCAAAGACCTACTGGCCCTGAAAAATCTAGTGGAGCGTATTCTGCAGCAATTCGACTGGTTTGGAAAAATAACCGTAAAGCTTCCGGTAGCACCTGGTAACAACCTGTTCAAAAAAATGAAAGAGGGTCACTTCAAGAGATTCAAGGAAAAGTTGGAAGCCCTGCAGAAAGCATTGCGAGAGGCAGAAAAGGAGCCAGACCCACACAAGGCATCCAAAATTCTCATCAAGCAATTGGGAGATGATTTTCCAGAGGTAGACAAGGACCGCTCTGGCCAAAAGCGATCAGAAGCATTTCCCGGTAAAAGCGAAAGTGCATAATCCATGACGAAAGAAAAAATCATTGATTACATCTCCCGCACGGATCAGGTGACCTTCCTGCGGGAGATTGATCTGCCCAAGCAAAAAAAGGAAACCTACTGGCTTTGCATACTAGCATGCCAATTTCAAGTGGAAGACCACAAAGTTCCCATAAACATATGTGTACCAAAAAAATTCCCTTACCATTTACCCAAGTTCCTACTGCCCAAATACGATCACCTTGGATTCTTACCGCATATTGAACCGAACGGAAGCATCTGTTACCTGGAAAAGGAAAGCATTTTCATCAACATCGACAAGCCAGAGGTGGTTTTTCAAGCCTCTGCAGAGTTGGCCATTCAGACTTTGAAGGACGGCCTCGATGGAACGAATCAGGAAGATTTCAGAGAAGAGTTCAATGCATTTTGGAATGGGAATAAATTCATGCAACCCATCCCCTTTTTATCGCTCATTGAAATCAAAGATGCTCCCCAAAAAATTCAAATCTTAAAAGACAACCAAAAAGGCATCGTCTTTAACTATGGCGAAAACATAGCAATAAGGAAAAAACATTTCTTCAAGCAGAGCAGTCCCTCCCAAAAATCGGGCTTGTACATTCCCCTGGAATTAAAGAGTCCCATCCATCCGCCAACATACGATGAACGATGGAGCGTACAGCAATTTACCAACTGGCTGAAACCTAAAGTGTCTACAAAAAACTGGGAAGCCATAACGATCATCCTATCGGGAAAAAAACCGACAAGGTTTCAGTACATTATTTTCGGTATACCCAGAAAAACCGGAATGACGCTTTTGGCGGGTGTTCAACTGATACCCAAAAAAGACAAGGAACATCCCTTTTTATCCGCCAGCTCTGATTGGAGCCTCAAGCTATTCCATGTCACGAGGCTGGACAAAGAAGCCATTTTACCTCGCAGCGGAGCAAGCATCGACTTACAAAAGAAAAAGGCTTTAATCATAGGTTGTGGCTCTGTCGGAAGCCATCTGGCCATCATGCTCGCCAAGGCAGGCATCGGCTCCTTGAGTTTGGTGGATGCAGACGAGTTGAAATATGAAAATGTCCACAGATATGCCATAGGTATGCAATACAGTGGAAAGAAAAAAGTGGAAGCCTTGAAAGAGTACCTGTCGGCCAATCTATTATACACCAAAGTAACAACCTACCCGAACAGCATTGAAAATCTGATGGATGGAACAGAACTAAACATAGACCAACACAACTTGGTCATATCTGCCGTCGGAGACCCCACCGTCAACTTTCTGCTTTGTCAACAAAAATGGAAAATTCCTTTTGTCATTGGATGGAACGAAGCCTTGGGCATTGGCGGACATGCCGTCATCCGCTTTCCGGAAAAGGAAGGATGCTATAGATGTCTATTCAGAAATGGATACAACATAGCTTCTTTTGCAGCTAAAGAGCAGCCAAAGCCTTTTCACAAAAAGCACCTGGGCTGTGGAGAAGTTTTCACCCCCTACACCGCTCTGGACTCCATCCGCACCAGCGAATTAATGGCCAGGTTGAGTATAAATTATTTGAAAAATAAGCTGGACAAGGCGCAGATTTTATCCTGGAAGGGCGACACCCTGGATTTTTGCCAACAAGGCTTTCAATTATCCAATCGCTACCTGCGACAAAGTCAGGTCGATATGAACAACAACAAATACAATTTTATAAACCCCAATTGTCCATACTGCAAAAAAGCGATATGATCTTTACACTATCCAATAAAGGAAGATTAAAAATTGACAGCCGGCCACTAAAAAAGATGCATTCTTACCGACAGGATGCGCCCGAAAAACTAGAGGCAGGCGGCGTCCTACTTGGTAGATTCATCATCGACTCCAAAGATAAAATCATCGATCGCGTAACTGTTCCCATGACCGGAGATACGAGAGCCCGGATGCAATTCATCAGAGAAGAGAAAAGGCATCAAAAAATCATCAGCTCGGTCTGGAAGAAGAGCAAGGGAACTTGCAACTATCTGGGTGAGTGGCACACCCATCCGGAGAAATACCCTACCCCTTCTCGCCAAGACCTAAAAAATTGGAAAGAAATCCTATCTACTAGGATTTTCTCTAGCCTAAACCTATATTTTGTCATCATCGGCAGTAAAGAAACCCGCGTATGGGAAGGCAACAGAAGAACAAAAAAGTTCAAACGACTCAAAAGACAAAAGTGAGTAGCGCTCTGCTCCAATTATTCCTTCAACTCCACCAAGGCCCCTGCTTTGACTTGCTCGACCACTTCGGGATTCAGCAAAGTCGAAACATCTCCCATACGAGAAACATCTCCTTCCGCAATTTTTCGCAAAATGCGACGCATGATTTTACCCGACCGGGTCTTGGGTAGCCCAGGTACAACCTGGATCATATCCGGCTTAGCGATCGGCCCGATCTCACGGGTGACCACCTGTAGTACCTCCTTGCGGAAGGCATCCTCGTCGGTTACATTTTCATTGGTGATGATGTAGGCATAAATACCCTGCCCCTTGATGTCGTGTGGGTATCCAACGACGGCCGATTCAACCACATTGTTGTGTTCATTGATCGCATTTTCTACCTCCGCCGTTCCGATCCGATGGCCAGATACATTGATGACATCGTCCACCCGACCGATGATTCGATACATACCGTCTTTATTTCGACGCGCCCCATCGCCGGTGAAATATTTATTCTCAAAGGCAGAAAAATAGACATTTTTGCAGCGCTCGTGGTCGTTGTAGGTCGTGCGAATCATCGAGGGCCAAGGGAACTTGATACAAAGCAAGCCTTCCACATCGTTGCCTTCGATCTCGTTGCCATCTTTATCTACCAAACAAGGTTGAATGCCCGGTAGCGGCAGCGTCGCAAAGGTCGGAGGTGTCTCCGTTACATTGGGGATAGGAGTAATCATAATTCCTCCTGTCTCCGTCTGCCACCAAGTGTCCACAATCGGGCATCGACCCCTACCAACTTTTTGATCATACCAGTGCCATGCTTCGGCATTGATCGGCTCACCTACGGACCCCAGTACCTTGAGGGAAGACAAATCGTACTTGTCGACAAACTCATCCCCCTTGGCCATGAGCGCGCGGATGGCAGTTGGTGCAGTATAGAATTGATTGACCTGCAGCTTATCGCATATCTCCCAGAAGCGGCCAGCATCCGGATAGGTCGGAATACCCTCGAACATGACCGTAGTCGCTCCCGCCAACAGAGGGCCGTAAACGATATAGGAATGGCCAGTGATCCAGCCAATATCGGCCGTACACCAATAAATGTCCTCTTCTTCGTATTGGAAAACATTGCGGAAAGAATAACAAGTATACACCATGTAACCCCCACAAGTATGGACAACCCCTTTGGGCTTTCCAGTCGAACCCGACGTATACA
>JBCCSZ010000444.1:0-4026 GCA_039199225.1 Bacteroidota bacterium
GGCAGCAAGAGATAAATTATGCTCTGTCTTATCGACGTGAAAGAGCTGAAAGAAGAAAAGCCGCCTAACCCCCTCCCAGCCCGCTTCGCGGGCTTTTTTAATTAATGAATGCAAACACTGTTACTATGGATAAAAAGTTTAAGGTGACTGTAATTCTATTATTGATTGTAATAATATTACTACAGATTTACTCGATCATAACAAACCACGACGATAGTTCGACAATTATAGATTTAATAGACATTGTGATTAAACAATTATCCAAATAAGGAATGAATCTCAGCCTCGCTAATTGCTCTATTCTCCTGATACATGAGATGTAACCTGCCCTTTTCTTTAACTCTAAGAAATTCAGTTGCAGACCTGAGACGATACCATATAGAAGCGATTGAAATATCAGCGAACAGGCAGTAAATCTCTATGGCCGTCTGAAGATTTTTAGCGGGAATTCTTAGACGATTATCACGCCAGGTAGTACGGTCGGTATGAGGATGACCGATAGCAAAATCATAGTAATAAATTACCGGTGCGGGCATAGACGATTTATTTTTCCAATGACACTGCTAAGACGACGATGATTTAGAGTATAAGAAATGATCCTTTTATCGTGACTACTAAAACCTTGATTGACAATGGAAAATTCAGCAAGAGTAGTTAGAATTTGAGTAACCTTAGAATTGGAAATACCATGCTTCACAATATCAGACCTAAAGAAAGGACCGTCGATCTTCTCGATAACTTTAACAACCTCCCACAAAAGGTCATTACCAAGCTTTGAAAAATCCCTGAGATACTCGGTGTGAGTAAAACTAATATCCAGAGAGGTTTTTAGATTTCTTTTAGACATAAAACAATAATTAAAAGCCCAAAGACAGATATGGTTTTTTAACCATAATCATAGTATCAATTATGGGCATTTAATACAGCCTTAATGTTCGCACCCAAATGCAGCTACGCCATTCTGATTGCCCCAGAATGGCGTAGAACGTGCATGAAACGACTCGTGCGTATACACAGACTGTTTTGCTAGAAAAGTCGTACAATTCATCTATTCCAACAAATCCGGCCATATCCTGCCCATTTACAGCCGATTTCGTTGATTCGCTGGAATCTTTCCTGTAGCTGCAGTGCTGGTTGATCATCCCCCTCTTATCTATTATTTCAGGAACTATCAATAATTTAATCTACTTAACATAATAATATATCGGACAAATTATCCTCCGGTCCTCAGCCGACTTCTTTCCTCATCCGACGCAGATTGCTTTTTTCTTCTGCCCGTCATCTTGCGGTTGCCGAAGGGCCGACTGTAAGTCAGACGAAAAATACGAGCGCGAGCGCTTTCTGGACGGTAGTAAACTTTTGTAAAAATCTCGAATACTTCTGGGGTTACACGACCAAAGTAGGAAGTGATTCGCATGGATTGCAGCAGGTTTTCCACCGCCAATTGTAAGCTGCCCCTACCCTTCTTTAAAGACTTTCGGATGCCTGCATTGAGCATGCCAAATCCATCTACTTTCCGGCTGCCTTCATAGAATCCTGAATTGTACCATCCGGATATTTCCAGCGATAGGTCCAGCGGTAATTGGAATTGTTGATTGCCATACATATTAAAGGCCACATAGCGTTTTTCGGCCTTTTCCAGGGTGTGCAGCAGTCTGTAGCTGCGATGGCTACCTATGAGGCCCAACTGAGACTGCCACCAGGGTGTTGGGTCTGTGGACCAATCGAGTTGAAAGGAGATGATTTGTTCGAAATCTAGGTTTTGTGGCGACACCAGTAGCAAGTCCTCTGTATCATTCGCGGTCAATTGATAACGCTGGATCGGATGTTTGTCCCGCTGGTACTGCAGGGCCATGTTCACCCCTTTTAGCTGGTAATTCAAGCGCAGCTTATTGGAAATTGTTGGTTGCAAAAGCGGATTGCCCGTCATGACAGACACCGGGCCGTTGTAGGAGATGTAGGACGCTAGGTCGTTGTAGGAAGGTCGATTGGTTCTTCGGCTGTAGGAGAATCGCAGGAATTGGTCATCGGTCAATTGCTGCGAAAAATGTACCGAAGGAAAAAACTGATTTTGCTGTCTGTTACCTTGTTCAGCACCCAGCTCGCGTTGCCAATATTCGTAACGTAGCCCGAGGGTTAGGTCGATGGCATCGCTCATTTTCCATTGGGTCGACGTATAGGCGGCAGTTATCAGCTCATAGCCCTCCAAGCTGGTGGAGGCCCTGGGGTCAACCTCCCAATGATCGTAGACTTTCCGTTCGAGTCCACCTTGGTTCTCATTTTTAGCATAGCTTCCCTTGAAGCCGAGCTGAAGCTTGATTTTAGAAGACCAGCTTTTTTCATAATCGACTTTGAAGGCACCTACTCGTATGCTTGTTTGATTCACCCCCTTCAGAGAAGTGGCAAATATTTCATCATTCAGAGTCAAACGCTCCCCTTTCAAGTTGTGAAAAGAACTGCTGGACAAGGAAGGACTTTCGTTGTAGTGGTAGAGATAATCGGCGGCTACGCTCAACTGCCCCCCCTTGTGGAGTTGCTGATCCAGAAAAATAGATGCAACGAGGTTGTCCCAGCGATTGTCGACCAGTTGGTGCATTTTCATTTGAAAGAAAGAATCTTGGCTGTGGAAAAAGTAATTACCAGTGTTCAGCCGGTCGGGACGATCCATGATTCGACTGTAGTGAAGATCCCCACCGATCGTCGTATTCTCGCTGAGCTGCTGGCCATAGGTCATGGAAAGGTTGTGACTTTGTTTGCGTTGCTTGCCCTCGTGCAAATAATCAATGTCGTAGGCGCCAATGAGGGCCGGAATGTTGTTGAAGCCCGTCGCCCGCCAATCGTAGATGCTGGCATCGTACAAATACGCATAGCTGGCTGAAAAATGCTTCTTCTGGTCTTGGTGATACAACTGTACGCTACCAGAGGCTTTGGGCTTGGCGCCCCAGGCGCCTGACAAGGTGTAGGACCCATTGGTGCCATTGTCTTTTTGCTCCTTTCGCACAATATTGATCATGCCGCTGCTCCCCTCTGCATCGTATTTGGCAGAAGGGCTGGTGAGCAACTCGATGTTTTCAATTTCATTGGCACTCATGCCCTCTAGCAGGCTGATGAGTTCACTCAAAGGCAGTCTCAGGGTTCTGCCGTCCAGCATAATCGTGGCGCCACTCTGCCCATTGAGCGACAGATCGTTGTTGCGCCGGTCAATGTATACGCCTGGCAGCCGTTCGAGCAACTGCAAGGCAGAACTCCCTTTGGTCAGCAGACTGCTCTGAACATTGACAATGGTCCCTTCCCCACTTTGCTGAATCAACTTTTTGCGGGCAGTGACTTCCAACACATCCAACTCATAAGCCGCAGCTTCCAGTTGAATGTCTCCAAAGGATTGGTTGCCCCTAGTAGTTGTAGAATACCAATCGCGATAAGCAAGTGTCTGGACGGATAGTAGGTAGTCCTGCTCAGGAGCCTGCTCAAATAGAAAGTGGCCTGCCTCGTCTGTCAATGTGGCCGATACCAGGCTGGAATCCACTGCAGACAAAATAAGGACATTGACAAAAGGCAGTCTCTCACCGCCGTCATCGAATACCTGACCGGTGATTTGAGCATTTAGATGTAGCATCGAGAAGGCAAGGATTGTAAGTAGGATGACTTTTTTCATGGAGTGCGAATTTGATTTGTCGCAAAAAAGCCGCAATCTGGCAGATGTGAAACTTTATTTGCTGAAGCGCCCCAAGGGATTGACCACCCGCTAATCCGCCGATATTTTACCCCCATAAACCATCAATACAGTGGATATTTACCACTTGTCAAGCCAAAACAGCCGTTCAGCAATGCGCAAAGACCATTCATATTTGAGGTGTAGTAAAACAAACGGAATTGCAGTATATTGCAAAGAAAGCCCTGTGTCTCGATCCTCGACCATATACAAATGGGTGTACAACTACAAGCTGTACCATCTGCCTTTCTGGTTTCTGTATCACTACTCGTGGTGGGCCTTGGTATCCGGAAATCCTGTTCAGACGGCCTACA
>JBCCSZ010000445.1:0-4007 GCA_039199225.1 Bacteroidota bacterium
AAATAATCGTATTCCTTCTTCCATAGTATATTTCCGTCGTAGTCTGTACGAATCAGACCAGAACAGAAATCCTGATTGCCATTGCAGGTGCCTCCTCTAACCAACAATAAACCATCTCCCAGATCAGCCATATCCCAAGACTGGTCTGAATCATTGTTCAAGTCAATGGACAGAGAAAAGTTGGGCGTTTGAGCAAACAATGAAATACTCAAAAATATAAATAGAATATATACAATCGCCTTCATAGTAAAAGATTTAGCGCAAAACAATGATTTTTTGACTGGCCAACCATTGGCCTTCTGATGATAATTTGACAAAATAAATACCTACTGGCCACCATTGAGTATCTACTGTAAAATGGGCGGTTGTTGATCCAATATCCGCAGTAAGACGCTTAATGACTTGGCCTCTGCTGTTGTAAATATGAATATCAGTTTTTTGCAAACTGTTAGTGCTTACCGAAATAGACAACAACCTTGATACCGGATTGGGATGGCAACGCAGTTTTTCATCTACTGGCTCCGCAACTGACACGCGACCTTGTCGGTTTTCGGCTGGTACTCGGAAAGCATATTCAAAAGAATCTCCTCTCAATATGGCCAATAAGGATTTGGCATAGCCATTATTCGCTGATTTACCATCAGCCAATTGTTCTAAAAATATCTCCTCTTCGGGCAATAATTGGTAAATCGTATCCTGTTGTTGCTGTACTTTCAAATTGATATTTTGCAGCTTAACAAATACCCCTTCCTCAATAGGAAAGAAATGTAAAATACTCTTCGCTTCCTCATATAGTTCTTTTCTGAGTTTTAAAGCATAAAGTAATTTCAATGCCTCTACAGAACCTTCGTCCATCAGTGTAGTCGAAAGTGTAACATCATTACCCTTTTCCAATTCCTGGCGGAAAATATTGTGCAGTATGGTATTTTTTTCCACATTCAGCATTTCTATTTTCTGCTGTAAAGCTGTATTCTCCGGATCATTGGCCAAGACTGATGCCAATAAGGCAATGCTATCCTTGATGCTTTGAAATCCGACCAATGTAGATCCAGTAAATCCACCTTCATCCTTACAAGGGTCAATCTCTGAGGAAATCTGATTCTTCTTAAACCTATAATTCGGCGAACTGCTATTGGGCTGGTAGGGCTCTCGCATACAGATTTGTGGATCAACAACCGAATAAAAATAATCAAATCTGTCCACCCGATTGGAAGAAGTTAGGATATGATCCCTCTGCTCTATAGGGGTAAAGCAATTGTTGACAGGTTTTCCTTCATTCCCCTGACTAAGATTAATACCAGCTCTGCGATTCAATACGTCATTGCGGACATGTAAGTCTGTCCAATCCGTATCAAATACATTGCCTTTGAAAACCATTGCCTTATTATCATCGACTGCATCGATGCCCTGATCGGTGTAGATGAAATTACAACTAATATCTGAAATACCAGACTGCCCGGTATTAAACAGTGAAATGGCATTGGTCTCTTGAGAGCCCAGCACTTCCACAAACAAGTTTTCATCTATTTCATAGTTGGATACATCATTGTACACACAGCCGATGTTGTACCCTCTGAAAACATTGTTTCGGACGTACACATCCGATGCCTCTACCACAACGCCTACTTTCGACTCGTTGATCGGGAAGGTGTAATTGAACTCATTTTGGGCGCTGTTCGTGTATCCGATGAATACTTCGGAGGCAGATGGGTAGGAGGAAAAAACCTCGATGCCGTGGTGGCAATTTAGGAATTGATTGAAATCGTAAATCTCCGAGCGGTAGTCGATTCCCCGAATGCCATAGCTGCTTTGTCGCTCAAATAGGTTCTGCTCGAAATCAATGCCACGGCAGGCCCAGATGCTGACACCTCCATAGCCTCCATGGAATTCGCAATCCCTAAAATGGCTGTTGTTCGGTTTGTTGTACTTCATAAAGGCAACCCCTCTTCGATTGTTTTGAAAGACCGTATTTTTTACATACACCACTCCACCCCACATATTACGGTTGCCAAAGTCCCAATAACGCGCCGTTGTGATGGCCGCCGTCGCATGCTCGATCGTCGAACCAGCAATGTACGCAATGCCAGATTGGTCCGTGGCAGGCAGATCGTCCGGATCGTCGTTGGGCTCGGCCTGGGGTAGGTTGTAGTTGCCTTCGACATAGATGCCGCCCCATTGGCTGTCTGGGCAAAGTCGCGATATTTTAGCACCCAACAACACAAGCTTGGCCCCTCGCTCCACCGTAATCTTTTTGCCAGGCCCCATCCGTAGTTCACAACTGATGGTCAGCGAAGCACCTCTTTTGACAAGGACATTCTGGTTGAGCATCTTGTAAAAGTCCCAGTGGACGCGCGCACCACTGTTGATTTCCAGATCGGCCTCCTCTTCTAAACACCACTTGAAATAGTCCCTGGGACGATCAAAAATATCGACAATCATTTGTTCCCACTGACAAGGCGTCATCGCATTTTGATCGTGGCCATATCCCATAAAATTGTTGCCATTGTTTCGGATGCAATAGCAACACAAATCAAGGTCTCCTCCCGGCTGGGGATGGCACAGCGGCGCAGGCTCTGGACAATCTGCTATCGTACAGTTTGGATCGGGTCCGCCACATTCGACCGAACAGTCCATATCGTCACAGTCGTTAAACTTGGAAAAGGCGTGCGGCAAGCCCAGCGCATGCCCGAATTCGTGGTTCAACAGACGCGCATAACCTGCAAGGTTGAAAGTACCTGATACCTGGAATTTCAGCATATTGTAAAGCAAAGTCGGGTTGCCACCACTACCCCCACTGAATGGACTTTGTGTGTCCACAAAAATGATGTTAAAAAAACCAGGAATGGTAGGAATGTCTTCTCCTATGTCTATCCCATTTGGATAAAAATAGGCGTTGCTGCAGTCAAAGTTGTCCGGCCACCGAAAGCGCGCATCTGCCACTTTACCTGCACTTCCAAATTCATTGACCCGAGGATCGGAAAAATAGTCGTTGGCCTGATTAAAGACCGACTCCATAACATCCGGCACATAATAGGCTCTCTGTGGATCGGTACACTGAAAGTTGTTCCCATTGGCGTCGGCCACAAAATGGTAGGCAACATTCATTTCGATAAGCGGAAAATCTTTGTAATTCGAACGCAAGTTACAATTCGCATTCAGGACCTGTCCATAAGCAACAGGACGGTAAATAAAAAGGCAAATAATAACGTAAAATACAATACATAATAGATTGGTTTTTAAATTCGACTTGTACATTTTTGCTTGTTTATTCCATTAATTTATGCAATAATTCCAATAAATACTGCTTCAAACGCTCCACTATGACCTGCAGCAGTCAAAAATTATTATCAAATAAAATTCGTACTTTTAAAACACAGGTAAAAAGCCTATCTCCCCGAAAGGAGACAGGCCCGCTTTAAGATAGATGAACATCTAGCACTCTATAGTTTGCAGAATAGTCATCACTCGCTCTCACTTAAGAGTGGCCATATTGCCCTATATGATCTACTCAAAGCGTTTTAATGTACTCCCCCAAAGACCACTGGAAGTACCCCAAATTATCATTTACCATTTGATTAAATACCAACGCATTTAATGAGTTTTTTACAGACACATCCAACGGATGTAATCCCAAAAAATTAATCTGAAAACCAAATGAGTTGGAACCAACTCACCAAGGAAAGCGAAATGAATATTGTTGATGACTATGCCACTAAGATATAAAAAATCCCTGGAAAATCACAAACAGTTTCCGTGACCTTCCAGGAAAATTGACTAATTTAAGTGAGGCGAATGACGACTAGTAAAGGTCTATATCTTCAATGATTATACCTCCCTTGGTCGCCTTTTGCTGCCGATCGGTCAATACTTTGACCTTCTTGCAGCTTGCAAGTTTACGTAGCATAATAAAAGGATTAAAAAGGGTTAATAAATGTAATCTAAGGTAATCTATGGCAAAGCAAATTTGCCTAGACAAAAATGCTGAAATTGCGCCTTGCGTGTTAATT
>JBCCSZ010000446.1:0-3973 GCA_039199225.1 Bacteroidota bacterium
ACTGCTCACTGCTCACTGCTCACTGCTCACTGCTCACTGCTCACTGCTCACTGCTCACTGCTCACTGCTCACTGCTCACTGCTCACTGCTCACTGCTCACTGCTCACTGCTCACTGCTAATCCTCCGACGCGGAATCCATACCAGGCGATGACGATAAAGCAGAGGATGGGCATGGTGTAGGACAGTTGTACGCCGGCCGAATCCAGGAGTAAGCCTTGTAGTGGGGGCAGTAGGGAGCCTCCTGCGATGGCCATGACCAGGCCGGCGGCGCCCAGTTTCGCATCGTCGCCTATGCCTTTGAGGGCGATGCCGTAGATGGTTGGAAACATCAGCGACATGCAGCCGGAGATGCCGACCAAGGCGTAGAGGCCGAAGCGTCCACCGATGAAAATGACGGGCATTAGGCATAGGATGGCAGCGATGGAAAGGTACATCAACAGTCGGCCTGGCGATATGTATTTTAGGAGGAAGGTGCATACGAAGCGGCTGACGGCAAATAAGATCATAGCATAGAAATTGAAATTGACGGCGTAGGCGGCTGCATTGGCTTCGATCATTCCTTCTTGCATGAGTACTTCGGTGCCGTAGTGAACGGTGTAAGTCCAGACAGTAATTTGTGCGCCGACATAGAATGCCTGGGCAATGACGCCCTCCCGATAGCGGATGTTGGCAGTCAGTCGTCGGAAGGTGCCGGAGATGTCTAGGCTGCCGCCACTGTCTTTGGATTTGGGCATCTTGGTAAAGTAGATCATTATGAAGACGACCAGCAAAACCAGGCCGATGGCCACGTATGGTCCCCTGACAATGGCGAGGTCGTCCATCTTTACTTTGTTGAACTCGTCGGCAACCAAGGTAGCCCTTTGGTCTGTGCTGAGTTTGTTCAACTTGGCGAGGATGAAATCCTTGGCTACGAGTATACCGATGATGGATCCCATTGGATTGAAGGATTGGGCGAGGTTGAGCCGCTGGGTGGCTGTCGATTCATCGCCCATGGAGAGGATGTAGGGGTTGGCGCTGGTTTCGAGGAAGCTCAATCCACAGGTCATAATGAAAAAAGCGGCACAAAAAGGGTAAAACAGCCCTACCAGACTGGCGGGGATGAATAAAATGCCTCCCAATGCATACAAGGCCAATCCGACCAGTATGCCCAATTTGTAGCTGTACTTCTTAATGAAAATAGCAGCGGGAATGGCCATGAAGCAGTAGCCTGCATAAAAAGCGAATTGGACAAAAGAGCTGATAAAAGCACTTTGATTGAAGATGGTCCCGAAGGCTTTGACCAGAGGGTTGGTGATGTCGTTGGCAAATCCCCAAAGGGCAAAGCAGAAGGTCACCAGTGCAAAAGGGAAGATGAGCTTGGTCGCAATAACCGGTGCTTTTTGTTGACTCATGTTGGTTTTGTTTTGTATTTTAATCTATCCAATGTTGGGTAGTAGGGAGCGGTCCAGGTGCACATAGCCACCATCCACAAATACCAATTGTCCGGTTGTATGAGAGGAGCAATCGGAGATGACAAAGAGCGCTGTATTTGCAATTTCTTCGGGAGTTGTCATTCGGTTTTCCAGTGGAATTTTTTGGACGATGGACTGAAGCTTTTCGGCTCCGTTGTTTAACGTTTTGATCCAATTGTCGTAAGCAGGCGTCCAGCATTCAGCGATGATGAGCGCATTGACACGAATGTTGTGGGCGATCAGGTCGACGGCCCACTCCCGCGTCAGGGCCAACACTCCCCCTTTGGAGGCGGCATAACCGGAGGTGCCTCCCTGGCCAGTCAATCCCACCTTTGAGCCAATGTTCAAGATCGTTCCTTTGGAAGCTTTCAGATAGGGCAATGCGTGTTTGACCACCAGCCAATAACTGATGAGGTTGAGTTGTAAAGACTTGACAAAAGCTTCATAACTGGCATCCAGCCTCACCCCGTCGTTGACGCCAACATTATTGATGACCACATCTATGCGACCATATTTTTCGGCAATCTCCTGAACGGCCTTTTCAATCTGGTCCGGCTGAGTGACATCTGTTTTGACAAAGTGAGCATCTGTGCCGTTTGCTTTTAAGGTTTCCACATACCCATACCCGCGATCATTTCTATCAATGATGGCCGGAACGGCCCCTTCCTCAGCCAAGGCGCGCAAGATGGTCTCTCCAATGCTGCCTTTCATCCCGGCCGCCCCGCTGATGACAACTACTTTTCCTTTGAGGTGTAAATCCATAGGTGCTTGATTTTAAGCTATTTAGCTAAGTGTTTCCTTTGATAGATTATAGAATCGCAGGGCATTTACACCCCATATTTTTTGCTTTGCTTCTAGCGAAAAGGACTGGGTGTATTCCTGTACCAGCCCCTTCACCTTTTGGTAGCTTCCAGCCAATAGGCAGACCGGAAAATCGGAGCCGAACATGACCCGATCCATTCCAAAAGCTTCAAAAACGACATCCATGTAAGGCACAAAATCCGCATAAGACCAAGCCGTCCAGTTGGCCTCGGTTATCATACCCGATAGTTTACAATAGACATTGGGATGCTGCGCGATGGCCCGCATTTGCTTGGCCCACTGGTCGATCTTACCATCCTTGATATAGGGTTTGGCGATGTGGTCGACGACGAATGGCTGTTCTGGAAAATTTTTGACCAGCTGAAGGACGGCTTCCAATTGAGATGGAAAAATCAAAATATCATAGGTCAGCTTGTACTTCGCCAAAGCAGCTATGCCTCTCTGGAAGGCTTCCCCCAATACGAAATGGACATCAGGTTCGTCTTGCACCACGTGTCGAACACCTTTCATCTTTGGAAAAGCAGCAAAATGTGCCAAGCGATCCTCAACCGCCGGCGAGCGCAAATCTACCCATCCAACGACCCCTTTGATGAAGTCGTTCTGGGCAGCAAGCTCCAGTAAAAAAAGCGTCTCCCGCTCCGACTGGTCTGCCTGCACAGCGATGGAACCCGCTACCCCATTCTGATCGAACTGAGCCTTCAAATCTGCTGCGAGAAAGTCTCTTTTCAGAACAGACATATCGTCGCTGATCCAACTATGGGTCTCCGGATGGTAGTTCCAAAAATGTTGATGTGCATCAATTGTAGTTATGTTCTTATCCATAGGAAGATGGGCAGATGAAGCGATTGATTGGTGAAAAATATTTAGAAATCACTTGCAGCAAAGTCTTCGTTTTCCATCGGATTTTGTAAAACATATGTGGATAGTTGCTGTACATATGGTTTCTGGAAAGAGAAAAAGAGGTCTGTCAAGAACAATGTTGTCGTTTCTTTTAATATTTAGCCCGAATTGTTTCAGATGCCAAAAAGAACCCGATTTATGAAACGTATCGTTTGTAAGCGACCTGGTAAATTCTTGCTGCAAGAGATTGCAGCGCCCAAGAGAAAAGCAGGGGAAGCCCTACTGAAAATTCGTCAGGTGGGTATTTGTGGAACCGACTTGCACGCCTATGCTGGCAACCAGGCTTTTTTCAGTTATCCGCGCATCCTGGGGCATGAGCTGGCCGCAGAGGTGTTGGAGATCGATGAAAATAAGCAGGGCTTGAAAAGTGGTGACAAAGTCATCGTTATGCCCTATATCAGTTGTGGAAAATGTATTGCTTGCCGAAATGGAAAGCCCAATTGTTGTACAAATATCCAGGTGTTGGGCGTCCATACGGATGGTGGCATGCAGGAAGTCATCGCAGTGCCTGAAAGCATCCTCCTACCCGCAGGCAACTTGTCCGACTTTGAAATTGCCTTGGTGGAGCCTTTGGCAATTGGTGCGCATGCGCTTCGGCGAGCAGCCATACAGCCAGGTGAAACCGTTCTGGTCATCGGATGTGGCCCCATCGGCATCGGCATGATGAAGTTGGCGCAAATTGACGGGGCCAGAGTCATTGCGATGGACATCAACAAAGATCGGTTGGCCTATGCCAAAGAGGAGATTGGCGTAGATGAAATTGTCGTAGCGACACAAGAGCCGATGAAAAAGATTGAGG
>JBCCSZ010000447.1:0-3959 GCA_039199225.1 Bacteroidota bacterium
ACTCAAATGTTGTAGATTTGTTCTACAAGTATTAATAATATAGTCTATGGCAAAGAATTTAGGGCATTTGGAGGAAAGCATCTTGCTGATGGTGATGATTGTAGAGGAAGCCTATGGGGTTTCGGTCGTCGAGGCTTACGAGCAACATACCAACAATAGCATATCCATCCCCGCTGTCCACACCGTACTGAAGCGATTGGAAGCAAAAGGCATGGTAAAATCCAACATGGGAAAGGCGACACCAGAAAGAGGTGGCCGTCGAAAAAGGATATTTGAGGCGACGGCCTACGGCTACAAGGTCATTGCAGAAATCCGAGAAAACAGAACCCGCCTTTGGTCTTTGATTCCAAAATTAGATGTGTAGAAAATGAAGAAAAAAGAATTGGAACCTTCGACGGCCGCGCCACCGCGATGGGCGAATCGTTTTTTGAACTGGTATTGCAATCCGGCTCTTCTGGATGAGATTGACGGAGATTTGCACGAGATGTTCTTTGTACGGGTAAAAAAGCATGGATTGCGAAAAGCCCAACTGCTGTACATCAAGGAGGTTTTACTGTTTTGCAGACCCAGCTATTTTAAAGAATTCAAACCGACTTTTATGCCTAGTTTATTCGGCAACTACTTCAAAATTGCCTTTCGCAATCTCTACAGACAAAAGAGCTATTCGTTTATTAATATCGCCGGTTTGGCCATAGCTCTAGCGGTGACTTCCCTGATGCTGCTATGGGTACAAGACGAATGGCGTACCGATAAATTTCATGTGAATGGGGATCGGATTTTTCTATTGAAACGAACAGTTCCCCTAGCGGACGGCACCGTGGATGTTCAGCACAAAGTTCCCTACCAACTGATGCAAGCAGCGCAGGATCAACTGCCAGAGGTAGAAAAGTTTATTCCCATTGGTTGGGACGAAGAAGTGACCTTGAGGAGTGGCGAAAAGACCTTTAGAGCCAAGGGAACTGCTGCCAATCCCGCCTACTTTGAAGCCTTTTCCTTTCCGCTACTGGCTGGCACTGTCCAGGATTTACAAGAAAGGCAGGAAGCCATTGCCATCTCCGAATCGCTGGCACATAAGTTCTTCGGTGATCAATGGCCCTCGACCGCCATCGGAGCGACCATCAACATGAGCGACAGAGGTGATTTTTTGGTCAGTGCGGTCTACAAGGACTTCCCGGCCAGTTCTTCCATCCAACAAGATTTTACCTATTCCATTAGCCATTTCGTGGAGCGCCACAATTGGATGCTGGATTGGCGAAATTCAGGTATACAAGCTGCCTTACTGCTGGCCGAAGGAGCCGATGCCAGTGCGGTGGTCCAGAAAATAGAAAAGATATACAAGGCCCATCAGCAGAGCGACATGAAGGAGGGATGTATCGTGCAGAAATTTGAAGATGCCTATCTGTACGGGCAATTTGATGAAAGAGGAGCGGTTGCGGGAGGACGCATTAAATATGTGCAAATGTTCGCCATGGCAGCTCTGTTGCTATTGGTCATTTCTTGCATAAACTTTGTCAACCTAGCCACTGCGAGAGCTTCCAAAAGAGCCAAGGAGGTAGGGGTGAGAAAAACAATTGGAGCCGGTAAAGATTCCTTGGTAGCCCAATTTATGGTCGAGGCGGGCCTAATTACAGTGCTGTCGGTCGCCATAGGACTATTTTTAGCACAACTGGCATTGCCACAGCTGCAATTGATGACCGAAAAATCGCTGCAATTCGATTATGCTGCGCCGATGCTTTGGGGCGGAATAGGCATTCTCGTAGTGTTTGCCACTTTATTATCGGGTACCTATCCCGCATTTGTGTTGTCGTCTTTTCGGCCAGTGGAGGTACTGAAAGGAAACATTCGACATCAATCGGGAGGGATTGGCCTGCGAAAAGCTTTGGTCATCATCCAGTTTGTCTTAGCCCTACTGTTGGTGGTGGGCGCCTTTGTCATCAAGCAACAGGTCCAATACATTCAGCACAAAAATCTAGGAATCAGTAAAGACAATTTGATCGTGATTGAACGTGGATCAGAAATAGGTGAAAATTACAGCCTTCTCAGAGACAAGCTCCTCAAAGCGCCGGGCATCGATCAAGTAACGATGGGTCCTACAGACCCCGTTGACATACCATCCTCTTCGAGTGGCGTATCCTGGCCTGGAAAGCAGCCGGAGGATGAAAACCAAGAGTTCCACTACTTTTGGGCGGCCGGAAACTTTTTGAAGACGGTCGACGTGCCTTTGGCGGCCGGTCGCTTCTATCGGGAAGATGCACCTTTTGATACTGCCAATATTGTCTTGAATCAAAAAGCGGTAGAAGTCATGGGCTTAGAAGACCCCATTGGAAAAACGATTCAATGGTGGGGTAGGCAAAGGCAAATCATTGGGGTGGTGGAAAATTTCCACATTCAGTCTCTATACGAGAACATTGAGCCACTGGCGATTTTCTTGTCCAACGATGCGAGAGGCGTATTGGTAAAAGCAAAAGAAGGCGAAATGCAGACGGCCATTGCCAGTTTGAAAAATGTGTTTGCAGAGGTGCTGCCATCGTTTTACCTGCATTACAATTTTGTGGATAGGAACTATCAGCAAAAATACAAGAGTGAAGTATTGACCGGCACTCTGGCCCATTATTTTGCCATCATTTCCATCTTTATTGCCTGTTTGGGGCTACTGGGCTTATCAACTTTTTTAGCCGAGCAAAAGACAAAAGAAATCGGCATCCGGAAGGTATTGGGAGCTTCCACAGGCAATTTAATCGGTTTATTGTCCAAAGATTTTCTACTACTGGTAGGACTGGGCTTGGTGATCGGAATTCCCATTTCCTGGTATTTGCTAAATGGTTGGCTGACCAACTTTGCCTATGCCATAGCGTTAGAGTGGTGGATGTTTGCCCTGCCGGTGCTGTTGGCCATTGTCATTGCTGGTGTAACCATCAGTATCCAGGCCATCCGAGCGGCCCTCAACAATCCGGTTGATGCTCTGGCGAGGGAGTAAGATTCCAATTATCACTCCCTGTGGTCGACCTTCACTATGGACCCACTGTACCTTGTGACTTCTCCCTTCGCGATCCGATAGAAATAAGTGCCAGCAGGCCAGGCTTGAAGTGAAACAGCGGTAATGGAATCCTGGATGTCAAGTTGTTGTATGAGTCGACCGGAAGAATCGTAAAGATAAAAAGTGAGTGGTTTATCGTGATTTGTAGGAAGCGAGATGCTCAATAATCCCTGAGATGGATTCGGGTAAACGATTGGGGCAGCAGAAGGTGTAGCCTCAGTGATTGAGGTGAGAAAGCGCGCACAGGTTTCGCGCTCTGAATCGTGGTAGAGACGCTGTCCTTGTTGAAAGAAACACAAAAGGCTTTCGCCAAAGTCAGTGGCGCAGAAACCACCATAATAAAGAGGACCGTAAAGGCTACCCATTCCTTCGACCCATTCAACAAATCCAAAAAAACTACCATCGGGATCGCCGGCAGAGCGAAGCTTAAGACGACGATATGGCTGCATATCTGCAAGAGTTAGGGAGTCTGTTTGCGTCACAACCAAGGTACAAGGAAGGCCCAGATCGTCGGTAATTTCTACACTGTCTCCGATGGAAAGAGAAAAATCGTAAAGTAGACTTTCAGTGAAATATTGGTATTTCCAAACGCGCTGCTGATCGTCCTCTCGGAGGTAGATGTCAACTTCCTGCCAGTCTTGCAAGAGCGTGTCGCTGGCCAGTAGAACCTTTTGATATAGTTTGTTGTCAATGGTACTGTCTCCCTCTATGCGCAGCGCGTAGGTTCGTTCGTCGAGGCTAAAAGGGGATTGAATAAGTACTCGCCCTGTGATTTCTCCTCATACTCCAGCAGCGCCTTGTCATTCGTTCGACCCTGTTTGCTGGGCCAAACCCAACCGCGTCGTCCTTCGTCGTACAGTCCGGCCGACCAGCGGCGATCTGAGCCATCGCATTCTGCCTGATAGCCGAACACGCGATTGGG
>JBCCSZ010000448.1:0-3950 GCA_039199225.1 Bacteroidota bacterium
AGAGAAAAACTTAACAACAAACAAAGCCCTCTAAAGACCTAGATAAGATGACCATTTTAGTTATAGATGACGAGAGAGATATTCAACGCTTATTCGAACAACGCTTCCGCAAAGAAAGACGAAATGGTACGGTCGACCTGCATTTTGCCTTTTCTGCCAAAGAGGCGCTCGGATTCCTAAAAGCAGAAAAAGCCAAAGACCTGCAAATCATTTTATCAGACATCAACATGCCTCAGATGAGTGGATTGGAATTGTTGAAAGTCGTTCGCCAGCAACATCCATTGCTTAGAATATACATGATTACGGCCTTCGACGACAAGCAAAACAAGCAAAAGGCTTTCGACTTCGGTGCCACGGATTATCTGACCAAGCCCATCAACTTTGACTCACTAAAAAAGCTCATTTTCAATGGCGAGGAATAGGGAATTTTGATTCGATAGAGCTGTCGTTCGAATTCCGAAAACATTGTCTGCGTTTTCGTGTTTAGAGTACATTTGACAGCAAATCGCTAACTTGTATGGCTAAGATAGATTGGAAGATTCCCCTGTTTCAGAAGCTCATTTTGATTTTCATGCTCCTAATTATCCTGATGTTGTTTGCATCTAATTTTCCAACTCATGCTGTCTTCCTTGCTGTTGTAATCTTGGGATCACTGCTCATTATCCTGCAAACATTTATCATTCTGAAGGACAAACCTTGAAGGCTGTTGCGTCAGGAGTCATCCTTTGCAAGCTCATTGCTGCGCTGTATGCCCAAGCGCTCAATTTTGGAATAGAGGGTGGTGGGACGCAGGCCCAGGATGCGGGCAGCACCTTGGTCGCCACTGACCCGCCAATTGGTATGTTGCAATACTTGTACGATGTGCTGCCGCTGAATCTGTTCCAACGTACCAAAATTTTCTGCCTTTAGTTTCTTCTTTTTGGGTTGAATCCAATTGCCTAGGGTCAGCTTACCACTACGCGAAGTAATGATGGCGCGTTCGATGAGGTTTTCCAATTCGCGGACATTTCCCGGAAAATCGTAGTCCATTAGTTTATCGATCACTTTTTGTGGAATATCGGTAATTTTCCGTCCCATTTTAGCACCGAGCTTTTCGCAGAAAAAGCGAATCAGCAAAGGAATGTCTTCGCGCCGCTTGCGCAGCGGTATGCTGTGTATGGGAAAAACATTGAGTCGGTAGTAAAGGTCTTCCCGAAAATTTCCCTTTTCGATTTCTTTTTCCAAATTCCGGTTGGTCGCTGCGATGATGCGCACGTCCACATTTTTGGGAGCCGTTCCACCTACCCGCTCGATCTCCCCCTCTTGAATGGCCCGCAGCAGTTTGGACTGCAGCTCGATGGGCATCTCTCCGATCTCATCTAAAAATAGCGTCCCCTTATCTGCCAATTCGAATTTGCCGATTTTATTGGTCAAAGCGCCTGTAAATGCGCCCTTTTCGTGGCCAAACAGTTCACTTTCGATGAGGTTGGCAGGCAAAGCCGCACAGTTGACTTTTATCATGGGCCGATTGCTGCGATGGCTCAGTTGGTGCAAGGCCCGAGCGATCAGCTCCTTGCCCGTACCACTCTCTCCGGAAATTAAGACGGTGGAGGAAGTATCAGCCACCTGCTCGATTTGCTTCAGCGTTTTTTTGAAATTCTTGCTGTTGCTGACGATTTCTCCAAAGTTGTTTTGCACTTCAATCTCCTCCTGCAGATAATTATTCTCTGCCTCTAGTTTTTCTTTCAACTCCTTAATTTCAAGTAAAGCGCCCCGCAGAGCTGCCTCCTTCCGCTTACGATCTCGAATGTCCCGCACGATGGCACAGACGTATTCCATTTCTTCAAACACCATAAAGTGAGCGCTGATTTCCACATCGATCTTTACCCCGTCCTTTGTAAAATGTACTCCTTCAAAAATGTGCTGACTGGATTCTTTGATGGATTTCCACAGCAGCCGGAAGTCTTCCTCATCCATGGTTTGGGAAACATCCAGAATGTTCATCCTTAGAAATTCCTCTTTTGAATGGGCATAGCGCTTACAAGCTTCTTCGTTGACCTGCTTAATCATCCCTTTGGGGCAAAGCCAAAAGATGGCATCGCTGGCCTTTTGGACCGTAAAGTCGGAAAGCCGGGCCTGGCGGTCCGCTACTTTTCGCTGCGTAATGTCCTGAACGATGGCACAACTGTACACCTCGCCGTTTAGGGTCACGAAATTATCTGTGATGTCTACTGGAAAGATTTCACCATTTTTTCTGCGGTGAGAACTTTCAAAGGTGGAAGAGTCCGCCTGCTTGTCTGCCCAGTGTTGCGCCCAAATATCTCGGCTCATGTTGGGATTGACATCGAAGACGCTCATTTGCAAAAACTCTTCTCGGGTATACCCCCACCCCTTGCATGCCTGGTCGTTGACCTCAAAAAAATCACCATTCTTATCGAACCACAAAATAGCGACAGGCAATTCATTTAAGGCGCGAAAAGACAATTCCGGAAGGTTCAACTTTGCTTTAGTCATAAGGCTGCTTTTAAGATCAAAGAAGGTCTTTCAAAGCTAATTCAATTTTCGTAAAATTACGATATTTCGTAAAATATTTTCGTAATTTTTATTCTAGGCTTGAAACAACAGAAATATAAACAATTGATAATCAAACTATTAAATAAAATACAGCCTTTATTCCAGCAATTGGCACAAGCATTGAAATATAATTGGCAAACACAGTTGAAATGAATCATACAAAAGACATTAACCAGCTTTCTGAACTGCTGAGTTCTTTGAAAAATCAGCTCAAGCCAAGCCTTGTACAACTCTGTTCTAGAATTGGCATTGAAAACAATCTGATGGACCGGGTCATCCGCAATGTTCGCGAACAATACGGCGAGCAGCTATTCTTTATGAAAGTATCCAGCGACGCTTCCCGGATACTCAAGCAAGAGTTGCAGACTTCCAAAAATCCGGTTTTGCTGCTGGTACACAAGGGAGAACTCAAGGCAGTATTTGGTGGAATTGTCGCCCAGTATCGCCTAGTAGAGGCATTGGAAGGCTTATCCCTCAAAACCAACTAATCCCAACTGTAGTTTATAAGAGAGAAAAATGGATCGGCTGAAAGCAGCAGAGTCAAAAAAAATTCACCTTCTCTCACCAAAATCACTTAATTTTCCTAATCGGGAGTAAACGAACAAAACCCGCTCCTTTCAAAATTGCATCATGAAAACCCAGATCCTTTTCTTCATCGCCTTTGTCTTTACAGCTGCCAACAGCTTTGCACAAAACATCGACCAACAATTTTTCGATAAGGCCAATGCTTTTTTCCAAAAAAATGTAGAAAATGGCTTGGTTCCATACGCCGATCTAAAAAACGATGGCCAGCTCGCATCTCTAATTGATCAAGTAGAAAATGCCCAATTGACAAATGCCTCTGATGCTACAAAGAAAGCCTTCTTTATAAATGCTTACAATCTACAAGTCATCAAAGCTGCCAGCGATTTGTATCCAATCAATTCGGTTCAAACCGGTGGAGGCTTTTTCGACCGCATGAAAGTCAAAGTAGCTGGCATCAATCTGACGCTCAACAAACTAGAAAAGCAATTTCTACTGGCACCTTACAAAGATGCTCGCTTACATTTCGTATTGGTCTGTGGCGCCTTGGGTTGCCCACCCATCACCAATTTTGCTTATCGTCCCGAGCTACTCGACCAACAACTCGACCAACAAACGCGCCTGGCCATCAACGATCCGAACTTCATCAAAGTAAACGGACAGGAAGCTGCACTTTCTCAGATATTCCAGTGGTATGCCAGCGACTTTGGCGGCAACAAGAAGGCCGTGTTGAGCTTTATCAATAAATACCGCAGTACTCCCATTACACCTTCTGCAAAGATTACTTACTATGATTACGATTGGTCGCTGAACAACGCTTCGGCTACTTCTTCGGATGCCTTTGAAGACACTCCATCCAGCGCCAACAATGCCAG
>JBCCSZ010000449.1:0-3927 GCA_039199225.1 Bacteroidota bacterium
CTGTACACCTCCCAGCTGAATTTAAACAGCGACCTCAAAGTGGAGGAATGGGCGCAGGACTCTATTGCCTATGGCAAAAACTTATTTTCGCTCTTTGAGGAATATGGTGCTTCGCAAGTTAGGCTGCTCGAGCAGCGAGGCTCTGTACCGTACGTTTTGATGTATTGGAAAGAAGGGGCCTTCATAGATGAAAAAATAGCCGATGATCAAACCTCTAGGGTTGATTTGTCCTACTCCTTCCCACGATCAGCCAATGAAGGAGAAATCATTTCAACCACCATTGGTCCGGCCAGCAGTTGGGACTCCCTGCTGTGGAGTTTTGATGGTATAGACAGTCCCATGGATAGTGTATACATTTCTTTGTATGCCATCGGCAAGAATCAGAAAGAGGAGATTTTGGTGGAGGAGAAAATTCGCGATCTGGCTTATGACTTATCTGGTATCAATGCAGAAGAATATCCTTACCTAAGGTTGGAGTACCTCGTAGAAGATCGGGACCAGCGAACACCAGCCAACCTACTGTTCTGGCGGGTCTATTTCGAAGATATTCCAGAAGCGGCGGTCAACCCCAATCACTTCTATGTCTTCAATCGGGATACGCTGCAACAGGGCGAAGCTCTAACCCTAGATCTGGCCATCGAAAACATCAGCGACAATGATATGGACAGTCTCTTGGTTCACTACAGTATCACGGATACCAAGAACAACCTCGTCCGGCAGGAAAGACGACTGGAGCCGCTGAAGAAAAACAGCATCCTCATCAGTAGCTTTGTGGCGGATACAAGAAACTTGGCTGGTAAAAATACCTTACTGGTAGAAGTCAATCCAAATGACGACCAAGCCGAAGAGCTGCATATCAATAATTTTTTGGTCAAGTCTTTTTACGTTGACCTGGACAATGAAAACCCCATCCTAGATGTCACCTTCGACGGTTCGCACATCATTGATGGAGACATTGTTTCACCCGAACCGCAAATCGTTATCAGTCTCAAAGATGAGAATGAGTACATGCAACTAACGGATACGGCCTTGTTTAGAATCTACCTACAATTGCCAGGTGGCCAAACCGAGCGCATATCCTTTACCAATCCTCGAATCACCTTTTTTCCAGCTAGTGGAAAAAACAAGGCTACGATTGAATATACCCCTCGATTGGCAGAAGATGGCCTATATCAATTACTGGTACAAGCAGAGGATGTCACAGGTAACCAATCGGGAGATTTAGATTATAAAGTCAACTTTGAGGTCATCAATAAAAAGGCGATTTCCAACGTCTTGAACTACCCAAATCCCTTTTCGACCTCGACCCAGTTTGTTTATACCTTGACCGGCTCGACAACTCCTGACTATTTCAAGATTCAAATCTTTACGGTAGGAGGCCGCATTGTAAAGGAGATTACCCAGGACGATATTGGGCCACTTCGCATCGGTACCCACAGAACGGAATATCGATGGGATGGTACCGACGATTTTGGCAGTCGCCTGGCCAATGGGGTCTATCTGTATCGCATCGTTGCAAAGGACAGCAATGGTCAGGATTTTGAGCACTTCAGTAATAGTGCAGACCGCTTCTTTAAGAATGGCTTTGGCAAATTGGTTATTCTTCGCTAGACGGAGAGGTCTCGGGTCGTCCATTGGTGGATTCTCGCTCGGATGTCTTCCGGGGAGTTACGAGATATGGCTCTTCGCTGTATAAACAGCCACCAATCGTAGCGGAGCATCTGCGGAATACTGCTTACATAGCCTTTCAACAGCGCCTTAGCATACGACCTGATGGCAAAAGCTAGATAGGTCTGTCCTGTTTTTTTTCGAAAAAGAGCATGGCCATTTCTTTGTAACAGTAAAATCCGTACTCTTTCCTGGCCAGTGGCTTGGTCATAGGAATTGTAGTGCTGAACTTTTGTCTGGCTGATGATAAAAGCCTGCCCGCCTGCCCGATGCAAATAGTCAAAAAAGTAGAGGTCTTCTGAATAGTGCCGGAAATGCGGATCGAACAAGCCCAATTGCTCAAAGAGCGTGGCTTTGAAGGCCAGGCAGCAGGCACTGATGGAGGTAACTTGATAGGCCGCCTGGAGCCTTCCCGCCATTGCATCTGTTACCAACTTTGGATTTTGACTCAATTCCCCTTTAACAAAAGGCGGATACAGTAGGTCGGATGCATATTCGTACAACAAAGGAGCGGCGACGGTCAATGGATGTTTTTGCTCCTCCAGAAAGCTTGCCATTCGGGCCAGGGTATGCGCTCCCACCTTGGTATCTTGATTGAGGATGATCACGACATCTGCCGAGCGCTTGACCGCCTCAGATACCCCCACATTGCAAGCCCGGCCAAAGCCTATTGCCTTCCGAGTCCTAATCAACTGCACTTCCACAGCATTGGCCAGAGCACTCAGGTCTGGCGGCCCAATCGGACAATTGTCAACAATCACAAGGTTCCAGACCATATGCCCAGGCCATTTGCTCTGCCTTAGAGACAGCAAACAGGCCGGCAAGAAATCATGGCCCTTGTAAAATGGTATGACAACACTCACTTTCATTCTATGGGTTGGAAGGGGCGAAGCAAGCTAGCGACCAAATCCCCGAGCCGCTCTCCGACGGGATACTTGGTAAACTTTTTATAATTCTGCATAAAATTTCTCACCCTCACTGGCTCCGAAAGCTTGGAAGTATCCAAAAGCTGGATTCTAACTTTCCACCATTCAATTGCCATGTCCAAGGCCCTTGGATCGTAGTAAACTACTTTTTTCTGCCTCAATTCCTCCTGAAGATAAACCAAGCGCCTCAGTTGTTGCTTAGCTTCCCGCCATCGGTTGACAGGCTTCCACATACGCATCCGCCGCTTGAGACTTTTTTGCAAATGCACACCAACCAACTGTTCATCATACAGTCGATAGGCCGTTAGTGGTTCAGAGATAAAGGCCATTTTTTCCGGCTGGGTTAAGGCAGCCAAAAACAGCATCCAACCATCGTGCAACACCAAGGAACGGTCTTTCGGAAAGGGCCGAGCAAATTTGGCGAAATCACGATGGATGGCCAAGGCATTGCCGCTGACAAAGTCTCTTTGAAAAAAAGAGTACTGCTTGCGTGCTGGATTTTGTTGCCACTCTTTTCTTTCGCGACGGTCAAACCCCTTTTGTTCCCAAAGCGTGGAAGCCATCGGCTTAGAGTCGGCATCGATAAAGGAAACATCGGAAAACAGCAGTTGCAGGTCGGATTTTTCTGAAAAGGCAGCCTGAATCTTCTCGATCTTTCGAGGGTGCCAGCGGTCATCTTGATCCGATAAGACAATCACATCCCCCTTACAATACTGGATGGCCCTTTCAAAATTTTGAACCACTCCAAGCCTTTCGCGATTGGTGAATAGCCGCATTTTGATCTTGCTATCTGCTGTCAATGTCTTCAAAATAGCCATGGTCTGGTCTGTCGAACCATCGTCAACCACCACGATCTCGTCGGGTAGGCGAGATTGATCGAAGATGCTGAGCAACTGTTCCCTCAGAAATCTTTCTCCATTGAAGGTACACATGGCGACGGATAAGGTCATCTAAAGCGGGCCTTTTGGACTTTCAGATATTGTTTGAGGTAAGGTAGGGAAAAGCGCGCTTTTATGCTGAGTGCTTTGATGTCTTTTACAAATTGCAGTTGCTCGGCTGCCATTAAATCGATGTATTTGGATGGACTTTGATAGGCTTTGTACTTTATCAAATAGCGCAGTTCGCTGGCCTTTAGATTGCCCAAAAGCAAGCGACGCTTGAGAATCGGACAAGCCCTTTGGATCAATTGATCGGCATGTAACAGGGAGGGGTTGCCCTTTTCTTGCGACTTATGATTCAGGGAATCGTAAGGAATGTATGCTGCAAGCTCCAATCCCTGATTTTTCAGGAAAGCCGAGAGGCCGATTTCAAATCTGTGTACGGTTTCTGAGTA
>JBCCSZ010000450.1:0-3924 GCA_039199225.1 Bacteroidota bacterium
ATACCAAAGTGAAAGTAGGTAAATATGATCCGAAATGTATCTGGTGGAAAGGCGGAAGGGTGTGTCCTGTTTTGTAAGGTGAATTAAAGATTAATTAATAGTTTAATAAATTGATTTTGAGGTATTTAAAGTATTTATGGTTTCGTTTTTTACTTTTGATAAATTTACAGTGGCATAGATATTTTTAGCGTAGGATTTTTAGATTTCACCAATATTTTACTGACCTTTTGTAGTGCTTTTTGAAAGGAAAAGTCTGAAAATTGTACCTTTTTTTGGTGAACAAAAGTGGAAGGTGTTTTAAGTGTTTTTATTCTATTTTGGGATAATTGGATTGGGGTGTTTTGTCGATTGTGTAAGTTGCAGTTTACGCTCTACAGTGGAAATGGCAGTGTGCTTATGGGAAGAGTGATTGGTGCTTGTAAACTGCGTGAGATGGTCTGATGCTTGCGACATTGTAACAAGACGTTTTTGTGGTTTTTGATTTCTCTCTTCGTTTTAAATGCCTCCGGTTAAACTATCAGCTTATATTAGAGGTCGTTAATCAGATGAAATGCAAAAAGAGCTATAAGGCATGACCCTGAGAGCCTGGGTGAAAGCGCAACGCACAGCGGGTTCTTGAAGCCATTGATCTCCACTGTTTTTTTGGGCAACCCAGCTTGAGTGAAAACCAGGGTGTTCGCATCATCCATGCGGCCGTCAAAAGTTCCAAATCTCATCAAGTAGTACCAATTCTCATTTCCGAACGATTCTCCGTTGGTTCACCTCCATCTTTGCATTGTTCAAACACTGATGCAGTGTAGATTTTTATGATACTCAAAAATGTAGAAAATGAATACGCTAAAGATCAATTCCAAGGAAGTAGACCAACCGACGCCCCGTTCCTCCTACATGAAGGCCATTGTCTGTACAAAATACGGCACACCGGAAGTTTTACAACTACGGGCAGTCGAGAAACCCAAGCCCAAGGAAGACGAAGTATTGATAGAGGTACATGCCACCTCGGCCACATCAGGCGATGCCCGAATTCGACGGGCTGACCCCTCCTTTATCCGGTTGATTTTTGGTTTTACCAGGCCAAGAAATTCCATTTTGGGAGTCGTAGTGGCCGGAAAGATCGTTGCGGTTGGTGCAAAGGTCACCAAATTCAAGGTGGGCGATGAAGTCTATGGTAGCAAGGACATGTCCTTTGGGGCTTACGCCACATATACCTGCATGCCACAAGATGGAGCGCTGGCGCTGAAGCCAGAGCAAATGAGCTATGAAGAGGCAGCGGCCATTCCCTTTGGCGCAACGGCTGCTCTTCATTTTCTGAGAAGGGCCAGCATTCAGGTCAGGCAAAAAGTACTCATCTATGGGGCTTCCGGTGCGATCGGGACGGCCGCCATACAAATTGCTAAATCTATGGGAGCAGATGTGACGGCGGTTTGCTCAAGCCGAAACATTCAATTGGTGAAAAGACTGGGTGCGGATCGGGTGATCGACTACACCAAAGAAACGGTTTTTAGAAGCAGTGACAAATACGATGTTGTTTTTGAGACCGTCGGCAAAAGCACCCTTTCTCAAAACCTGAAATCAGTCAAAAGCTCCGGTATACTGCTTTTAGCCTCTGCGGACATACCCCAAACGATTCGCGCCCTTTGGCTTTCGATGATCGGCCGAAAAAAGATAAATACAGACTTGGTGAACGTCAGCGCAGAAGACCTGCGGTACCTCAACACTCTTGTGGAAACCGGACAGCTCCAAGCCGTGATTGACAAACGCTATCCATTGGATCAAATGGCCGAGGCCCACCGATATGTCGATACCGGACGAAAGAGGGGCAATGTGGTTGTTTACATGAGGCGTTGAGTTGGGCTCGCTGCATCGTACGGAATTCTATCAAAATGTCCGCAATCTCATTTCCGTACGATTGGTAGCTGAAACATGCTCAACTTTGTATCATCAATAACACAAAAATCATTTCATAACCTCAGAGTAAAAAAATCAAGAACAATGGAAAACACAGTGAAAATCCCAACTTTTTTACATGAAGTTCACGGTAAGCAATCCAATTGGTACGATATCATCACCACCCATGTACTGGCTTTGCTGACCGTCGGTGCCATTGTATTTTTGGCAAGCGACCTAGATTTGGCTCCTTGGAAAAAATGGGTACTTATTGCTTTGGCTTATGATTTAGGGGGTGGTGTACTGGCCAACTTTACCTACGCAACCAAGCAATTTTATCGAGTTGAGAAAAGGAGAATCGTCTTTTTATCCATCCATTTTTTGCAGCCACTTTTTATGTGTTTGGTCTTTCCGGAACACCTGGTCGGCATTGCGATTTTTTCGAGCTTTACCGTTTTTTCGTCCTTTATGATCAATGCCATTAAAAACCCTAAAAAGCAATTGGCGACCGGCGCATTCACCGCCCTTTCAGGCATCATTGCCTTGTATATTGTTCCCTTTGAATGGAACCTGCCATTACTGCTTTTATTGATATTGTTTCTCTTGAAGCTGCCGCTGTCTTTCTCGGTGAGGTGGTACAGTTTGAATAAAAATTAAAGAACTCTTTTCACCCGATAGTATCTTTTTTTCTACTTGATAATCATTCCCTTTGCTGCCGGCAGTTGAGCCGTCGGCAGTAGGGGAGTGCTTTGTCCAACTACAAAATAAATCACACTCAAAAATTCAAATGATGAAAAAGCCAATTTTAATTTTCTGGATTCCGATATGGGTATTGCTCGCTTTGACTTCTTGCGACAAAGACGACGACAACCAAGCGACGCCTCCGGCTGCAACCATCTCTACACCGGCTGAACTAACGGCTGCCTTGACAGAAGTATACGACGCCTCTAACGCACCGGGCTTTGCTGTATCAATCGTTACCAATGGAAGCATTTCTTATCAACAAGCATTTGGAAAAGCAAACCTAGAGAACAACAAGCCCTACACCAATCAGACGATTCAGCCGATCGGATCGATCAGTAAAACTTTTGTAGCTGCTGCTGTGGTGAAAGCGATTGATCAAGGTCATTTTACACTCGAAACAGACATCAACGATATTCTACCTGTAGCAATCAGCAACCCCAAACAAGCCAATGCGGTGATTCGTGTAAAACACTTGGTGACGCACACCTCCGGACTGATCGACCATCCTGCTGCCTACTTTTTGGCGTACCATATTTTGCCGGGCGAAAATCTATCGACCGCCGGTTCTCAGCTGCTTCAAGATATTTTCGGGATGCAGCAACGGGAGGGCCTTCCATTGGATGATTTTTTGGCCGCCTATTATTTGGAGGATGGGGAGTTGTTTGGTTTGGAAAACTTTGCTTCCATCACTCCCGGTGCGGCCTGGAACTACTCCAACATCGCTACTGCGTTAACGGCCTTTGTCGTGGAGAGTGCTACTGACATCCCCTTCAAAGAATACGTCCGGATGCACATTCTGGAACCATTGGGGATGGACCATACTGCCTACGATCTGGCCAGTCTGAATTCCAATGATGTTGCCCGTTTGTATTGGGACGAAGATACACCGCTTCCAAGCTATGCCAACGACTTTTATCCCGACGGTAGCATCCATACCAACAGCGAAGACTTGACAAAATTTCTACTCGATATGATGAAAGGTGCCAAGGGGCAATCCAATACACTGTTCTCAAAAGAGGGTTACGACCTGCTCTTTGATGCTCTGCTGCCCAATGGTGTAACACCTGCCACCGTGGGCGACAACCAAGGGATATTCTGGGTTCTGAAGGACGGTAAGATCATGCACAATGGCAGTGATCCCGGTACAACCTGCGATTTACAGTTTCAGAAAACAGGCGACTCTGGTTACATTTTACTGACCAATATGGATGCAACCATCGGGGAGCATCTATCGAACTGGACGAATTTGTCTACCAAGGTAGATGCTGCCGTTTCGGAATTTATCCAAGCCAA
>JBCCSZ010000451.1:0-3919 GCA_039199225.1 Bacteroidota bacterium
AGATGTCGATGAAACCTCCTGCGCTGGATGGCATGGGAATCGTACTGATACCCGGCAAACAGTAGGCCGTCGGTGGCTTGCAATCTTCTATGGTCAGTAGGTATTCACAAATATTACTGTTACCACAGCCGTCCTCTACGGCCCATAAGATGCGGTGCGTACCGACGGGGTAAAATCCCCTGATGGCATAGTCGGCTGGCTCAAAGCGACGTACTGGTAAGTTGTTTGGATTTGGAAAGGGATAGATCGGACCATAGTTATCACTGTAACCAAGGGCGTCGTAGATGCCATCGTCGAAGAAGTCGAATTTGTAATCGATACGTAGGTCTTCAATCATCGAACAATCATCCGATATACCAGGATCAATCCATACTTCCCCGACACATTGATCGGCATTTGGACTGCCAGGGTTACCGAAGCCGCAAGCGGTTTGGCTACAGTTTTCAAATGTAGGTCCTTCCTCATTCAACAATTTTATCACTTGTGTCCATTGCCAACTGTAAGGCTGCAAACCACTTTCAAAGCGACACCAGTCAATGAGCTCCCAATCCCGAAAAATCTTCAGACAAGCACTGTCTACAAAAGTGAACACCAGATCCTCATAGCTGGTCGCTAGCAAACTGCAATTGTCATCTGCAAAGCGTGGCCGACGATCTTCGTCGAACAAAACATCTAGATTTTCAGGTAGGAATACTTCATTGGTTGGCCCTTGACAACGGTTCAGCTCAATGTCACATGGCCATTCAATTAGTTTCTTGGCGAAGGCTCCACCTATGAAGTCACAACTTCCAATGTCCCTAGGCGTAAAACGCCAGCAGACCGTCGGAACGTAAAACTCACGGCAGTTGATAATCGTGATGGTTTGGGTAGCGATGTTCGACCAGTTGCCCTGCCCATCAGCCGCCCTCCAACGACGGACGATTGTTCCGGTACCACAGGATAAGTCTGGAACGACAGTCTGTTCCAGGTCAATCGCACAATTATCCAGCACATAGCCATCAATGCCCCAAAAGAGGTTGTATTGATCGTCGTAACAAGGATCATCAAATGGACTTGCGGGCGCAAACTCACTGAAACGAGGGTGAAGTGGGCAGACGCGATCCAAGGTAAAGATCGAATCCCGATCACTCAAGTCCGCAGAACCTTCGACCACCTTCCCAAAGACAGCATCCAATTCGTCGGTGTAATCATTTGGGTTATCGGGGTCAAATTCAAACCAGAAATCACAGGTCACCACCACACTAGGTGGCGCAACAACAAAGGGAGGCAGCTTGTCTTGTACGATCACCTCGACCATGCAATCTGAAAAATGGCCATACAATGGACCTGGATTTCCTGTACCTGGTACCGGCCAGTCATTGGCAGACATGGCTTCTTGAATCACCCCCGTATATTCAGAAGGGGCTTTGTGTGGGTTGGTTGCATACCAGGCATCAAAGGTGGGATTGCCCGCTGGAAAAACATTGCGGAATTCGTAGCAAGTCGGGTCTTGATCGAATACGCGAAAAACGAGCATGATCGGACCATTTTCAATATCCTCACAGCAAAACTTTACATGATCGTCGAAATAAGACTGCGATCTACGATGGTTCGGATGGGCTGTCAGGCCAACAGTAGAGGTGCAGGCGTCCACGCCCAAAACGATGGAAGGAGGAAAAGCCCGGATGTCGTCGTCACCATTGGCTCCACCACAGTCAATCGCCTCCCAATCACCTGCAATAACAGACTCACCTGGCTTACCATTTCCATTGGAGTCGTACTCGTCCATGCGAATGACTTTGAACCAGATTTCCGAAGAGCAATTGTCGAAAGAACCATCGTCGAAAGAAGAGGCAAATACTTTGGCGCTTCCAAGATTATCATCGTCCAAATCAGTAGTTGTACTGATGGTGGTAATGGTATTTTGGTCGCATACTGCAACAGGAGGGACATCGTCGATCACGGTCAGTTGTATGCTGTCTTCCGATTGATTGCCACAGCAATCCTGAGCTGTATAAATCAGCTGGTAGGTACCTGGATCGAGATTTTTCAACTCGTACATGCCATTGCGCTGGGACAGTTCCCCACCGCTGGCACGCAAGCTGTAGGTCAGTGGAGTGCTGGAACAATTGTCTGTAAGTACAGGCTCCACGGGCTGCCAATCCGCTTGGCAACGCCACACATCGGTGCTGATCGTCCTATCTTCCAGCCCCGCGAACTGCGGTCCTTCCGAATCCTCCACCTTGATGGTTTGCTCCAAAAGCTGTACATCTCCCGTACACCAATCTACAACGGTCCACTTTCGCAAAATTTTAAAACAACCATCGCCGCTGCCAACAGAGCAAATGTCGATTCGGGTATCGGCAAAGGTGACATTGATGTTGGAGCAACTTGCTGCTACCTCTGGCTCGCCCGTACCAAAGCAACGCACTGTGCCATTACAGGGATAGAAATCACTTTGTGGGGCCGGGTGACCTGCATAGGGTCCGTCCAACAAAACATTCCAGCCGACGGCCGTATTGCCACAACTGGGCAGCGGTCCATCCGGACATCGATCTTCACAATTGAGCGCCAGGGTGTCCAAGCCATCGTAATTGGGCGGTGCCATCACTTGATTCAGGCTGGCTGGCAGGATGCGAAATTCTTGTTCACAGCTGGCCGTATTGCCACTGGCATCTGTGGCAATCCAGGTGCGTCGGATGGTTGTTGTTCCACACATCCCTTGGTCGTCTGTACGATCTGTAAAGCGAAGGCTGACAGCTCCACAATTGTCTGTTGCTATTGGTGGCGAGAGATTGGCTTCCTCAAAGCAGAAAAATTCACAGTCTGAAGGATTGGGCTGAACCCCCACGGGGCAATCGCATTGCAAACGGGGAGGCACTTTATCTTCTGCCTGCAAGGTCCCCCAGCAAGATAAATTAGTAGCCGGGTCTGTCACGCTGTAATAAATCAGCTGACCAACCTCCGCTGCTGTGATGCGCGAACTAGAGGGCAGTGGCTGCTGCAAATTTTCATCAAAAAATAAAGCAACAATATAGTCTTCAAAGCAAGCATACTGGTCGCCTTCCAAAATCAAGTCTGCTCCAATCAAAGCTTCACAAAGCGTGTCTAAAGAAAGGTTGATGTGGTTGTTGCAAGAGAGGCTAAAATTGGTAATGGGAAATTCCAAGACCGTTACTGTCCAGGTGCAATTGGCCGTGTTGCCGTTTCCATCATTTAACTCAAACTCAAAGGTGGTAACAGTCTCTTTTTCCAAGTCGGAGCCGAGTGTTGGACCTTGCAACTGAGTAAGTAAAAGATCGTTGGCATCGGTACAATTATCTGAGCCACTCAGCGGAAAATCATAAGGCAGCCGACAGGCTCCCGGCTCCAAGGTGAAAGTCACATCTGTTGGACAGTTGGTAAAAACCGGATTGATGTTGTCTTGCACATTTACATCAACCAAACAGCTGTCTACATTTCCGCAATCGTCTTCCGCAAAAAGGGTGATGGCCAGCATCCCAATGTCACTGCAATCAAAAGTGCTTTGACTGAGTCGAAAATTTAGGGTAGCGCTACAATTGTCACTACTGCCATTATCTACATCAGCTGTCGTAATCTGCCCCATGCCGTTGGCATCCAGTTCAACCGTTGGCGCCATGCAAATCAGGCTGGGAGCTGTCGTATCTTGAACGGTAATGGTTTGGGTCAGGGTGTTGGTGTTTCCGTTGCTGTCCGTGGCCTCCCAAGTACGTACAATGGTAAACGCTTGTGCGCAGCTTCCTGCGATGGTCGTATCGGAAACTAGGACGGCAGTAATCGGATTGGCGTTGCAAGGGTCATTGGCTGCCACGCTAGAAGATGGGATCACCGTATTACAGTTAATGACTGTATCCTGGGGTGGATCAATAAAAGTGGGTGCCTCCAGATCACTGACGACTACCGTAAAAGAACAACTCGA
>JBCCSZ010000452.1:0-3902 GCA_039199225.1 Bacteroidota bacterium
GAAGAAGTATGTTGAGTTGGTTTTTACGTAATTTATTTATAAATTTATACGTAAAAAAGTAATGGATAAGAAACTGACATTAAGTTTAAATGCTCAAGTAATTGAGAATGCGAAGATATACGCAAGGGAAAATGAAATAAGTTTGTCAAAGCTAATAGAGGGTTATCTCAGATCAGTTACGAAACAAAATACGCGAGAAGTAGAAATTACACCATTAGTTCAAAGTTTAATTGGGGTAGTGGACATTCCTGAGGACTTTAACATGAGAAAAGATTACACCAACTATCTAATGGAGAAATACAAATGAAGAAATTATTTATAGATACAAATATTGTAATCGATCTACTGTCAAAGAGGGAGCCTTTTTATAAAGATGCGGCAAAATTGTTTTCCTTAGCCGATAGAAAGAAACTGAGATTGATAGTTTCTTCTTTGACTTTTGCAAATACAAATTATATACTATCTAAGCTAACTAATCCAGATTCTTCAAGAGAAGTACTGTCGAAGATTAAAGTATTAGTAAAAGTGGCGGAATTGAATGATAAAATAATTGAACTGTCGTTGAATGATAAGTCATTTACCGATTTTGAAGACGGTCTACAATATTATACAGCAATAGAAAATGAGGCGGATGTAATAATAACAAGGAATCTGAAAGATTTTAAGAATTCGACTATACCAGCGATTACTTCAAGTACCTATTTATCGAGATAATATAACTGGGCCTACAAGGAAATATAGATAGCAAGTCTGAAAATGACGGAGACATAGACTTAACGGATATTAGCGAAATTGTCAATTGTTGATAAAATAGTATAAGAAAAACCTGTGGCTAACAGTGGCTAGGTCGCCATGCGGGCTATCGCCTAGCCCCGGACCGCAATCTACACCTTATTCATTTTTCAGGTTATCTGCCTGAAGGTTTTCCAGGTGTTCCTGAATTTCATCCTCGATGCCCACCGGAAAACGCATGTCCTCATCGTTTCCAACGTAGATCAGAGCGATGGACTCATCCAATTCGAAAAGAGTTTTGTACTTACTTTGCCAGATGATGAGGTGTTTTTCCAGGTATTCCAGGCGATCCAATTTGGAGATAAAAGCCGGGTTGGCTTGTAGTAGGTTCAAGGCTTCATCGTTGTTGGGCTTAATAATAGTGCCGGTGTAGCCTCTGATGACCTTGTGGAGGCGGATTTCCTTGGGGGTCATCTGATCGTAATAATCAGAAAGCAATTCCGGAATGTGATCGTATTCCAGCTTTCCCAAGCGATTCTTCAGTGAAGTAACCAACTTGAAACGATTTTTTCTTTGCGCCAAAAAGATAGACTTGGTGATGTTTAGTATGCGCAACAACTTTTGAAAGAAATCAATTTCTGCCAGATGGCTATCTACCTCTACGACGACCATTTGATCGAAATGCTGAACAATTTTTAGGATGTCGACCCGAATGTTATTTTGCTCAAGGTTCAGACGCTCAAGGCTTAGGATGTCCAAACTTGCATTTTTGTTCATCTGCACCACGCGAGCTTTCAAGTTGATGATCTCTATTTGGAAGCTTTTATCGTCCATTTCCTGCAAGATGTCCAAGGCTTCCATCATGCGATTTTGGATCAAATGCTCGTGTATTTCCAGTATTTTTTCTTGCTTGATCATAGCTAAAATTAAATTTTCAATGCTTCAGATAATGCTCAGCGGAGTACTATTTCTAGGTGCCTCCAAAAGTCGGCAGTCATCCCAGCTTTATCCAATTTGGTGTAAATACCAATGCTACGGGGCGTATTTTCCGATGGGCTGGAAAATGGTTGGCGTTCTGCCAAATCGGGCCGCGCCAAAGCCTCGATGATGGCCACATCCCACATAATCCAACTGGTTTTGTCAGGGTCTTTTTCGGTCCACCAACGCTCGTACGTTTCCCATCGGTTCACCAGATAATCGGCAATGCCCCCCTTACCTTTTAAACGTTGATCCACAACAGACTTTTCAAAAACCAAATTTTCCGAAGTTGTGGCCGTCATCACATCCATGCGTAAGTCCTTCAAGTTCAGTAAATATTCAATCGCCAGCGTATCATTTCCAGAATTGAACTCCTTTTTATCGTAGGAATTGGTGGCGGGATCGTGCCAAAAGCCAAGATAATGAACCCATATTTTGGGCAAAATACGCGGTTCTTGAAGGATGGCAGAAGCAACGTTGGTGCAAGACCCGAGGATCACCAAATGAAGTGTCTCTCCTTCCGGCATGCCCATGGCTTTTTCAACAATGAAATTGGACGCTGCCGAAGTAGCGGCTTGGTCCGGCGCAGCCAGTGGCAAATTGCTGCCTAGAACGGCTGGTATGTCCTGCTGATTCAGAAGCCGCAGGATGTCTTCGTTGATTTTGTGGCTTTCCTCGGCCGTTTTATCGCTGGCAAGGGGCGAGGTATGGAATTGCGCTGCTGTGATGCCCAGCAAATCAAAAGCAGGTTCGTCGATAGCTCTCACCAAGGCAAAGAGGTCGTCCACCTCGTTGGCCGTGTCGGCATCGATAATAATGGGCAGTGTTGGTTCTCGCTCATCTATTCGACAGGCGACAACTGACAGACAAAGAAAAAGTAGGACAAATTTCGAAGGCATATTGTTTAAATATTAAAGAGTGGTAAGATAAACTGAATTCTCAACGCTTCTTAACCAATGTCAATGAAATTCTCGATTCCTTCCTGCAATTTTACCATTCAAGCATCAAAAGACAACAAGAGACAAAGAAACATCCTTGCGATACGTCTGCTCAAGTGGCGATCCGTATTTGCATAGATGTGCTTCTATCTAATGTATGTACCACGATCGTCCTTGAGTGGAATGCTTGATTGGATACAGAAAGACTGAATAAGTTGGTGAAACACAAATATTCCAACTTGGATGGATCGTGGTATTTTTGAGTGATTTTCGTACATTGGACAAGATAATTTTGTCATCTATGAACGAGATCAGTGCTTTGCGCCTATTCCTCAGAAGTCTAAAAATGCAAAATGTTAAAGACTTCTTGGTCACCGATACCTTTAACCGCTTTTTAATCAAAAAGGGCTTCGATGCCACTTGGAATTTATACTTTTTGGACGCTCAGCGACGGGGTCCCTACGGGATGACAGAAGATCAAAAAACGCGGGCCATCCTGGGGGAAAGCGCCCTCAGCAATTTGCTCACCGACCTCTACAATTCCACCAATAACAAAACAAAAGCTTTACTGACCAAGCCAAATCTGCGCAAGCTTCCAATCTACGTAGAGTTCAAAGACTTCCTGTTCGACCTCTTGACCGTCTTCATCCACTGGAAAATAGACTTCTCCACCTTTCATAATGTCTTTGAGGACCTAGCACTTTGCAACTTCCCAAAACCCCTACTCGAAGAACTGAAAGAACAAGTCCAGCTCAAGCAACTGATCCCTACATCCACCCAAGCCACGCCCCCTAGCAAGCCGACACAGGCACCACAACCGACCAACAAAGCCCATCCCAAGCCTCCCGCGCGCCCCAAGAAAATCGTTGTCGACCAAGCCAAACTAATCGAGCTGGTCAGCCAACACAAGCTCGATGAAGTCATCAAAACCCTACTCGACCTTGCCAAACGAAGTGGCAATACGACCCACCTAAAAACAGCCGTCAACTTGTCCGCCCGCTGGCGACGCATCAAAGAAAAAGAGCAGCGCAACCTCATTTCCACCAGAGAGGCCGACATTGAAATCAACAAGATCAATGAAGGAATGATTGATTTGATTATGGGGATGTGAGTAACGGCTTCAGCTAAGGCGCTGTGTTGCCGGTCTCGCAATATAGCGGCCTAGCCATTGTTGTGGGTAGTATCTTTTATTGAAGAAAGTAATCAGATAAACGCTGTGGATTAATCTGTATTTATTATTCTATCAAGGTTTAC
>JBCCSZ010000453.1:0-3875 GCA_039199225.1 Bacteroidota bacterium
ATACACGAGAACAGTTCCGTCCGTTAGCTCCTGGATAGGTAGGTCTGTGTCAGTATTAAACAGCACAAATTTTTCAAACTGGGGCTCATTTTGGCCAAGCAAAGCTTGCTGACCAAACTTTAAGAAAAATCGCATTTGCTATAAGGTGGAACGAATGAGTGAGCCGGAAAGCTGTTTGGAAAATTTGATCGCAGCCTGTTTGGAACTCGACCAGGAGCCAGCCATCGAAACGACTTTATTGATTTATCCCACGGCTTTTGTTGATTTTGAGGATTATTTGACTTTTTTGGACTTGGCCAATCAACTGCTGCACCTACAGGGCTATGAGGGTATTTATCAATTGGCCAGTTTTCATCCCCACTATTGTTTCGAAGGAGTTGAAAAGGACGATGCATCGAATTACACCAACCGATCCCCCTTTCCAATGCTGCACCTACTTCGGGAAGCCAGCCTTGAAAAGGCCATTGCCAGCCATGGATCAACGGAAGGGATTCCAAATAGAAATGTGGCTTTCACCCGCGAAAAAGGGGAGGCATTTTTTATGGATTTGTTGAAGAATTGTTTGGAGGAAAACTAATGTTAGAACTACAAAAAAAGATCGCCCGAAAAAGCAGGCGATCTAGCAAATTTGGACTGTCTGATTTACTAATAACTAAATTATTCTTTGATCGTACTGATGTCTATTTGATAAAGGGTTGAAGGGTCCACGTCCGGGTCGGGGAACAGCGGTACCAGTTGATTCGTTCGGAAGACGGCAGAAAAAGTAACTTCCTTTCCTTCCTCTTCGTAGCGTTTGTCCAATTGATCTGGTAAGCCAATAACGATTCGGCCTTCCGTGGTAGGGTCTTCAGCTTCAATCCCAAATCGTTCGAAGCAATTCATCCGTACCATCGTACCTCTCACGTTGTTCACTGTAAACAGGCAATCCCCAGTACATTGGAGATCAGTCGGAGTTGGTTCTTCTTTGGTACAGGCACCAAGCAACAGGCCGAAGCATGCGACGGCCAATGCAAATTTCCATTTCTGCATAGCGAAAAAGTTATAGATTATTTGAATAATTCCAGTTGCCAAACTGTCTTTTTATGTAGCGAAAGACAACTGAATTTGAGTAGTTGTTTCATCTGTATAGACTTGGCAAAAGACAGAATGGTTGGGTGGAGATGTAATAATTCTAAAAAAATTATGGCTGAGCGATTTGACCGATGAACACGATGGCATTGGTTTTTTTATCTCGGAGCAGTATCAAAAAGGGGCGTTCGAAGCTCAGGACGGTTGGGAGATTACTGCCGTCGGTAGGAGGGACCGGAGCGCTTTGTGTCCCATCGGCACCCGCATCATTGATATTCAAATAGGTTTGGTGTTTGACTCGGGTGAGGTGAATATTGGAAGATGTGGAAGACAGTTGGCTGAAATTGGCGTCGGTGTTGCTGAATGCCTTTTCCATGCCGAGTTCTGACAGTACATCTCTGAGATTGATCTTGTAGGAAAGTTCGAAAAGCGGCATGCGCAGCAGGACGCGATCCAGTCGAAGCTGTTCATCGTAGAGTTTTTGGAGGTCCTCTGCGTTGAAAGCACCGATGAAATCCAGGAGTGTTTGTTCTTCACGGGGCATGAGCATGGTCATGGTAAAGGCGCTTGTATCGGCGAAGGGGAGGTCGACCGCTGTGAAATCTTCTCCCTCATAGAAAAAGTGTCGATCGTCTTGCCACATAAAGGGTACTTCTAGGGGCTCGTCTTGGCCTTGTGGAAAGAAATGAGCCTCCTCGATGGTGGCTCTTGGAAAGGGTTTCCACCATTCTCCCTGAAAATAAGGAGCATTGACCAAAAATAGGGACTCCTCCAGAGGAATGTTTTCGATGATCTGGTATATTTTATCCTCGGTTTTTGACTTCACCCAATCATTGATCGTCTCAACGGCTGCCGGCTGGCTGAAGTCCAATTGATTGGCCTCTGCATCGTAATTGATCGCCAGGCGGTCGAGAAATTCTTCGAAAGGTTCCACCTTATTATTGTCCCAAAAAGCACCATTGGCCGCCTGAAAGCGAATGCCACTGCGTTGCTTCGAAAGGTATTCCCGGATGACTTTGTAGCCACTATTTAGTTGCGACAGGCTCAGGTTTCGCTGTTTGAGTACCTTGGCCATGGCATCTTTAGTCGATCCATTGGCGCCGTTGTAAGCCATGTTGAGGGTGGATAAAATAGAGTAGGGGGAGAGGAGAATGTTTTCCTGCTCGGCGTTTTGGGCTATTTTGTGTATCAAATCAAAGGCAAACTGCTGTCCGGGCAGACCGATTTGTTCGGCTGCTTCATCCAGGCTGAGGATGTCCTTTTGCGGAAGGACACTGGGCTCTTCTTTGTCGCAGGCTGCGAAAGGAAGACAGCAAAGGAGGAAAAAAAATGTTTTAAGCCTTTTCATTTTTGTTGATGCTCAAATCAGTTGTTTAGGTGATTCGGTAACTAACAGATATTCAGTTAATTAATAGTTTCTGTGTCGAGCAGTTTATAAAAGGACCCACTTTTGTAGGTACTTGCATCTAATCATTCATTCAAGTTGCGATTTACTAGGAAGAAGTCCCTTCATTCACCACAACTTGGGTTTATTAGATTAAAATAATAATTTTTTTTCATTTCTTTGGAGCCATGAGGGAAAAACTTGGCAATGTTCGGACGTTTGGCTATGCCCTTGGCATGTTGGGTTATTCCATTTTGGTCAACATCATTTCCGTTATGTTGATCTATGTTTATGTCCCTCCGGAAAATTCCGGCCTCATTCCATTGACGCCTCAAATAACGGTATTAGGTGTTTTCACCCTTTTGTCTTTGGTGGTGGCAAGCGGTCGGTTGTTCGATGCCATTACAGACCCCCTAGTGGCTTTTCTAAGCGATCGATCCAGGAATAAATTCGGTCGTCGAATTCCCTTTATGGCCATTGCATTATTGCCCTCCGCCGTGTTGTGTGTTGCCATATTCATCCCTTTTCAGTACAGCGTAAGTTCGGCGAATCTGTGGTGGTTGGCAATACTTCAAATTTTATTTTACCTTTCTCTTACCGTGTATATTGTACCCTACAATGCATTGCTGCCCGAGCTGGCCTGGACCGCTGCCGACAAGGTTTATTTGTCGGCTTGGTTGTCGGTTGGTTTTGTGGCGGGCATCATATTTTCTTCTCAAACGCCATTGCTGGCTGATTATTTTGAGCAATTTGCCTTTGTGCAGACGCGCAATGAGGCCATACAGTGGTCTATTGGAAGTTTGTCGCTTTTTGCCATGCTGTGTATGATTTCCCCGCTATTTGCCATTCGCGAAAGTCGGCATTGTTTGAGTAAGCCTATAAGCATTCCGTTGGGTGATTCCCTGAAGCAGACGCTTCGCAACCGAAATTTTCTGTTATTTGTCCTGTCGGAAGCATTTTATTTTGTTGCTATTACGATCGTGGTGAGTGGGCTGTTGTATTTCCTAAGAGTCCTACTCGGGCTGGAAGAGTCGCTGGGTGGATATGTTATGGGAACCATGGTTTTGGTGTCTTTGGTGTACTATCCCTTTGTGCAAAAACTGAGCAATCGCTTCGGTAAGAAAAACATCATACTTTTCTGCTTCGCCTACCTCGGATTGTTATTGGCCGGCGTTTATTTTATGGGGCGATTACCCATCCCGCCCAAGGTACAGATATTTGGCTTTGCCATTCTAGCGTCTCTGCCATTGGCTTTTTTGGGTATCCTACCCTATGCTATTGTTGCGGAATTGGCGGAAAAAGATGGCATGGAAACCGGGCAGCAAAAAGAGGCCATGTTTTTTGCCGTGCGAAATCTAGCGAACAAATTCGGCCAAACCTTTGGCATTATGATTTTTGCCATCTTGACACTCTTTGGAAAAGA
>JBCCSZ010000454.1:0-3867 GCA_039199225.1 Bacteroidota bacterium
AGCGTTCTTTGCAGATAAATTTTCGCTTTTTGATGTAATTCTCGCTCGTGTCCAACTTCTCCGCAATTTTGGCCAGCGGTATTTTATCAAAAAACCACTGAAGTATTTTGCGGCAATTCTCACCAAGTCCATCAAAGTGCTTGAAGAAAAGCTGTTCTCTTTCGGATTGTTCGATTTGCTCCAAAATAGAGCCATCCAACTCTACGGCCGCCAGCTCCTCCTCCCCTTGTAGCTCCACCTTCGACCGATCGCGCAAGCGGGTCAGCCACAAATTCCGACAGACGATTCGCAGATAACTTTTTAAAGTACAACTCAATTCAAAGTCACCCTTTTGCAAACGTCGGAACAAGGCGATCAGCCCTTCTTGAAAAATGTCGCGAGCATCCTCTTGCGATCCCTGATTTTCTTTGACCCAAACGATGATTGTCGGAAGGACCAAGTCGTAAATCTGCCGAATGGCCGAAGCATCTGACCTCAGAAGCCCCTCTAACAAGCCTTTGTCTTCTGGCAATTTGGTGCGAATTGTATTCATATAGCGGATCGAATCCATAAGTTACCCTCAAAAGTAATTTTTTTGCTCGGAATGAATAATGTTGGCAGATCGCAATCTTTGTACCTACCAAAAGGTAACCTTTCTTCGTACTTTGAGATGAAGTAGATAGATAACTTTGGAAATACAAGTCGTGATTTGCTCATTGGAAAGTCTTTAACTCAAGGATTTATGTACGCAGACAGATTTTTTTGGTTGTTTTTACTACTCGCAGCACCTTTCAATAGTTGGTGTCAAAACGCTGATTCCATCGCCTTGGCAGACCAACAGTACAACCAAGGTAAGGCGTTGTATTACGATGGCGAATACCGCTCTGCCAATACATTTTTTGAAAAAGCACTGCATACTTATCGAACCCAATTGGGCGATTCCACCAAAGAGGTAGTCAAAACCTATGGCCGCCTCGGAGATGTTGCTCGTCGCCTACGGCTACACCCACAAGCACTCGAATATTATGGTAGAGGTATAGAACTGGCCCGTCAATTGGATGATGCCGATTCCGAATATTTAGCAGATTTCCAAATCGACATCGGCCATGTCTACAGCCAAATGTATCGACCCCAAAAAGCCAACCGCATTTATCACGAGAGCCTGAAGGTGTATCAAAAAAAATATGGAGAAGCATCTTCTAAGGTTGGAAATACTTACATGAGCATTGGACTGAGCTGGATCAAAATGGGGCAATACCGCAATGCCCGCTACTATCTCCAAAAAGCATTCGACATTTTCAAGAAAACCTCCGAACCCAATAGCGTAGACTTCAACCGGATTTACAACAATATGGGTTACTTATTCCGCAAAACAGGCGCCTTTGAGGAGGCAGTCGACTACGGTGAAAAGGCCCTCGAAATCAAGCTACTCAACTACAAAGCCAGCCATCCCAGCGTTCCAAAATACTATCGCAACATCGGCAGGGCCTTGCAGGAGTGGGGCAAATACGAGGAAGCACTTCCCTATTTTCGAAAAACAGCGGAATTGAGCAAAATAGCCTACGGTGGTTCCCATTCTACAACGGCTGGCTCTTACGGAGAATTGGGTAATATATTGGCAGACCTCGGACGCAATGGGGAAGCCTTAGAGCAATACAACAAAAGCATCACCATACTAGAAAAAACCCTCGCGCCAACCCATCCCTATCTGGTTGGTGGCTACTTCAACATCGGACGGATATATCAGGATCAAGAAGATTACGAACGGGCATTGGTTTATTATGAGGAGGTACTGAAAAAGTTTTATCAAAGTGAGGTACCTCCCACCCGGCAGATTGCAGAAACACAGGGACAAGTCGCAAGCGTATTGCTCCTCCAAGGACGGGCAGACCAAGCTTTAGTGCGTTGCAACAAGGCCATCGAGAGCCTGGTGGCAGCCAATGGATACCAAGCGCAGAATGAATACGATAATCCTCCTTTGACAGCCGTCCAAACAGAATTGGAATTTTTAAACTTGTTACAAACAAAAAGCCAATGCCTGGAAGCGCGCTATGCACAAAAAGCAGCAACAGCCGACCTGGAAGCAGCTCTGGCTACCTCCTCCCTGGCCATCGAATTGGTGCGCAGCATTCAACAATCTTTTGCCTCGGAATCGTCCCGACAATGGATCAGCGAAAAGGCCGACGAAATATTTACCTTGGCCATCGACCAGGCTTATCAGTTGTATGAACAAAGTGGCGATTTTTCTTTCGCACAAAAGGCGTATGAATTTGCTGCCTTCAGCAAAGCCAGCCTCCTGTGGCAACACCTCACCGAGGCCCAAGCGCGACAGATCGCTCGCCTCCCGGACGAAGCGGCCCAAAAGCTACAGCAACTCGAAACAGATATGCAGCTGGCTCGTGAACGCTGGACCGAATCGCCCAATGACGACAGTCGGCGGCAATTTCGCGAAAGCCGGCTGGCCTACCTGGCTGCCGACGAGCAACTAGAAGCCACCCATGCAGATTATCGCCGTCTGAAATCCGCCAGTAATCAGGCAAGCTTGGAGGACCTTCAGCAGTATCTTCGCCAACAGGGCTCAGCATTGGTAGAGTACTTTTACAGCGAGGAGCATCTCTACATTTTCCTACTCACCCAAAAGAGTTTGCAAGCCAGAAAGGTATCCATCGACAAGCAATTTGAAATAGACATCCAAGAGGTCCGGCACGACCGCCTGGCCAGCATGCTGGGAGATCAAGGCGCCATTGGTCAATTTCAAGCGGCTCTTTTCCGTCTGCATGAACGGCTCATCGCCCCCATACAAGCGAGCATTCCTTCGCAGGTCGATCGCTTGATCGTCATTCCACATCAAAAATTGCAACTACTGTCGTTTGAGATGTTGGCTCCAAGAAGTGCTGAAAAAAGCTTCAAAAAGCTCGGCTATCTACTTCGGAATTACGGTATTCAGTACAGTTGGTCGGCGGGCTTGCTTTTGCAGCAGCAGAAAAATCAGACTACCCCTAGCTATGAGGTTGCATTTTTGGGCATGGCACCAAATTTTTCTGAATTGGCCGAAGCCAAGCAGGTCAACTATCGCCAGTCGCTGGCCTCTCTGAAGTTCAACCAACAGGAAATCGAGGATGCCAGCCAGCGCTTGGGCGGCAAGGTTTTGCTGGGCGGGGCGGCCAGCGAATCGGCCTTTCAGCAGTGGGCAGACCAAAGCAGACTACTCCACCTGGCTACACATGGTATTGCAGACGATCGCAACCCCTTGCAATCAGGCTTGTTTTTTTCGCCTAAATCCGACAGCCTGGAAGATGGCTTTTTGAGTGCCTTGGAAATATATGGTATGAAAATACCCACAGAGATGGCTGTCTTGAGTGCTTGCAATACTGGCTATGGCCAATTGGCTTCTGGTGAAGGGGTGATGAGCCTAGGCAGGGCCTTTACCTACGCGGGGAGCCAAAGCGTATTGATGAGCCTGTGGCTGGCCAACGACCAATCCACTGCCCGAATTATGAACCAGCTCTATCAAAACCTGCAAAAGGGAAGAGGTAAACAAGAAGCATTGCGGCAGGCAAAACTAGACTACCTAGCGTCAGCCGATCCCGTGGAAGCCCATCCCTACTTCTGGGCAGGCATTATCGCAACCGGAGATATGCGCCCCATCACCGGAAGCTCTTTTGCTTGGATGAGTTGGCAATTGTGGGGGATTGCGGCCTTGCTGATTTGGTGGTTTTTCAGTCGATTGAAATGGCGAAACCAGTGAAGGGGAGGGTGGTTTGATGATTTGGTGATTGGTGGTTTGGTGATCGGTGGTTTGGTGACTAACCTATACCCTATTCATGGTAATCTACCTTGCGCTGTTGCGCTTCCTCTTAGAAAGTCCTAATTTTAATCTTGCTTACT
>JBCCSZ010000455.1:0-3834 GCA_039199225.1 Bacteroidota bacterium
CCGGAGATCATTGTCACGCCACCTGCAGGTATGGAAATCGGCTATGTCCCGATCGTAACACGACAAGAAAAAACGCCCAGCAAGCTGAGGGTCTTTGTCTTGGCTGGTCAGTCCAATATGCAAGGCTACGGCCTGGTCGATGATGCTGAAAATACATCCGGAAGCTTGGTCGATGTCGTCCAAAACGATGCAGACGGCCACTGGTCTCAAATTGGCGAAGCAGGCAATTGGCATACGCTGGATGACGCCTACTTATACTTTGCCAAAGACAACGACACCATCAGAACCAACGTAACTGTAGGGCAAGGCGCCCATTCAGATTTAATCGGCCCAGAGTTGATGTTTGCCCATGAGATGGATGCCTATTTTGATGATCCCATATTAATCATAAAGACAGCCTGGGGCGGCAAAAGCCTGGCGGAAGATTTTCGTCCTCCTTCGGCGGGAGGCACAAAGGGAGCATTCTACGATGCTATGATTGACAGAGTGAAATACGTGACTCAGAATTTGGAGACGGAGTTTCCGGATATTGGGCTCGACAGTTATGAGATTTCGGGTTTTGCATGGTTTCAAGGGTGGAATGATGGCGCCTCACAATCTTTCCTGGATGAATATGAAAGCAACCTAAACCACTTGGTGAAAGATGTAAGAACAGATTTGGGTATTCCCGACCTGCCTTTTGTCGTTGCCAATTCTGGTCATGGTGGATATGCGGCCAGTAGCGATGCTTGGGTCAGGGACATGCAAGAGATTGTTTCCGTGGCGCAACAAAACGTAGCTTGCGATGATGAAACCTATGGAGGATGGGTTGGCTTTGTGGATACGAAACCATTCTTTATATCGGCTGACGAATCGCCCGAAGAAGCCATTCACCATTTCAATAATAATGCCCTGACATACCTCAATATTGGCAAATACTTGGGCCGAGAAATGGTGCGGGCCATCAACAATATGGCCTTTTGTTATGCCGACTGTGGAGACGAGCTTGTCTCTCCCGGCTTGGTTTCTATAGGGAACAGGGTATGGAATGATTTCAACAGGGATGGCATCAATGATCCGAACGAACCTGGCATTCCCGGAGTATCGGTTGTTTTGTGGCGAGATTCAGATGGCGATGGCGTCCCCGATCCCAACGGTTTTGATGGCGTCCAAGTAACGGACACTGACGGATATTACAGCTTTGGTGGATTGCCCCCTGGCAACTACGTCACCTTTGTTTGGCAAGTGGACAACTGGGGACCAGGAGAACCGCTCAATGGCTTTGTTTCTACCAATGGCTATGTTGCCGATGCCAACAACGATGTTGACTTTGACAACAATGGCTCTGGAAATCCATTTACAGATATTTTTTCCGGAATCGTTACCCTTACCGAAGATGGTGAACCTCTCAACGACGGCGACCCAGAAGACTGTGTATTCGACTACGATGCCGCCGGAAACAATACCGTAGATTTCGGATTTTACAATCCAAATATCACTTCCACTGTTGAGTTATCGAATACGCTCATCAGCATTTATCCAAATCCAGCTTTTGATGTGGTCCACATCTCGGTCGAAGGTCAAATCGCATACAATGTTTCCCTTTTTGATTTACAAGGCAAGCTTATTTCCAGCGCCTTGAATCCCAGCTCAGTGGATGTAAGCGCCATCCCCAGCGGAATGTATTGGCTCAAAATTCAAGATGTGGTTGAAGGGAAGTATATGGTCAAAAAGATTGTTAAGAGATAATTGTGGACTGGGCATTGAGGTCGATGTATGAAAAGTTCGGGACGGGCTAAAGTAAAGTAGTGATTGTTATTTGACGGTAGTGGTTGTCTAGGGCTTTGGTCAGTGAGCTATTTAGCGATGTGAGATTGATTGTGTTATGGTTTATTCCAGTGTGGTGCGATTGATAGAAAAAGTACAGATTCCGTTCGGCGCGGATTTTCGCGTTTCAATTCCAATCTGGTACGACTAACAGAAAAGCTGCTTTTATTTATACTTTACCGAATAGAGGATACTTTCAAAAATTATTTCATCTGGATTGTTCTGATTAACCTTATCGTTTTGATTTCGAATCTTAAAATTGATTTCGAATCCCCCTTTAATGATTTGTTGAATGGAATCTACCTCCAAAATCGAAAATTGATTTGTTGAACCATCCTTCATTACATAAACATCTTCTAAGGAGTCTCCATCTGCCCCCACTGTACTATAGAATACATCCACCTTTCCAAGTTCTGGATCATCAACCAATTCAAATGGGCTCGTCTGAAGCCTTATGTTTGAAAGTGTTAGGTTTTCACGACGATGACCAAACTCATTGAAGGTTTCAAAATTGATAGCATATACTTCGTTAACACTATCGATTTCGACAGCATATCCCGATGCAGTCCAATCAATGTTATTTCTCATTCCTTGAGCTATACCAAGCGTCGTATCACCTGGCAACAATATTGGCCTCTTTATATCTTGCATATCATCATCATCACATGAAAATAAAATAGATAATCCTATTACCATTAGAGTGAGACTAAGACTATATTTCATGCTCATAATCTTATGATTTTCTTTGTTACAATTTCATTTTTGCTTACACCTGTTAAAAAGTAAATACCTTTTGAGAGTTGCTCGGGTAGTTTTAGGAAATTGCGGCCGTAATTTTCTGTTGTTTCTCTTATGGACCATTTCTCAATCATTAACCCTGTTTGATTTTGTAATATAAACTGAACGGTTGTATCTCCTACACCACTATAATTTACCAAAATCTCGTTAAGACCCGAAGGATTTGGATAAACATTAAAATCAAAGCTATTCAATGAAATATTTAATTCGTGATTGACATAATGAATTTTTGGATTATTACAAGTATTGCAGCCTCTACACTGCCCCGTATAAATTCGTTTAGTATCTCTAACAACCTCATTATCAGAAGATTCAACCTCTACATATAAAAAGAAATGTTCACATGGAATATCTGCCACTAAACTAATAAAATCAATACTCTCAGTATTTCCTAAGTAAATTCCAGGATTTTGGCTTGTAAAAATACCACTAGAATTATAATACCACCTGTAGGTATAGGGTGGTAAGCCGGGAAAGGCTTGTGCTGGAGTATTTACTTGAGCTGTAAATTCTCCTAGTTCACGGTATGAGCCAGTAGGCGGTGGGACAGGCAAGCACCTACACAATGATCCACTCCCTATTATATCTACAGAAAATAAGCTTGGTGGAAAATAATCTGCTACTGCACAATGTCCAGCACTTATTTTTCCGGCGTTATTCCTATTTTCTAATCCAGTCGGAGCGCCTCCTACTATAACTCCGGGATTCGAGTAATTCAATATTCTATTTCTTGCTTGGTTAGGAGGATCAGCTGAATTAACTAATATCGTCTTAGTTGCATTGTAAAAATGAGCATACGGACAATCTGATGGATTAGGATTACTACTTGATGGATTATGTTGAGCCCCAAATAGATGGCCATATTCATGAGCGAGACCAAAATCTGGGGATAATAAACTATTTATTTCGACTATGGAATATGCTGCATCAAAGTCTTGTGCAGTTTCATTCACGATCCCAAATATTTCACCATTGGCGTATCCTTGATTTGAAAACATAAAGACTAAATCTGCACCATAATATTCTCTTAAGTCCTGAATTTCCTCACTAGAAGCCATATTATCTATATCCCTAAAGGCACTGCTGGTAAAATCAAAGTCAATATAATCCATATGCCACCTAACCTCTCCATGAATAGAACTATTAGCGTAAGCAATATTGACAGTTTCTAGACCTATTGTTGTGTATAATAATCGTAAAAACCAATCATTAAAACTTGCCTGCAACCAC
>JBCCSZ010000456.1:0-3829 GCA_039199225.1 Bacteroidota bacterium
CCAGTACAAAATTGTCCCCCGGACTTTCGCTGCGAATTTCCAAATCGAATGCCCCTGGATTGAAGGTATGGTGGATGATGTTGGCACCAAAGCGGATGTAGTGATTCGGATTGGGGAAGTAATCAAAATCGATTCGGCCCGCCCAATCGTTGATTCCAGATGAATAATCGATGCCGACCTTGTCGCGCTCACGCTCTCCTCCTTCCACAAAAATGTCCTCCTCTGCAGCCCTTGTATCGAACTGATAGCGGCTGTAGGTCACGGTGGTATTACTAAAGAGCTTATTGTTCCAAACGTGATTCCAACGCAGCGCCGAAGTGATGTTGCCCCAGCCCAGCCCGAAATCGGATTTGTAGATGTCTTGATCTTCCTTGTCTTCCTCGCGAAAGAAAAACTTATCCCGACCGGTATAAACACTGAAGTACAAGCGGTCTTTGTCGGAAAACTTGTGGTTGATTTTGGTATTGAAATCGTGGAAAAAATAACCGGCATTGCCATCTGACCCTTCGCTTCTAAAAGCTGCTCTGATCAAAGGACGGGTCAACAGATCGATGTAGGTGCGTCGCCCGGAAAAGATCATCGATGTCTTTCCTTTTTTGATCGGTCCTTCGAAGGTGAATTTTGAAGCAACGATCCCCACCGTACCAGTGCTGTGCCACTCATTCATATCCCCTTCCTTCATACCAATTTCAATCACCGACGACAAACGGCCGCCATAACGGGCTGGAAATCCGCCCTTGGTCAGCTTTACATCTTTGATGGCATCGGCATTAAAAACAGAGAAAAAACCAAACAGATGAGAAGCATTGTAGACGGGTACACCATCCAAGAGAATTAAATTCTGATCAGGACTTCCACCTCTTACATACAGACCACTTTGGCCTTCTCCTCCCGACTGTACCCCGGGTAGGAGTTGCAGGGCTTTGAAGACGTCCACCTCTCCTAGTAAGGCCGGAATCTTCTTGATTTGTTCAACCGGAACTTCCATCGTACTCATCTCCGTTCGTTGTTCAATGGTTTCCAGCTCGGCAGCTACAACCTCGACGGTTTCCAACTCGACGGCTGCCGAAAGCGCGATGTTGAGCTTAATGTCCTTGTCCAGATAAATGCGCATGTACTTGGTTTGATAACCGACATAAGAAACAGCCAAGACCACAGAATCCTTGGGAAGTGTGAGGCTGTAAAACCCATAAGTGTTCGTAACGGCCCCCGATTTACTCTTTACATCAAATAAATTGACAGCTAGCAGCTTCTCGCCGGATTCCTGATCTTCGACATAGCCACTGATGGTAAATTTTTGTTGAGCAGATAGATTAGAATAGAAAAATAGGCTGCAAAAAAGCAGGTAAAAACAGACAACTTGTTTCATTTAGTAAGCTTTACGAATTGTGTAATTAATCGTTTAGGCTGCGATGAATGAACCACAACTTTGATCAAAGAGTGGCACAATCAATGGGCAAAAGCACTCGCACAGCCCTTTCGTTAAGTTTCAAAAAAGTTTAATCAGACCTCCTACATACAGGAACGGGTAGAAGAGTCATTCCCCTACCCGTTTTCAAAATTTAACATTTTAAATGGCTGTCTATTTACAAGCCATTCTTTATTTCCTTACTCATCCGCTCCCAAAAATGGATAGCGATAATCTATCGGTGGATTGAAGTTTTCTTTGATGGTACGTGGCGACAGCCAGCGATACAGGTTTAGTACAGAGCCAGCCTTATCATTGGTTCCAGAACCTCTGGCACCACCGAATGGCTGCTGACCAACAACGGCACCTGTTGGCTTATCGTTGATGTAAAAGTTACCGGCTGCATTGCGCAATTTGTTGAAAGCCAGATTCACCGCTTCCCGGTCGCGAGCGAAAACAGCTCCGGTTAAGGCATAAGGAGAAGTCTTATCTACTAAATCCAGGACCTTCTCGTAAGAACGGCTCTCGTAGGTGTAGATGGTCAACACGGGACCGAAAATCTCTTCCTCCATCGTCTTGTAGTGCGGATCGCTGGTCAGGATGACCGTTGGTTCGATGAAGTAGCCCTCGCTCTTGTTGTAGCCACCGCCAAAGACGATTTCAGCCTTCTTGGATTTCTTAGCCTCAGCGATATAATTGGTTATTTTATCAAAAGCCCTTTCGTCGATCACCGCATTGATGAAGTTGGTAAAATCTTCCGGACTACCCATTGTAATGGTTTCCAGCTCGGCAATCATATGCTTCTTTACTTCCCGCCACAAGCCCTTGGGGATGTAGGCCCGAGAAGCTGCAGAGCACTTCTGTCCCTGGAATTCAAAGGCGCCCCGAATCAATCCGGTCGACACCTCCATCGGGTGGGCAGAAGAGTGCGCTACGACAAAATCTTTTCCACCTGTCTCACCGACGATCCGAGGATAGGTTTTGTACTTATCGATATTTTGTCCAATGGCACGCCACAAACGCTTGAATACCCCGGTGCTACCTGTAAAGTGAAGACCAGCAAAGTCGGGATGTGCAAAGATGTGATCTCCTGCTACGGGTCCATCGGTGTAGATCAAGTTGATGACACCATCCGGTAGGCCGGCAGCCTCAAAAATCTCCATGATGACATTGGCAGAGTAAATCTGTGTCTCGGCAGGCTTCCAAACCACGGTGTTACCCAGCATGGCCGGAGCCGCAGGTAGGTTGCCAGCAATGGAGGTAAAGTTGAATGGCGTAATGGCAAAGATGAAACCTTCGAGCGGACGGTACTCCATGCGGTTCCAGATACCTGGCGCACTTTCGGGCTGCTCGCTGTAGATTTCAGTCATATATTGTGCGTTGAAGCGGAAAAAGTCGCACATTTCAGCAACGCAATCGATCTCTGCTTGGAAAACATTTTTGGACTGTCCCAGCATAGTGGCAGCGTTCATTCTGGCCCGAAACGGACCTGCCAATAGATCGGCAGCTTTCAGAAAGATGGCAGCGCGATCTTGCCAAGGCATTTTCTCCCAGGCTGGCTTGGCTTTCAAAGCTGCGTTGACGGCACTCTTCACATGAGAGGCATCACCTTTGAAAAAATAGCCCAATTTGCATTTGATCTCGTGGGGCGGCCGAATCACAATTCGGTTCTTGGTTTTAACCTTTTTTCCACCGATGTACATCGGAATTTCGATTGGATTGGCCTTGAAATCTTCGATGGCCGCTTTGACAGCTGCTCTTTCAGGGGAACCCGGTGCATAACTCAAAACTGGTTCGTTGGTCGCAACAGGTACTTCATAGTAGGCATTCGACATGGGGACAAAAGAATTGGTTAGTGGATAATTTAAAAGATGCGCAAAGGTACAATTTTCGCACTCCCTTCCAAAGATTAAGCTGCAATAATGGCGACCTTCTGTAGGAAACGAATCGCCTCAGTCTGCCTGGTGAATCCAGCGGTAAGCTCCCTCTTTAAAAGTAATCAACCCACCTCCACTTTCTTCTTGCCTGACAACAATGGAGGGATTTTCGAGCTGGACCATCGTATCCCCCATGACTTTCCCTTGCTCGACCAGCATCTGATAACTGTCAGCATCTTGTACCAATCCCCAAAAGTCAACCCAGTCGAAGTCGGTCAAATGTGCTAAAGGCTTTCCGAAACCAAGCCTTACTACTTCATTTGTCTTTCCGTGTTGAATGGTAATGCCAGTATTTGGTCCCTTTGTGAAAATCGCCTGGTCTGGGTTTCCATCGCCGTTGAAATCTGCCTTGATCGTATCTGACAACTCGAACAGAATAGCATTTTTAAACTCAGAAGAAAGCGCTTTTTCTCGGAAGTCTTCCTCCTTCTTGACCACCTCCCGGCTGTCCAACTTTGCTTCTTCCTTTTTTAGGTTGACCATC
>JBCCSZ010000457.1:0-3815 GCA_039199225.1 Bacteroidota bacterium
GCTAATCAATTTTTACTATTCGAAGTGAAAACGACTGGAAATCTCAATAAAAGACCCTTCGTGAAGCGCTTATCAAGCAGTACATCCACATCAATAAAACCATACTACGCATGAAAGAATTACTCCCTGCCTTGGATTCTTGGCTGATCGATGAAAAACCTTTTGCCTTAGCAACGGTTATTCGCACCTGGGGCTCGGCTCCGCGGCCCATCGGCTCCGTCATGGCCATTACCGCTGAGATGGAAATGGCTGGTTCTGTGAGTGGTGGATGTGTGGAAGGGGCTGTCGTAACGGCAGCCAGCGAGGTGATTGACAACGGACTTTCAAAACGCCTGGCTTATGGGGTGGCCGATGAAGATGCCTGGTCAGTCGGTTTGAGCTGTGGAGGAAAAATTCAAGTCTTTTTGGAACGGTCCATGGCTTTCTCTGCCCAAACATCGGAAAAAGCAGTGTGGACGTCGTTGGTGGAGTGCTTGAAGAGCAATAAATCCTGCGTCTTATTGACCAAGTTGGCTGAAGGCGAAGCCTGCCATGCATTGGTGTATCCGGATGGCCACTCTGTAGGGGCGGAGATAGGAGAAGCATTGAAAAATACCGCCCTTCAATCTTACAAAGAACGCAAAAGTCAGACGATTGAATTGGAATCGGATCAATGGTTTGTTCGGGTATTTCCCCGTCGTAGTCAACTGTTGATTGTCGGAGCGGCTCACATTACAGTTGATTTGGTCCAGCTTGCGCAGTTGTTTGATTTTGAGACCCTTGTCATCGATCCTCGTAAGGCTTTCTTAAATAAGACGCAATTTGCTACGCCTCCGGATAAACTCTTCGACCAATACCCCGATGATGTACTGCCGAATCTGGATTTGGACGAATACACCTATGCGGCAGTGCTTTCCCACGATCCCAAAATAGACGATCCGGCACTGCAAACCCTGCTCCGATCGAATGTTGCCTACATTGGCGGGCTGGGTAGCCGGAAGACCCAAGCCAAGCGTCGCGCTCGTTTGGAGGCGTCGGGCTTTACCGAGGCAGAAATTGACCGCATCCATGCTCCCATCGGTGTAGACATCAATGCCAAAAAGCCCAGGGAAATTGCTTTGAGCATCCTATCTGAAATCATCAAAGTTCAAAATGCACATTTGTAAGCGATCCTTCTCTTACTCATTAAAGGGCATTGGTCCTGAATTATTGACCATAAGATCAGACAAATCACAGATTTTAACTTTGGCATGAAACAACTTATCAGATTAGGACCTTATATTGATGAGGAATTTTGAAAATGCCTGACTTGCTAGTAAGAAGACGACACGAACCAAGCTTATGCCCAATCCTAATAATAAGAAGGCTCTTTTTGACAACCATGGACGCTTGATCAACTATGTCCGCCTGGCAGTTACCGATCGTTGTAACCTACGTTGCTTTTACTGCATGCCAGAGGAAGGGATTGAATATGTATCGAGGCAAGAGCTGATGACTTATGAGGAAATGGAGCGTTTGCTGGCTGTTTTAGCGGAATTGGGCATCCAAAAGGTCCGGATTACGGGAGGGGAGCCATTCGTTCGAAGAGGCATGTTTGAATTTATGGAGCGGGTCAGCCGCATACCAGGGATCGAACAGTTGCACTTGACCACCAATGGCACCCTGACCAAAGATCGGATTGGCGATTTGAAACGCATGGGCCTGCGCTCAGTCAACCTCAGCTTGGACAGCCTGGACCGACAGCGGTTTTTGGACATCACCAGGCGCGATGCCCTACCTTCGGTTATGGCGACCTTCCACGGGCTGTTGCAGCATGGGATTCAGACAAAAATCAATGCCGTCGTGATGGATGGAAAAAACACCGACGACCTCCTGTCGATGGCAGAACTCACCAGGGAGCATCCCATCGGCATGCGTTTTATAGAGGAGATGCCCTTCAACGGCGCCGGGCAGCACTATACCCATCTGAAATGGAATCATCGCTACATTCTCCGACATTTGAAAAAGCACTATCCCAATTTGGAGAAAATTCCCGATCCGCCGCATTCTACCTCATCGAATTACCGCGTACCTGGTTATGCCGGTACCATTGGAATCATTGCAGCCTACAGTCGCTCTTTCTGTGGAAGTTGCAACCGCATACGCATCACCCCCAAAGGGTTACTCAAGACCTGTTTGTACGATGATGGTGTTTTCAATATCCGAGACATCATGCGAGCTGGTGCCACGGATGAGCAACTGAAAGCTACCTTTTTAGGCGCCCTTGCCAACCGAGCCAAAGATGGCTTCGAGGCAGAGCAGAACCGCAACTTCGGTCGCCCCATTACAGAATCCATGTCGACCATTGGTGGTTGATCGTTTTTATTTATCTTTCTGCCATGATTACAGTAGAACAAGCCAGTCAAATCATTCAGTCCAATCAGTCCTCGCCAATTATCGAATCGGTCGCTTTAGATGATGCCATTGGTCGAGTCCTTCAAGAAGACCTCATCGCTGACCGAGACTTTCCGCCCTATGATCGGGTGACCATGGATGGTATTGCCATTGCTTACCAAGATGTTGAAAATGGTTGTCGCTCCTTTCCAGTACAAGAAATTGCGGCGGCTGGTTCGCCCCAAAAAACCTTGAGCGAGAAAGGCCACTGCCTGGAAGTAATGACGGGTGCGATTTTACCAAAAGGCTGTGATACGGTCATTCGGTATGAAGACTTGGAAATCGCCGACGGCTCTGCCCAGCTGCAAGTCGATGGTATTCGTCATCAGCAAAATGTCCACCACCAGGCTTCCGATCGGGCTAAGGGGAGCTTATTGGTCAAGGCAGGAGTGAAACTTTCTTCGGCAGAAATCGGCATAGCGGCTACCATCGGTGCGGCGCGTTTAAAAGTCAGCCGGCTCCCCAAGGTGGTCATCATTTCGACCGGAGATGAATTGGTGACGGTAGATCAACAGCCTTTACCCCACCAAATCCGCCGTTCGAATGTACACCGCCTTCAAGCCATCTTAAAGCGAGAAGGCATTATCGCAGATACCAGGCATTTAAATGATGCGTTGGCAGAAATCACCCAGGAGCTTGCCCAATTATTGGATGCCAATGACGCCATTATTTTGAGTGGTGGTGTATCCAAGGGGAAGTTTGATTTCATTCCGCAGGCCCTTGAAAATCTTGGAGTGGAAAAGTTGTTTCATAAAATTCTCCAACGCCCGGGTAAGCCCTTTTGGTTTGGCAAAGCCCCTGATGGCGCGCGCGTTTTTGCATTGCCAGGCAATCCGGTGTCTTCTTTTATGTGTACTTGCCGCTATTTTTTACCCTGGCTGAATGCCAGTCTGGGACAGCAAACCCGTCTGAATTGGCAGGCGACCTTGGCCAGCGATGTAGATTTTAAACCCGACTTGACCTATTTTGCGCAGGTCCGTATCCAAATCGATGCAGACAGTCGTCTGATGGCCGTACCAGTGCAGGGCAAGGGATCGGGTGATTTGGCCAACTTGGTGGAGGCGGATGGCTTTTTAGAGCTACCGAGGGGGCGAGATCGGTATCTGGCCGGCGAGCAGTTTACGTTTTGGCCTTACCGCTCTTTCTAAAAGGGTACTTCCTCCTTTTGCAATCGCACATTTTCTGTCCTTCTACCTTCATCGTCAGACGACAAATCGTCTTGCATCTTGCGCATTCGCTTGAAACGCACCTCGATTTTATAGCCTTTGTATTGGCCGCTGACAAGAGGTGTAAACAGTAGAGACATCAGCTCTTTGGCCTCTCTTTTAGAAGTTTCGAGAATGTTGTCGCTGAGAGCATCCCGTCGAAACTCTGCTCTGAGCGCATTGAAATTTTGATTGAAA
>JBCCSZ010000458.1:0-3794 GCA_039199225.1 Bacteroidota bacterium
GAAGGAAGCAGATAAAAAGGCACCGACGCTGACGGTGCGCTCTCGTAGCCTTTTCCTTCGGATAGCTGTTGCGGCTACGCTTGCCTTTGGCTTGTTCGGTCTTTGGCAGTACACCAGCCAGTCTTCTGGGGAAGTATGGCAGGTAGCCCAGACAAACGCTCAAAAAGGTGATAATAAGCTATTATCTGATGGTACGGTTGTTTCCATCAACGCCAATACCAAGCTGGAATTTCCAGAGGAATTCAAAAACACAGAACGTCGGGTACGGCTGGACGGCGAAGCTTTCTTCGACGTGGCCAGAGATACAGAGCATCCCTTCATCATAGAAATGGAAGGAGCCACTATTAAAGTATTGGGAACGTCTTTCAACATTCGTTCTTATGGCGACGAAATTGAGCTGACGGTCAAAAGCGGAAAGGTAGCCTTCAAAGCCGAGGATGGCAACAAAAGCTGGGAGTTGATCAAGGGTGATCAATTGGTTTACAAGCGTTCTGAGCGCACCGTCAAGATGCAAAGAGATGAACAGCTCAATGCCATCGCCTGGAAACGAGGTAGCCTGGTTTTTGTGGATACACAACTGAAAGAGGCACTCCGTTACATGACCAATTATTACGGCGTAATCTTTCAGTTAGAGAATGCAAAACTGCAAAACTGCAAACTCAACCTTAATTACGAGCAAACAACTGTGGCAGATGCCCTCGACATCTTGGCTACCATTTACCAGCTACAGGTAAGACAAGAATCACCTAAAAAGTATATTCTTTCCGGAGGTAATTGTAAATAGTATCGGTAATTGTGTCAACTACACTACCGCCTGAAACCTTACTCTTTTGTTGGAGTGAGGTTTTTGGTATCTTGAGACCTTGTGGGAAGGGCTATTCTGCTTAAATCCTTCTGTTTCAACTTCGTAGTAGTATGACGACTCGGATGCGTTTTTACTTTTTACTGATTGTTCTTTTTTCTTCTACACATTTGTTGCAAGCTCAAAGGGTGATCGGAGGGGAAGCTGCTCAAGATGGGGCATATCCTTGGATGGCTGCTTTGGTGGATGGCAACACCGAAAATCTGAGAGATGCCCACTTTTGTAGTGCTGTGCTGATAGAGCCTGGTTGGGCCTTGACTGCTGCACATTGTTTCAACAACTTGGATGACAGAGGCATCGAAAAGGTGGAGTTGCTACTGGGAACAAATAGCCTTGAAGCCGCTAGTGGTACCTTCACCCGTGTGGCGGTAGAGCAAATCATTCGACATCCCAATTATGTTGCTGCAAACGGTTTTAACTACGACCTGGCCCTTTTGAAGCTGAGCAATAATGCGGTCCAAGAAACCGTCAGTCTACCCTCGGCTTCTGAATCCTTCCTCAGTGCAGCAGGTATACCCTGTCGGGTATTAGGATGGGGCATCCGAGATACAAACTACAATTACGATCCACTTTTGCAGCAAGCAAACATCGAAATCATCCATACAGATGATTGCAACAGAACCAGCCGATACAATGGTCGCATCACGTCCAACATGCTCTGCGCAGGGTCAGAAGGCAGTTTTGCGGGAGCAGCCATTGGCGACAGTGGAGGGCCACTTCTGGTATTTTACAACAATCAATGGTATGCGGTAGGAATCGTAAGCTGGGGGCAGGAAGATTGGACAACACCCCTGTTTCCAGGAGTATACCAAAATGTAAGCCGCTACTATGATTGGATTCAGACGGTAGTTCAAACAACAACGGCTGCAGAAGTCATCAAAAAGCCATCATCAAACCCACTGAAACTCTCCTACGAGAGGGGACAAATAAAAATTCAAAACAACAATCCGGAAGTACCGTTTAATAGCTGTAGAATTGTGGTGGCCGATCTTTTGGGGCGTTCTTTGATTGATCGGACATTTCGCTTCGACGATACCTATAGCATCTCGGTTGCCGATCTGAGTGACGGTCCATTTGTCGTCAGTATTTCTACACCAGAAACGCTCCTCAGTAGGATATTTGTAAAAAGTTAAAGTTGACAGAATGAAAAGGCCGGTTTTTACAGCCGCATTCTTCTTTTTCCATCTGGCGCTCTTTGCTCAAAAGCAATTAGAGCTTCGTTTGGATTTTGAGGTGCAGGAAGTAAAAATTGAAGAAGCAGTTCGCAAGCTTGATCAGACATCCGGTATCCGTTTTGCCTTTAGTAGCGATATATTTCCCACCGATCGTCGTATCAGTCTGAGCATGCAAAATGCCAGTATCAAAAGCATCCTCACCCAAATACTCAAAAATACCGACGTACAGTATAAGTTGGTAGGCAATCAAATCGTCTTATATTTCAAGCCTCGGCCACCGGCAAAATATACCATTAGTGGATACATCATGGATGCGGTTTCGGGTGAAAAGCTCATATCAGCCAATGTCTATGAGGCCGACAGTCGAAGAGGAGCCAGCTCCAATATCTACGGATTTTACAGTTTGACCCTTGAGGAAGGGATTCGGGAAATCCGATTCTCTTATCTGGGATATGAAACGATCCTGAAAAAGTTAAACGTGGATGCCAACACCAAAATCAACATCTCCTTGAAGCCTGCCTTGACCCTTTCGGAGGTTGTCGTTACAGCCCGCCCTAGATCGGGTAATACTTCTGTCATCAGTACTTACGACATTGTTCCGGAGCGGTATGAAACCCTACCCACCTTGGGAGGAGAGGTAGATGTCATCCGTTTGGCACATTTGCTACCAGGTGTGCAAACCGGAGCCGATGGGGTAGGGGGCATACACATCCGAGGAGGTAATGCCGACCAAAACCTCGTATTATTGGATGGTGTACCAGTCTATAATCCGGCGCATATGGCAGGTATTTTTTCTGTCTTCAATTCAAAAGCCATCAAGAGTGCTCGACTGATCAAGGGAAGTTTTCCGGCCCGATATGGTGGACGGCTGTCTTCTATTCTCGACGTGAGAACGAAAGAGGGAAACAAGAAAGAGTACAGAAAGGAATTCAATATTGGCCTGACCTCCGCTAAGCTTTCCATCGAAGGTCCGCTGAAGAAAGACACCAGTTCCTTTTTCCTCTCGGCCCGTCGATCCTTCCTTGATCTGTTTGTACGACCAGTTTCTGAACGGATTAAAGAAGACAGGGGAGAGACAGGTTTTAGTACCTACAACTTTTACGATCTCAACGCCAAGTTCAATATTTCTGCGGGTAGTCGTGATGAGCTGTTTGCCAGTTTTTATCGAGGTGGGGATCAATTTCGCAATGAAACCGGAGCGGCCTTTCAAAACGCCTCTGGTACTTTCAGTTTTAGGCAATCCGATTCTCAAGATTTGGAATGGGGCAACACAGTCGCATCCCTGCGCTGGAACCACATCTTTGGCAGCAAGCTGTTCAGCAATGCCAGCATCAACTACACCCGCTACCAATTTGAGTCCAGAGACTTTTTCAGTTATCAGGATACACTTCGGACGGATTCTTCGAGCCTGCGCGAATTCAACATCGGAAAATTCAACTCCCTCATAGAGGACATTGGTGCCAGAATCGATTTTGACTTTATTCCTTCTCCAAATCACTACTGGCGCTTCGGAGCAGAGCTGACCCGCCACTTCTTTCGACCAGGCGTGGCAGCCCTCAACGATGCCATTGCATTGTCTTTTCCGGATGTAGCCTTTATCTTTTCTTCTCTCGATTCGATCGATAATCCCTCCATTACCAATTTGGAAGGGGCCGTCTATTTGGAAGACGAGTGGCAGATTACCCCCAGGCTACACGCCAATATTGGCTTGCGTGCCTCCCTGTGGCAAGCCGATGAAAAGACCTACTACAACCTGC
>JBCCSZ010000459.1:0-3764 GCA_039199225.1 Bacteroidota bacterium
AAACTCTTGAACCTAGAGGCTGAAATCGGTCAACGGCTGATTGGCCAGTTGGAGGCAGTTCGGGCAGTATCGGATGCGGTGCGCCGCAGTCGCGCTGGCCTACAAGATGCCAATCGCCCCATCGGGTCTTTCATTTTTGTGGGACCCACGGGCGTCGGTAAAACGGAATTGGCCAAGGCACTGGCCGAAGTATTGTTTGACGATGATCATGCCATTACGCGCATCGATATGAGTGAATACCAAGAGCGCCACTCCGTCAGCCGCCTGGTCGGGGCGCCTCCGGGTTATGTCGGCTATGATGAAGGTGGACAGTTAACAGAGGCCGTTCGCCGCAAGCCTTATTCTATTGTCTTGCTCGATGAAATCGAAAAGGCACACCCGGATACCTTCAACATCTTGCTGCAAGTGCTGGATGATGGCCGTCTGACAGACAACCGAGGGCGTGTGGCTAATTTCAAAAATACCATCATCATTATGACCTCCAACATGGGGGCTGAAACCATTCTGGAAAATTTTGAAGACCTCGATGCACTGGGCGACGAGCATCGTGATGAAATCATAGAGACGACAAAATCTGAAATTCTAGAACACCTCAAAGAGAATTTGCGTCCCGAATTTCTCAACCGCATTGATGAGCAAATCATGTTCCTGCCACTCAGTCGGGCAGAGATCAAAAAGATCATGGGCCTAATGCTGAAAAAGACGCACAAGCTGTTGGCACGCCAGAGCATCGTACTCAACATCAGTGATGCCGCGCAGGACTTTTTGGCCGACCTGGGCTACGATCCGCAGTTCGGTGCGCGACCCATGAAACGGGTGTTGCAAAAACAGGTTATCAATGAATTGTCCAAGCTGGTACTAGCTGGAACTTACTCGGCAGGTGACACGATCTACATCGGTAAGGATACCAATGGATTGACCTTTGGCAAAGAGCCACCCAAGGATGAGGCAGCTACGCCCCCTGCAACCAATGGCCAAAAGGAAGTGAAAAGTAGCGGCCGGCGCCGAGGTAAAAAGAAAAAGGAAGAGCAGTTGGAGGAATTGAAAAAAGCTACCAAAGATGTAGAGGATGCGGTCAAAGAGATTGAGGAGAAAAAGGAGGAGGACAACGACTGAAATCCATAGGTTCACAACGTATGTGGAAAACTTTGTGGAAAACTATTTTTGATTAAGCAATTGATTTTCAGTTGGTTGTGATTTTTTTGTTCAGAGGAGTTCTCCGTTGGTATGGATGAATGTGGAAAACTTTTATTGCTCGTATCTAGTTGGCACCCATCGTATTTCATCATAGGTGAAACGCGATAAACCGGCTGTTCCGATGGGCGACAAGGATTTTGCAAATGAATAAATGGATCAAAGAAACATCCCATTATGCCTACAAGGGATGGCGGCACATCATCAAAAAGCAGTTCAAAATGCCGAATGGTGAGTCGACCGTTTTTGATGTTGTCGACAACAGTAATTACGTGACAGTGGCTGCCTTCACCAGCGAGGGAGAGGCCATCTTGGTTCGGCAATTTCGGCCTGGTCCGGAGAAAGAACTCATCAGCTTTCCGGAAGGATACATCGACAAAGGAGAAAGTCCGGAGGATGCAGCCAAGAGGGAATTGCTAGAAGAAACGGGCTATGAGGCAGGGCGCATTCGCCATTTGAAAACCTTTCGTTCGGCTTATTCCACCGAAACCCGCATCTGCTTACTAGCAGAAGATTGTCGACTGAAAGGCGATCAAAAACTGGATCAACAGGAATTTATCGAAGTCCTTACCATGCCCACGGCGGATTTGCGAATGCTGCTGCAAAATACAGAGGTGGACTCCTTCACAAATGTGGATGCAGCTTATTTGGCGCTGGATGCTCGCAAAGCACTGTAATCAGACAATCCGCACGACTGGAAATTCAATATTGGCAGGGTCCAAATGAAAAGCCCGCCCGATGATTTCATATGCCTGCGGCAAGATGGCCTTGAACTGAATCGGCCTGCTGAAAAACAACGCGATGCTCACCGCCTGTACATCAATTTCTTCCAAGCCAATGTAAGCCTCGATGTAGGCACGGCGGAGCCCGCTAATGGCTTCTAGTTTCTCCCAGATGAAGTTGTCATAAGTTGGAAAGACTTCCTCCGGATAGGTAATCCGATAAACCTTGGCGTATTCGTAAAGGCAGATGTTGAAGTTTTTGGCTGGGTTGAAGGTGCCAGCAATCAGCTGCTTGGCAGAAAATAAAAGAACGCCGTCCTCCAGATATATTTCCGAAGCATGGCGCCGCTTAGGGAATTGAGGAGATGGAAAAGGCAGTGGATAAACCACGATCTGCTCAAATTTCGGGAAAAGGTATTCTTCCTTTCCAAAAGTCATTTGAACGGCATTGGCCGCCACAACGCATTGTACATCCTCCGGGACTTCCTCAAAGCCCTTGGGTATGAACTCGTGCGCCATCATAAACATGGCCACCCTTTGACGGAATCGCAATTTTTGGGATGGATTGAGTGGGGCGTAAAAGCCAATGAAACGATCCAACATGCGAATCAATGGAGGGTCGAGCTCAGGCGGCCGCTTGCTGTACCACCACCAGTCGATCTGTGGCTGTAGAATATAAATGATGACCAAGATGATGGCCAAGGGCAAAATGTAGATGGCATAGCTTTCATCTGATTCCCAGGCCACATAAAGGCAGGAAATAATCCCAATAATGAAGGGTATGGACAGCAATCTGGCTGGCATAAGAGATAAAAGTTTGTACAAATTTACAAAATTATCGTTCTACCCTTGTGCAATTTTAAAAAAGGACATAAATTTGCACTCGCTTCATTAATGAGGCAGGAGGTACCTTAGCTCAGTTGGTAGAGCACAGGACTGAAAATCCTGGTGTCCCTGGTTCGATTCCTGGAGGTACCACAAAAATCAAAGTTAATTATGACGATCCACGTCCATCATCACCATCATTTTTTTGCAGCGCTCTCGCGTTTGTGGTGATGCTTTGGCAGATTCGTCCTTGATAAAAATCTACGAAAGAGGCTTACCATTCACGCGGTAAGCCTCTTTTTTATTTCCACCCTTTGAAAAAAACAACCTTCATGCAAAGCAGACTACGCATCGCCATCCAAAAATCCGGTCGCCTACTCGACGACTCCCTTCGACTCTTGAAGGAATGTGGCATCCGGATTGACAATGGGAAAGATCAACTCAAAGCCCAATCGAGTAATTTTCCACTAGATGTCTTTTATTTGCGCAATTCAGACATCCCTCAGTACATCGAGGATGGTGTGGCCGACATCGGCATCGTTGGTCAAAATCTCCTGGCTGAAAAACAAAAGGACATTCGACAGGCACTTTCGCTGGGCTTTTCCAAATGCCGCCTCTCCATCGCCGTTCCCAAAAATGCCCCTTACAATGGGCTGCAGTCCCTCCAAGGCAAAAGAATTGCGACCTCTTATCCCAATTCCTTACAAAGCTTCCTGGATAAGCATCAATTAGAATGTGACATTCACGTTATTTCAGGTTCTGTTGAAATTGCGCCAAATATTGGGCTGGCTGATGCCATCTGTGATTTGGTGAGTTCTGGTAGTACCCTGTTTAAAAATGGGCTGGAAGAGAAAGAAGTCATCCTAAAATCCCAAGCCAGCTTGGTCGTTGCCCAGCAGTTGGCTCCTGAGCTACAATCCATCTTTGATCAATTGCTTTTTCGCATCAAATCTGTTTTGGCGGCTAAAAATAATAAGTACCTACTGATGAACGCTCCCAGTGACAAAATCGAGGAGATCACCA
>JBCCSZ010000460.1:0-3749 GCA_039199225.1 Bacteroidota bacterium
CCTTTGCGGTTATGTCTGCATCGATGACGCCACTGAGTTCCTGAACGCCCTCCATTGGAAATGCTTTGGACAAATCGGCCAGGTCGATGACCCCATTGATCTTAGTGTCGATGTTGGGATCGGAAATGGGCGTGCGCAAATTCAGTGTAGCCTCGAAAGGGTTGTTACCCATATTCATTTTGAAAATTGGAACGTCAATGGTCATCCGATCAAAGTCGCTACCCGGGCTGTTGATGCTAATCTTGGTGTTGATGCCATTGATGGCCATTGGCAAGTCGGGATATTGAAAATCTCCCTTATCCACGCTCAGGTCGAATTTGAATGGGGGATACGTTCCCTTGGCCATATCGTAGGTTCCTTTCACATAGCCATTGAAGGTGAACAACCCATTTGCCTTTACATCACTGAAATCCTTGGTAAAAGCGCTGGGAATGAGCGACAGCAGATTTTTGAAGTTATTCATTGGCGTGCTGAAGGTCAAATCCATGTTTACTTTGTCTGTCTCCGTCTGAACGAAGCCATCTGCTTTGAGCTTCATGGCATTGAGCTGCAGTTCGTTGTCCTTCAGGGTAAATTTCATGTTCTTTAAATCAGCCTGCAAGGTCATGTCGAGGTCGGTCTTAACCTTATTGAGGTAGCTGATGCCATCGTAATTAGTCGTGAAACTCCCGATGTTTGTTTGGGTAATGAGGTCGAATACATCTTGGGTGAAGTCGCCACTACCGCTGTGGTTGAGGTCTTCCAACTCCACAAATACATTGCCTACACGGTCATCGTATTTGACGTAACCTTCTTTGACGGCATATTCTTGCAATTGTACCAAAAAACTGTATTCTGTGCTGGCTTGCTCTGTTTCTGTAGCGGGGCCTTTGACAATGTCGTAGTTGGCCTTTCCATCGGGCAAAGTAATGATATTGATTACTGGCTTGTCCAATAAAACGCGATGAACTTCAATGGGGCGATCGCTTTTGATGACCGACATCAAATCCAGCGAAAGGTCTACTTCTTGTGCGGCGACCAACTGGATGCCTTCAAATGCATCGACACCAACCACCTCTAGGGATTGAATGTTGAAGCTAAAGTCCGGAAAGCTGCGAATCAGCGACAAATCGACATCGGCGAAGTCCACCTTTGCATGGAGATTTTTGTTGATGTCTGTTTTAACCCGCTCAAGTATTTCGTCCTTAAAGAAGGTGGGAATTGCAATGGCTGCGATGATCAGCAGCAGGAGGAGTGAAACCAAGAAGAGGGTCAGTCTTTTGATTGTTTTGGAAAGTGCCATAGGTTAAGTGTATTTTGATAGTCACTGCTATTTAAACGAATTCCAAATTTAGATGTTCTATCCCGTATCCTTTTTATTTAGAGATGAAATTTTGCCTTACATTGCATACGAAATCATTGATTTTTAACTTCTTCATTCAAAAAATAAGTAAACCCTATGGAGAATAAGCGAATTCCGGATCAGGGAATGGACAGGGCCGCGCTTTTGGAACAATTGCAAGCCATGAAGAGCGAAGACATCAACTGGCGCCAAGGCCGTTCTTTCAGTTACGTATACTTTGCGGGGGACGATGTTTTGTCTTTGGTCAAGGAAGCTTACAACCAATATTTTTCTGCCAATGCCTTGAATCCTTCCGCTTTTAAGAGCCTTCGTCGGATGGAGGCTGAGGTTGTTCGCATGGCTGCCAACCTTTTTCAAGGGGGGCAACAGGCCCGTGGTAGTATGACTTCGGGGGGGACAGAAAGCATTCTGATGGCTGTCAAAACTGCCCGGGAATGGGCCAAACGAACCAAGGGTCTTTCTGCAGATTGGGAAATGGTACTGCCTGCCAGTGCACATCCGGCCTTCCACAAGGCTTGCCACTATTTTGGCGTCAAGGCGGTCGTCGTGCCGGTTGGAGAAGATTTCAGGGCGATACCTGAGCAGATGGAAGCTGCCATTACCCCCAGAACTATTTTGTTGGTGGCTTCTGCGCCTTCTTACCCCCAAGGGGTCATTGATCCGGTGGAAGCCATTGCGGGCATCGCCGATCGGAGGGGCTTGCTTTGCCATGTAGATGCCTGTGTCGGAGGTTTTATGTTGCCTTTTTTGAGGTCTGCTGGATACGACATCCCTGCCTTTGATTTTTCTGTCAAGGGTGTCAGTTCGATTTCTGCGGATATTCACAAATATGGTTATGCGGCCAAGGGAGCCTCTGTGGTCATGTACAGAGACACGGCCCTTCGCATGGATCAATTTTATGTGTACACCGATTGGTCGGGTGGCATCTACGGTTCGCCTACCATGACGGGAACGCGTCCCGGTGGGGCCATTGCTGCCGCTTGGGCTGTCTTGAATTATATGGGCATGGAGGGCTACGTGGCCAAAGCCCGCCTTTCGATGGAAACGGCCATGCGCATCCGCCAGGGCATTGCAGCCATACCGGAACTCAAAGTCTTGGGACGTCCTGACATGTGCATTTTTGCATTGAGTTCTGACGTATTGGACATTTACGAAGTTGGCGATGAGCTGGGGCTGATGGGGTGGTCTGCCGATCGTCAGCAAATGCCTCCTAGCCTTCACTTTACGATCACTCCGGCCCATGAAATGGTGGTGGATGATTTATTGAATGACCTAAAAGCTGCCGTCCAAAAGGCCAAGAAATGGGATTTAAACAAATTCGGTAAAGCCGTTCAGCTCAAAACACTTAAGGGCTTGAAGAAAATACTCCCAGGGTCTACCATGGGCAAGCTTCAGCAAACGGCTGCTCGCCATTCTGATGTTGGTGGCAAGCGCTCCGCTGCTATGTACGGTATGATGGGGGAGTTGCAGGGTGATGGCAATTTAGAGGATATGGTAAAGGTATTTTTGGATAAGTTGTTACCTTGAGGGAGTGTAGCAATCAGCAAAGTGGCAGTTGGAAATATTCTAAGAGAAAATAATGCGTAAAATGAAAGTTATAATTGCAGGAAGCACGGGAATGGTTGGCGGTCTGATTTTGAAAAATTGTATAGCGTCAGATAGCATTAAGGAAGTGATTGTCTTGGCTCGAAAGCCGGGTCAGAAAAGTGCTGACAAAAAAGTAAAGGAAGTTGTAATTACTGACTTTGCAAACTATTCAGATCAATCGGCCTTATTTCAAAATGTAGATGCTGCATTTTTCTGCATTGGCGTTTATACCGGCCAAGTTCCAGATGATAAATTTAAAATCATTACTGTCGACTATGCAGTGGAATTTGCGAAAGCACTAAAGATCAATAGTCCAAATGCCACCTTATGTCTTTTGAGTGGAGCCGGAGCTGATCGGACGGAAAAAAGCAGAACTTCCTTTGCGCGCTATAAGGGAATGGCGGAAAATCAAATTTCAAGACTCAATCTAAAATTCTTCACTTTCAGACCCGGATACATCTACCCCGTAACCCCTCGAAAAGAGCCTTCTGTCGTCTACCAAATTACACGGGCATTGTACCCTTTGATTAAACTGCTTGGAAGCAACACCAGCATCAAATCGACAGAATTAGCAAACGCCATGTTCAAAGCAGGACTTCAAGGAGCAGATAAAGAAATACTGGAAAATAGAGACATCCTCAATCTATTGTAACGTCAAGATCACCGACCTGTCAAAGAAAAGCTGCCCACAAAATCAGTAGGCAGTAGGTAATTTCCATCGATTTTATTAGGACATGTGCAACATACCGTTTAATTTTCACCGCTCACCGCTCACCGCTCACCGCTCACCGCTCACCGCTCACCGCTCACCGCTCACCGC
>JBCCSZ010000461.1:0-3743 GCA_039199225.1 Bacteroidota bacterium
ACGAAACTCTAGACACCTTTTTACTGCTCGCCTCCCGCGAAAAGCTGCACCTCCCGTTTCTCTTCCAGCAACGCGCCTTTGGCCGCTGTTTCGGCCAAGTCGTCAGCTCCTTGGATGAATGGTTCGCCCGCTCCGGTATTGATGAGCGAGGCGATGTTCCCATTGGTGGTCAGCAGATGGTCCATTGGATGGTTTTGAGGATGGAGGTTTGTTTGAGGAGGTGAAAACCTACATCACTTCGTCAAAACAAACTTCCCCACCCGACGATGCACAGCACTGCGCAACTCATAGAAATACATACCATCCGGCAACTCACTCAATGTATTCGATGGAATCCGTTGAAGATTGTCTCCTTGCGGAAAATCTTGTGCAAGCAATACCTTCACCAAGCGGCCACTACCATCGAACAGGCGACATTGTACTTCTGAAGCGGCTGGCAAATAAAATGGAAGGTTCAGCTGACCATTGGTCGGATTTGGAAAGGCTGGGTAGAGTTTTAGCTCGCCTTCCTTTTTTGTCTGCAAATTGTTATCATTAGTTTGCTTGGCTTGCCGCAAATCGATGTAGTTGATGTGCAGCCGAGCGATGTTGCTGGCGGGGGCATCGTTGATGTAGTCGAAAGCGCCACCGACGTAGAGGTAGTTGCCATGGATCGCCAGCGCATTGACGGTGGAGGTGTTGCCTCTGACGCCCATCCCGACTTCACTGATGTCCTGACCGCTCCACTGGGCCAGTCCGTTGATGTGGTAGTTGAAGGCGCCACCGATGTATAGTTTTCCGTTGTGATCCATGGCCAGATCGTGGACGTGATTGGCCAGTCGGGGGTCTACCTTAGACCATTGCTGTGAGACGGGATTGTACCTTGCGACGTATTGGTAATTTTCTCCACTGATGAAACCAAAGTCACCACCTACGTACAACTGGCCCTGATCGTCGAAAATCATTTTATTGGCAGGGCCGTACGCCAGGGCTTTGTTGTCCAAGCGTTCCCAGGTACTGCCATTCCAACGGGCAATTCTTTCTACAATGCTTGTATTATCGGGAAGATCAATGCCGTTACCGGATGCAAATAAGTCGCCGGTAGCAGAGACGGCAATGGCTGTGATGGATTGGAGTTGGTTGCCAAAGGTCGACCAAGTCGATCCGTTCCAGCGAACGATTCCACCGCTCGATATGGTGTATTCTACGGTTGTGAAGTCGCCGCCCAGGTAAATGCGATCGTAGGTGTCAACGGTGAGGGTGCGTACGGTTCCATTTGTTCCACTGCCCAAGGTCGACCACTGCTGGCCGTCCCATTTGGCAATTCTGCGGGCAGAGACAGCACCACCGGCCTGTGTAAAGTCGCCACCAACATAAAGATTGCCTTGGCTGTCGGTTGCCAGTGCATAAACGATGCTGTCGACCCCACCGCCAATGTCGACCCAGGTCGATCCGTTCCACCTTGCAAGGTTGCTGACGGGATTACCTCCGGCCAAGCTGAAGTCACCACCAATGTAAATCGTTCCACTGCTGTCAATGGCGATGGCGTGTACCGGGCCGTTGGTACCTTGGTGCATGGCCGGCCAATTGTCGATCAAGGTACACTCGGAAAATTCGGAGGTATTTTTGTCGGGGTCGACCGCATAGGCGGATACGTAAGGACCTGCATTGCTCGGATGGCCGAGGGTAACGGAAAAGCTGTAATCGCCATTGTTGTCTGTTATGAAATCAATGTCGCCGATACCGATGTTTCCCTCTCCATAATTCAATCCGGTTCCGGTGGTGTTATTGCAGGTGGGAGAAGCGAAAAATTCAATTTTGAATTGCGTATGAGGAGTACTGTTGATACTGCCCGTCACTTTTATCCGGCCATCCGCTGTGATGAAGGCATCCGTCAGTATAGGATAATTTTGTGTCAAGTTGGGACCACCATCTGCATCTTGATAATCGTTGGGTGTCACACCATTGTTTCCCAAATCAATCCCCAAGCCGCCATTGTTGTAAATGGCATTTCCAAGCAATTCGTTCTGACTTGCACTACCAGAAATGGCGATGCCATCGCCCAGGTTGTCTTTAATGGTGTTGTAATGAAAAATATTCCTGACCGGGGTGCCGACAATCACCACACCATCCTGATTGGGTAGAGAACGGCTGGCATCGCTGCTTTGACCAATGAAATTACCTCGTACTTCATTTGAAGAAGCGGGAAGAGAGTAACTTTCTATTTTAATCCCTGCTCTGTTGTGGCCAATGACGTTCACGCCGCTGTGGATATTTCTTCCAATGTCGTTGCTACTGCCACTGTAAATACAAATGCCATCGTACAAATTTCCCAGGGGTGTTTTGCCATCCATCCCAATACCGATGTAGTTGCCAAAAATATCATTGCCACTACCTGCATTGATGAAAATGCCATAGCCCAGGTTGCCCGATATGATGTTGCGCTCAGATTCGTCTGTTCCGCCAATGGTGTTGTCCGAACTAAAGTTGTTCAAGTAGATGGCTCGATGTAAATCCGGATGGCCACTGCCACCGCCATTTGGAAGGGCGGCCAGGCCCGTAACATCTGTACCGATGTAGCATCCACGGATGGTATTGTCCTTTGTATTTGCACCATCTAGGATGATTCCAGAGCGGCCGTTTCCGGAGATCAGGTTGCGGTTGCGGCCCCATTGGGTTCCGATTTGATTACCTGTAGAATAATATCCAACGAAGATGCCGGATAGGCCATTGGGCTTGGCCAGCATACCAGCTACATCGGTCCCGATGTGGCAAGAGCCCACGACATTGGCACCTCCGACAACCAGGCGAATGCCGTATTGGGTAAATTCGTTGATGACCAAACCAAGAACGTGGCTTCGGCCAGCTGTTATGACAAGTCCTTCGTTGACGGTATGGCCACCTGATAGTTCGATTTTTAGTTGATAGGGCCAGTGGCTATCGTCTGCCCCGGCTTGAGAAAGTCCGTTCATGTACAACGGCTGAGTAATGACCGGCAGCGCGGAAGTCAAGGTAATTTTATGTGGTCCATTTCCGGGAATGTTGAATCGGATGGTATCCACAAAGGGATTGCTGATGTGCGCATTGGCGCCACTAATGGCTTCGCGCAAAGAGCCCGGTCCGCTGTCATTGGTATTCGAGACGGTAAAGGTAAACTGAGCCCAGCAACTTCCGCTCAGAAAAAAGAGTACAAACAGTGGGAAAATTAATTTTTTCATAGTTGTTGTTGAATTGATTGTGAGCAAAGGTTTTTAATTCAAGTGCAGTGCATACGCATTGCTTTTTTTTGAGTAGACACTACAATACCAGGCCGCATTTCAACAGCTGGTTCATCAAATCTTCCGACGCATCTGACAACCAACTACTTACGGCTATCTATTCCAAGTAGATGCTTAGACAAAATTGCCTACATAATAACTTCCTCCGCTTAAGAAGGACTAAGAAGCTGAATACCTGAAAGGCACACAGGCTTTTTTAGCTGGATATCCAAGAAGGTATTATGTCAATTTTTCGAGCTTAAGTGCCTAGACAAATTAAATGATGACTTATTTTGAACGACTTTCATCTCAAACTAAGGATAACACAATTTTGTCCAGGCACTTACTACTTTAGCCCGATAATGGAACGCTACACAAAACGCCCATTATCGATGTTGGACAAGACAAATGGTACAGCAGGAATGCGTTGGAACATTCTGCTGGTAACGAGTGCCAAGTTTGATTTTTTTACGCTCAGGTATGAAAAGAATGAATTGCAACAATTCA
>JBCCSZ010000462.1:0-3698 GCA_039199225.1 Bacteroidota bacterium
AATCCATCTAATTTATACATTTGCATAAGGAGGATTTCAAAAAATAAGTTTTAAAGCTAAAAGAATTAACATAACATACGTTTTGCTAGATGATCTAAGCTGCGACAACTAATTGCATTGGATTCCAGGAGTTCAAAAAATGAAATGAACGAATGATTTTTATCAATGAAGTTATTTAAAATGTCTTTGCATGCCTAGGGCTAAATCATTGATTATCAATACGTCATCTCTCCTACAAGCTGGACAGGTGGGCCTTTGGCTCATCTCCTCCATCTATGAAATGCAAAAGGAGATTTCCTACCTCATTGCAACAGTGGTCGGGCGGCGTATTGACCATCGAGCATTTACCTTCGGCTTTGAACCCGATTATTACATAACTTCAACAGAACTATCTCGATGAGCAAAGCCAAGAAATATCTTTGTGTACACGGTCATTTTTATCAACCCCCGCGTGAAAATGCCTGGCTGGAAGTTGTAGAACTTCAGGATTCTGCCCAACCGTTCCACGATTGGAATGAGCGCATCAACTTCGAATGCTATGCACCCAATACGGCTGCCCGCATTTTGGGGGAAGAGGATAAGATTGTCAAAATTCTCAACAACTATACCCGAATTAGTTTCAACTTCGGCCCCACCCTACTGTCTTGGATGGAACATGCCGACCCGGAGACTTACCTCTCCATCGTTTTGGCTGATCGGGAGAGTAGGCAGCTCTACAGTGGCCACGGTTCTGCTATGGCCCAGGCCCACAGCCACTTGATTCTCCCACTGTGCAACGAACGCGACAAGCACACCCAGATCATTTGGGGCATCCGAGATTTCGAATATCGGTTCAGCCGTCCGCCCGAGGGCATGTGGCTGGCCGAAACAGCCGTCAATACAGAGAGTCTAGAGGTCTTGGCAGAGCACGGCATTAAATACACGGTCTTAGCACCCCGCCAAGCAAAGGCATTCCGCAAATCCGGTAGCAACGATTGGATCGAGCTGCCCCATGCGGGGGTAGATACCAAGCGACCTTACTGGTGTCACCTACCATCGGGCAAGAAAATCGCCCTGTTTTTCTACGATGGAGAGGTCGCCCAGGGTGTCGCTTTCAAGGGCCTGCTCAACAATGGTAAGTCCTTTGCCAACAACCTCGTCAGCCAATTCGACAACCGCCAGGAAGCCCAACTGGTCAACATCGCAACCGATGGCGAAAGCTATGGCCACCACCACCGACATGGGGAAATGGCCCTGGCAGATGCCTTAAATTACATAGAGGAAAACAATCTGGCCACCATCACCAACTATGGGGAATTTCTCGAGTTATTCCCACCTGAATACGAAATTCTCATTCACGAAAACAGCTCTTGGAGTTGTGTACACGGTGTCGAGCGTTGGCGCTCTAACTGTGGCTGTAATACGGGCGGACAGAGCCATTGGCATCAACAGTGGCGGAAACCTCTGCGCGACGCATTGGATTGGCTTCGCGATACCCTTATCCCGGTTTTTGAACGCACAGCCGCCAAACTGGTCAAAGACCCCTGGACAGCCCGAAATAATTACATTTCCATCATCACAGATCGCAGCCGAGAAAGCATCGATCGCTTCATCCGCCAACACGCCTCCAAAAAACTATCAAAAGATGAAATCATCCTCTTATTGCGCTTGATGGAAATGCAACGCAATACGATGTATATGTACACTTCTTGTGGCTGGTTTTTCAATGAAATATCGGGAATCGAAACCCATCAGATACTGCAATATGCCCTGCGGGCGCTGGACTATGCCGCACAGGTGGCCGATCTGCACCTGCATGAAGATTTTGAAAATCGCCTGAAAAAGGCTCCCAGTAATGTTTATGAGAATGGAGCGGTCAGCTATCGCAAAAATGTTGTTCCAACGCGGGTGGGACTCATCCGGGCCGGTATGCACTATGCTGTCAGTTCGCTCTTCGAAAAGAAATTGGAAAAACTGTCTCTTTTCAACTACACAGCCATCAACAACCGGCTCACCAACTTGGCTGCCGGCAAAGAGAAACTTTCCATTGGACAGACGACGATGAAGTCGAAGATTACCCTGTCGGAAAAGCACTTTACCTTTGCCGTTATTTATTTAGGGCAGCAGAACATCATCGGCAACATCTCCACCGATATGAGCGAGGAGACCTTCTTATTGATGCAAAAGCAACTGACCGATGCCTTCAATGCCCACAACCTCGGAGAGATCATGGGCCTGATGCAACAATACTTTGGGCCGGAGAAATATTCCTTCCGAAACCTCTTTCGGGACGAGCAAAGGCGCATTCTCAAACGGATTGCTTTGCAAAATATGAAACGGGCAGAAAAGGACTTTCGCAACATTTACAACAACAACTATCAGCTCATGTCGAGCATGCTGCTGAGCAACATCCCGATTCCGAAAGCCTACCAAAGCGTCGCTCAGTTCATTATCAATACTGATTTGCACCGTTTTTTCGTTCAGGAAGAACTCAAATTGAAGGAATTGCGCCGCTTGTCCGACGAGCTACAAAAATGGCCTGTCACCCTGGGCAATGAACAGTCGTTCAAACTCGCAGCCAGCGAGCGGATTTACTACGAGATCAAAACCATCGCCCACAACATTGTTCCACTTCAGCACCTACACATGCTCAATAGTATCTTTGAAATATTGGGACGCATGGGGATGGAATTGGATATTTGGAAAAGCCAAAACATCTATTTTTCCATTACACAGGGTTTCCGAAATGGCGAAAATCAGTTTCCCAACGAAGAATGGAAGGCCGCTTTCCAGGAATTGGGTAAGTGGCTCAAAGTGGATGTCAGACGCTTGGTCGCCTCTTCCACTACTCACTAAATAAATACATCCATAATGATTCGGGCCAAATGAGGTTGTCACAGCTTCATTTGGCCTTCTTCTTTCCTGCCCTCTCTAATCGAATGAAGAAATGCTGCTTAACTGGCTGTCTTTTTCTCGTAGCAGTAGTAACGTTGGCAACCCTCGGGCTTAAAATCAAAATCTACAAAGCCTACTTTCCGATAATTGAATTTTTCGTAAATGGATAAGGCGACCGGATTGCCGGAATACACATCGAGTCGAATTTGCTGGTAGCCATTGGTTGTGGCGTAAGCTTCGCAAGATTGCAGCAGACGGCGGCCATAGCCTCTCCCTTGCTGCAGAGCTGGAATGGCCAAGGCGTGAATGACCAACGTCTTACCCTCGGTCAGTTGCCAATGGACCTCCGACCATTCGGCGGCTTGTTGTTCATCCAAAATGACGGCTCCGGCCAATTGCCCGGCATCCCTCAAGGCGAAGAGGGACTGGGCAGCACAGGCGCGTTCAAGCGTCCGTAGACTGGGATAATTTTCATCCCACTGAAAAATGCCCGCTTCGTTGAGCGTTGAAATACACTGCTGATACATTTGCCAGATTTCGTCGAGTTCTGCTGCCTTTACCCGCCGCAATTCATCCATGATTAGTTTTTTGGCAAAGTAATCTTTTACAGTAGATGAAAGCAAATTTTTGACTTTTGCTTTTTCCTAATATCCTTGGTGAAGGCTTTTATGCCCTGTTCGGAATGATTGTTATTGGCTGGTCCAAAGTCGAATAGGCATTTTGAAAGCAAAGCCGATTTCGTTCTTGAGGAATGGCTTGACGGCATTCAGCAAAAGAAGAAAACCCCTTGCGGTTGGTCGCAGCCCTGGATTTGAAGGCTGGCC
>JBCCSZ010000463.1:0-3697 GCA_039199225.1 Bacteroidota bacterium
ATGAATTTTGGTATGAATACCTTTTTAAAAGGATGGCTTTTCTTATTGTTTCTTCCTTTTATAGCAGCTTCTCAAGTGGACGATAGGTCAACTTTTGATTTGAGTAAATTGAGTATTATGCCTATTCCATACCTTGCCAAAGGGGAAACCTATCAAGCTGTCTATGCGCAAGAACAAAAATACAGAATTGCGTTGAACCAGATTGGGGGCTCTTTTGCTAAGGCTGGTTTTAGAGTGATTGATTTTGGAGAGAAGTTAAAGAAAATCCATAAAGATTCTCTATTCCTTCTGAATCCAGTGGATGCTGTATCGGATGTTAAAGCGCAATTGATAAAAAATGCGGACTGTGATATTCATATAGAGGTGGAGGTAACCTATGATCAAAGTGCATTGGATGGCGACAAAGTACAATTGCGAATGAAGGCTTACTATACGGCCACCTCCATGATCATTTCCGATGTCTTTGAACAGACCAATCGATTCTACCAAGTTGATATTGCTTCGCTCGTTCAACGCGCGATGACTGATTGTCTGGAGGGGTTCGTCCAGGATATGCAATTGGGCCTGGAGGAAATGGTGCTTAAAGGACAACCCATTCAAATAAATCTTCAGGTCGTACCTAATGAAGAGATTAGCTTTCAAAGTATGATGATGGATAATGCTTTGTTTAAGGATGATTTGCCACTCAGGAATTTTATTTTACTGTGGCTTGAAAGATACAGTAAATACGTTCATTGTCAGGGTGAGACGGATTATCTGATGGTATTTGATGAAGTTCGCTTACCTATTTTTGAAGACGATTCAAATCTATACTTTGAGCCCAGCATGTTTCAGGTCCAGTTTGAGAAGTACCTCAGATCACTCCGCCGACCTGGCAGTACGGCTAAGCTGAAGGTGGCCAAACATAAAATGGGAAATACTTTTTACTACACGATTGTACCGTAATTTTTTGTGGCAACGAAATTATTTTATAAGAAGGTACTTTCAGCTTTGAGCCGTTTCCATAACTTCTTTTTTGCACAGGCTCTCGCTTCGCTTTCGTTGTATTTGGCATCCACCACTTTATTTTGATCGTCGAGTTGTAAAATGAAAGGAGCCGTTTTAAATTCAAGGTATCGGAAGTCTATTTGAATTTCGTAGATGGATTCCTGGCTGTTTTCAACTTGTCTTTCTTTTCCAGTACTGATTTGCGGCGGATGTTCATGCCACATCAGTATGGCAATTTTATCTGTATAGGACGAGAGCTGTTTTATTAGAGGCGAACTTAAATCACCTGCAATTAATTCATTTGTTCGTTTTTCCTTAAAAAATGGCGGGAGGAAAACAGTCGTTGAAACCTGTATATTCTCTTGATTGAAAAGGTGGGTAATCAATTCCTTGGCCAGCGTGCGATCCATCTGATGATCCTGGCTGATCACGAGTACAGCTAAATCGACTTTTTGGTTGCCGTCAAGGTATCTGGAAATTTGTGGTCTGGTTTGATGGACGATTGTGTCGTCTTCTGGTAGAGATGGGACGGTCTTTGTAAGCGGTTTCCGCTGCAGGTCAAAGGCGCTCAGTGTTGCATCCTTGTTACTTGTAGACTGAATATGACGGATGTAAAAGATGGTTGCCAGGCATAGTGGAATGAGAAGGACAAGTACTTTTAGGCTGTAGGATTGTTTTGAGCGACTGGCCAACTTTCGAGGAGCGACTAGCTCGTTGTAGGCTAATGCTTTTAACTCTTGACTGGCAGGAACGAAATAGTACTCTCCCAGAAAATCTTTTCCTAGGTCTAGTGCTTTGGATAGAGGTTGTTGCTTCGTATTGGATAAGGAGCTAACCATTTGTTTAATTTCTACCCCCAGTTTTTGGACGCCGAGTATTTGTTCGTTGTTGCTCAATACTTCTAAAAGGGCAGCCATGAAGATGCTGCCTTGACTTTGTTCCCATGCCAATTGGTCGTTCTGACTTGCTACCAATCCCCAGCGGGAGGGTCTATCGGGAGCAGTGGCGAGGCGAGAAGATTTGGGGGAAGTAAACAAAGTGCCGCTGTAACAAGCATCGACGATCAGCAATAGATGCATGCAATCAATCGAGGACAATTCCTGTTTTATGGTTGCTGTGGTGAGTAAGCTGTTTCGGTTGTCCAATCTGCCATTGGAAGGTACCCAGAAGCCATCTTCGTATTGGGCGATGTACTGTCCCTGTACTTGGTTTCGGTCTCCGTGTCCAGAATAAAAAATGATTAGACAGTCTTGATTAGATGGTTTATTTTTAAATAGTTGTCTGTAATGGTCAAAAGACTGTAGGATGCCTTCTTTTTTTGCCGCTTCGTTTTCCAGGAATATCAGGTGTTCTGCATCTTTTTTGAATCCGTATTTGGTGCTGAGCAATTCAATGAATTGTTTGGCTTCCTTCACACAAAAATCTAAATGGTCGTAGTATTCATACTGGTCGATGGCCAGGATCAGCGCATAGATTTCTCCCCGCTGAAATCTTTGATCGTCGACCTGCGAGGTAGGTTTTATACCCAGTGCTTTGGTCTTAGAGGACTTATGTTTTTTCATGGCAGTAAGTTGGTATCTCTACCTGATTTTTGCAGGAAAGCGATCTATGTTTCCATTTCTGTATTTGTAGGGTAGACCAGGCGCACAGAAAAGTCGATGCACATCCAATTTACTGGTGGCAGCAGTCCATAGCGATGTTTTACGCCGAGGGCTTTTGGTTTTTGGTTTGGTGTGATGCCTTTTTGTTCAAACCGATGTAAATCCAACTCTGTACTACTGATGAATACCTTAAAGCGTTCAGTTGATTCAAAAATGCCTTCATTCAGTAGTATATCAGGGATATTCAAGCTAATGACTCGGCTCACCAATTGCAGTTTTTCATCGAAATATTCCAGCCACGCTTCTTTTCCGGGCATTAAATCCTCACTGCTCAGCAATAGTTTATGAATACTGAAATCAGGTCCCAGATAAAAAATGTTGAACCACAGTTTTCGCGTTCCTTTGTTCTTTATTTTTAACAAAATGGCGGGGTCACGTCTTTTATCTACACCATAGGACAGCGTGAGTTGCTGTTGTCGAAAATCTGGCCGCTCAATTTTAGACTTTGCTCTGAGGTAGTATTTGTCGGCTTCTACCAGCTCGTAGCAATTCAGCTCATATTCTTCTGCATCGATTGCATGGTGGTGATTTTGAATGGATCGAAAATAGGTCCATTTGGCCATCTTTTCAAATGGCACGAAGTACGCATAACAGTTGGCTTTACTGGGCAATGAATGCCACCAAAGAACAGCTTGCTTGTTGCTTGGCGTTTTGATGTAGTAGCCCTTTGCGTTTACTGATAGCCAATAGTCGGCCTGCTTTAGCTTGGTGGTGTAGGAGAAAAGAGGTGCTTGAAAGCTGTTTTGTCCTTGCCGTTTCTGTTCCAGGTAAGTTTGCCAAGCTGAGGTCAACTCGGACCGCTGCTCAGGAGAGATTTCGGGATTAAAGGCAAAGGTAATGGAGGGGGGTACAGCTAGGCCAACCCTGTAATTTTGCGTTCGATCAGGTTCTATTTGGGCAAAGCGGACACTAGAGTAATGGTCATATATGCTCTGAATATGCCCTTCGGCAAATGCAAAAAAGTCATCATCTAGTAGTTGTATTTTGGCATCCTTTTGGGCAGCTGTCAATCCGTGCTGCATACCACTGTTGAGAACCCAGCCTCTCTC
>JBCCSZ010000464.1:0-3650 GCA_039199225.1 Bacteroidota bacterium
ACATCGAGCCTCGATCTAGGGGTTGATTTTCGGCCAGTTGAAAACATTGTCCAAATTGGTGGTCCGAAGGGTGTTTCGCGATTTGTGCAGCGGGCCGGTAGGAGTGGACATCAGCCGGGAGCAGTGAGTAAAATCCATTTTGTGCCGACGCATTTGTTGGAGTTGATTGAGGCGGCTGCTTTGAGAGAGGCGGTGGGGGCAAAGGTCTTTGAGAATCGACTGCCCCACATTCGTTGCTTTGATGTATTGGTACAATATCTGGTCAGCCTTTCGGTCAGCGAAGGTTTTCAGCCGGAGGAGATTTTCGAGGAGGTGAAGTCGACCTTTTGCTACAGCAGCATGTCCCAAGCCGAATGGCAGTGGATATTGGGATTTATCACCAAAGGGGGGAGCCTAGAAGCTTATGATGAATACCAAAAAGTAGGCATCGATCCACAGGGCATTTACCGGGTTATGAACAAAGGCATTGCCATGCGCCACCGCTTGTCCATCGGCACCATAACCAGCGACTCAAGCCTGGTGATCAAATATGTGACGGGCAGAAAATTGGGGAATGTGGAGGAATGGTTTATCTCCGGACTAAAGATTGGCGATGTTTTCTGGTTTGCAGGCAGGAGCCTGGAATTGGTACGCGTCCGGGATATGACGGTGCAGGTCAAAGCCAGCAAGAAGAAAAATACGAAGATTCCGGCTTGGTTGGGCGGGCGACTGCCACTTTCGTCTCAATTGTCAGAACTACTTCGCGATCAAATCTACAAGCTGGCAAGGGGGCAGTACGACCAACCCGAACTGGCGCTTGTCCGACCTTTGATTGAGTTGCAAATGCGCCGGAGCTATCTGCCCAACGAAGGGGAGTTTTTGATCGAGTATTTCAAGGATCGCGAGGGCTATCATCTACTGATGTACCCTTTCGAGGGGCGCTTTGTCCATGAAGGGCTGGGAGCTTTGCTGGCTTATCGGCTTTCGCAACTCATACCTATTAGTTTTTCCATCGCCATGAACGACTATGGATTGGAGTTGCTGTCGGATCAGGAAATTGCGGTGGAGGAATACATTCAACCGGCGCTGTTTCAGACCGAAAAGCTTGGGAGGGAAATTCAGGAAAGTGTGAATGCCACCGAGCTGGCCCGCCGAAAGTTTCGCGACATCGCTTCCATTGCCGGTCTTATCTTCAAGGGCTATCCCGGCCGAGCCAAGCGCGACCGTCACCTGCAGTCATCATCCAATCTACTCTTTGAAGTTTTCGATCAGTACGAACCGGAGAATCTGCTATATTTGCAAGCACATGAAGAGGCCAGGACCTTTCAATTGGAGGAGGACCGTTTGCGAAAAGCACTGAATCGAATCAACACTCAAAAGCTGGTCATTGCTCGTCCGCCCAAAGCAACGCCATTTTCCTTTCCCATCATCGTTGATCGCCTTCGCGAAAAGTTGAGCTCCGAGAAATTGAAAGACCGCATTCGGAAGATGACCTTGCAATTGGAAAAGGAATGATGAATCAAAGCACTTACTGTTGACTGTTGAAACACACGAAATACTATTGGCTGGCGAGAGGATGCAATTGCATCCGAGTGGAGCTGTGTTTTGGGAAGCACAGGATTTGTTGCTGATTGCAGATTTACACTTGGGCAAAGCGGCGCACTTCAGGAAGCACGGCATTGCGGTTTCTCCAAAGGTTGGACAATTCAACCTAGACAAGTTGGCGACCGTTATTCAGTATTTTGATCCAGGCGGCGTTTTATTTCTGGGAGACTTGTTTCACAGCCACCACAACCAGACCTGGGAAGAGGTCGGGCGCTTTTTGGCTCAATACAGCCACCTCCGCTGGGAATTGGTACTTGGCAACCACGACATTTTGCCTCCTCAGCAATACAATAAGTTCGACATTCATCTACAGTACGAACCGCTGCATTATCCACCTTTTTATTTGACGCATCACCCGATGACGGACGTCCCCTCCGATGGCTACAATTTGGCAGGTCATATTCATCCTGGGGTCTTTTTGAACGGCGCTGCCAGGCAGCGGCTCAAGCTCCCTTGCTTTCTATTTGGAGAACGGGCAGGGCTGCTACCGGCCTTTGGTGCTTTTACGGGGCTCGGAGTGGTGACCACCAAGCTGGGCGATCGCGTTTTTGTGATTGCCGACAATGCCGTGATCCCCGTTTCGGCCTAAATCAGTCCTTCTTGCTCGATGATTTTCCCTCTTTTTCTCCAGGGGCAATGCGCGACAACAGAGTCTTTCAGTTGAAAAATATCGGATTATATCAGAAGAATAATTATTCTTATATCGACTAAGTAATGTTAAGGCTTTGTGTGTGCTTTGTTGTATATCTTATAATATTACTAAATGAGGTGTTTGGGTTGAGTTTAAAATACTGCAATATATTAGTAATCAGTAAGTTGTGGTATTTTGATTAATAAAATAGGAGTTTTTTGGGCTTCTAAATGGGTCTCAAACTGTCGTTTTTTTAGGATTCATATCCCCTTATGTTTGTAATGTGATTAGTTGATAAACACAAACAATTATAAAACAACTTCAAGTAGAGAATTAGTAACCATTAAACAAAGACGTCATGAAAAACGCAAAATTGAACTTAACCCAGACCACTAAGAAATTTAACAATCTGCAAATCATCCAAGCTACCCAACTCCACGCTGTTAAAGGAGGAATCGTAAAGGCAGACCCACCTCGTAGAAGAAAAATGAGATAATCGAGAACTTCCCAGCAAGAACTCAAGATCAGGGTCATTAAGAGAGAATTAGTAACCATTAAAAAACAAAGATGTGATGAACAACGCTAAAAAAACTTCCACACTAAAAGCAGCTAAATTTAACAAATTGCAGATCATTCAAACGGCTCAACTCAACGCAATCAAAGGAGGAATCATAAAAGCAGATCCTCCTCGCAGAAGAAAGATGAGATAAGCAAATTAAGCTGATTGAAAAAGTAGTTTCAAGAGAGAATTAGTAACCATTAAAAAAGTTAGACGTCATGAAAAATGCAAAAGTAACCTTCACCTCTGCTTTCAATAAATTGAACAAACTTCAAGTCGTTAATAAAACGCAGCTCAATGCGATTAAAGGAGGAATCAACAGGGCAGATCCTCCCCGCAGAAGAAAGAAAAGATAAGGTAGATCGCCTGCCAGGCAGGCTGCTACTTCAAAGAATTATATGTTGAAAACCATTTGAAGCGCCTTAGGGATTCTTTTTTCCTGAGGCGTTTTTTATTTGAGCCGGTTGATTACTCAATAGCAGTAGCCAACCGGTTTTGCAGTTATTTGGTGAAATGATTAGAAAAAGGAAGGAGAAAAGTGGGGTAGGGGCAAAAAAAGAAAGTCGCGCTCTTTGAACACGACTCACTACAACAAATTATAATCCCATGAACATATCCGAAAACAATGTAATAACTCTTTGCGGCCTCTGAGAACCGCTTATATCTTTTGCCAGAGGATCGTTTGAACACTGTGTCATCGGGTTGTCCCAATCTGAGGACTGGGATAACCCGACTAACAAGTAACAAATTATAATCCCATGAACATATCCGAAATTTGTGACTGGCTCTGTTGCCAGTAGTGATTGTCATTAATCACATTACAATGATCCGACTATTTATCGGATGTACCCAATACAAATAAGCAATTAAGTGGCA
>JBCCSZ010000465.1:0-3644 GCA_039199225.1 Bacteroidota bacterium
GGCGAGGCCATGGTGGTGGATGTCATTTGAGCAATTTCCGGAGGAACGGGGATGATGTGGTCGTCTTCATCAAAGCGTCGGAGGAGGTCCTGGAAGCCCAGTTCTGTGGCGGTCCATTCGTCGGAAAGGTATTTATCTAAGGAGGTGACTCCCAGCACATCTGCACCGATGTACTGACCGACGCGAAAGTAGGATTCCCATTGGACATCGTCAAAAAACTGGTCAGACGTTGGTTCGTGGGGAAAGTCTGGATGGTACACCTTGTACTTATACGTCTTATAGTCAAGACTTTGTTTGTCTTTGATCTGGAGTTTAGATTCTGGAGCGGTGACAGAAGACTTGACGTAAACCAGTGTACCTGTTTTTAGTTTGTTCTTTACTCTTTTGTCGATGGTGCGGATGATGAATTTTAGAACAGCTCTTCGCCTGGCTGGATCGGCAATCTGTCTGGGCAAAGTCCTATCTAAGAAGGCTTTTAGGTCGTCAAAGATTTGGATCAGGGAGCGAATGACCTTTTGGATGTTCTTATTTGTATCGATGCTGTTGAGGGTGGATTCCACTTGGACTTTGTCTGTTAGTATGTCTAGGGCTTCTTCGGTGAACTCTTGTAATTTTAAGTTTTCCAGAACTTTGACCAATAGGTTACTTTCAGTGGGTGTCAGACTTTGAAAACCATCTTTGACATCTTTGTAATTGATGAGTACCTCAAGAGAATGCCCCCTGTCGTCAAGAATGGGCTGGTTGTCGTCGTCGAGAGGAATGATCTCTTCCCACAGTTGGAGAATGTCTGCTACACAATAGCGTTTTTCGGAATAACCGAAAGAGGGGCGAGGGCGAATGACTTCCTCTGGATGTTGGCCTGGCCTGAATTGGATGGCCACACCGATTTCATTCCTTGCTCGGATGGTGAGATTTTCCAAATCGCTGAAGACGTACTCGGGGTCTGCTCCGGCATCTATGGCGATGATGAGGCGGCATTGGCGGCGTAGCAGCTCATAAACGCCCAGATTTTCGATGTGTCCACCGTCAGAGATATTGAGCTTTCGATTGTCGGTGCCGATTAAAGAAAAGAGTTCATAGAAAAAATAAAGCGGCCACCAAACAAGAGAACTGCTTCCTTTCTTGAGCGGGTTGTGGGTCCAAAAACCAAGGCGCGCATTGAAGATGGTCATAAAGATGCTGAGTACTTTATTGGAATAGATGCCCATACCTGGATTGACAGCTGCTGCCGAAATGGTAGTGGCTGCTGGTAGGGTCATATCCTTGTAATCCTCTGCATAGGCGGTGTTGACATAATCGGTCAGCTTGGCACCGCAATAGAGGGGGGACAGTAGGAAGTAATCATTGGTTTTTGTCCCTGAGTAGTTTTTGTCCTTGATGGATTGCAAATTCAAACAAGTATTGATCAATGGATAGGGAGCCATGTAATCGTTGACTTTATCGCTATCGGCATTAAATAAGTCTTTGAGGGGGACATTCTTGTATTGTCCTGAAAAGTGGAGGAAGGCATCCGCCAGTTGGGTGCGATAAAATCGGTGGAAACTCAGTGCATTGGGGTTGTTGACAAATCCGAGTAGGACCAGGCAAACGGCTGCCACAAGTGTCTGAACGAGATTGAATTCCGGGCTAAAAAATCGTCCTTCCTTTAGTCCTAAAACAAATAAGAGGATGTGCCAAATGATGCCAATGATGACCAAGAAAGTTTCGGCATTATTGAATTTACGAGAGATGCCCAAACGGTATTCCAGTAACAGGTTCAATGTGAAGTGCACCAAGACGACACTGCCAAGTACCAAGAGGCCGTATTCTAAAAAATCAATCTGTGCAAAAAGATTGCGAACCGTTTCGAAATTCTCAAAGTTGAAAAGCTTACTGATGAGGCTGTAAAGAATGTAAAACAGGGCGATTAGAATCAATGGACTGACCCAACTCATCAAAAGGCTGATGAAAAAGCCGATAATCAACACCATTGTATTCCAGCGTTTGAGCCAGCCCATTCCCGGCAGTAGGTATTCTCCCCAGGAGCGCATGTGGTCCAGGTGTTTTTGCTGGAAGAGTGCTTCGAACTTCCCTTCTGCTTTCAAGGTCGATTGAATGTAGGCGCCTGTGTAGCCACCGCCCGAGACGGTCGATAGGTAATCTGCTCGCTTAAGTAGCCCAAATTTATTTAGCGTCTTGAGCAATCCCAGGTTGATTGTTGCCGATCGAATGCCACCACCCGATAGTGCGATGCCCATTTTACTATCGGAGAATTCCTCATGTGTGATGTTATCCTTGTACAGTTTATTGCGACGGATACAGAGTTTTTCTCTTTCCATCCGCACAACGGATTCGTAATCTGGAAGTTTTTCAGCCTGTGGGAGTCGAGCCATATTTGCGTTAACTTTAGCTTAGCGATGTGAGCTTCGCTCGTTAATATAATGAATAGCTCTAATATAGCTGGGTTGTTGGAGAGGGAATAGGCTTTTTTGTTGAAATTTCAACAAACAGATAATACCAACCTTCAGATATTGAAAAAGATTTTCTACAAACTAGATGTAATCAATAACTCAAGATCAGTTGAATTGATTTGGAATCGCTCTCCTAGGTACTCATTGGTTAGGCAGCCTTTGTAGGTGTATATGCCGTTGCGAATGCCTTGATCGCTGTGGATGAGGCGCTCGATGCTTCCCAGGTTCCCCGCTTTCAAAAGGATGGGCGTCAGGATGTTGCTCACGGCAATAGAGGCGGTGCGAGCTACTTTCGAGGCAATGTTGGGAACACAATAGTGAATGACCTCGTGCTTGGTGAAGGTAGGACTGTCGTGAGAGGTGACTTCGGAAGTGGCAAAACAACCTCCTTGATCGATACTGACATCGATGATAACGGAGCCCGATTTCATCTTAGCCACTGTTTCTTCGCTGACAATGATGGGCGTACGGCCAGTTTCAGAGTGAATAGCTCCGATGGCTACATCAGCTGTTCGCAACTCCTTTTCCAGCTGAATAGGATTGAGAGAAGAAGTATTTAGCTTTCTGCCAACCTGATTCTGCAGGCGCATCAGTTTGTAGATGTTGTTGTCGAAAATGCGTACTTCGGCACCCAAGCCCAGAGCTACGCGGGTGGCAAACTCTGCGACAACACCTGCGCCAATAATGACGACTTTGGCAGAAGGGACGCCAGAGACTCCCCCTAGCAAGACGCCTTTTCCCCCGCGGGAGTTGGTCAACAGTTCGGCGGCTGTCAGCATGGCACTGAGGCCAGCCATTTCACTCATAATGCGGACCACGGGAAAGGTGCCAATTTCATCTTTGATGTATTCCATGGCCAAGGCGATGACGCGCTTCTGCCGCAGTTTGTTGATAAAATCAGCTGTTATGATGGGTAAATGGAGGGGTGAAAACAAGACTTGATTGGGACGGAGCAAATCAATTTCCGACAGGGTAGGAGGTGCCACTTTTATGAGAATATCGGACTTGAAGACCTGCTCTTTGCTGTAGGCGATATCTGCTCCTACCTCGGAATAGTGGTGATCGGAATAGTTGGCATTAAGGCAAGCGTTGGTTTCCACAACTACGCGATGGCCGTGGCATACAAGGGTTGCAACGGAGGAAGGCACCAAGCCCACCCGGCATTCCTGCAGGGTCGTGGCATTGGGTATTCCA
>JBCCSZ010000466.1:0-3537 GCA_039199225.1 Bacteroidota bacterium
AACACAATCATCTCTCCCTTAATGGCGTGATTGACCAACCACTTTCGACCCGACAGCTCAAAGTCGTCTCCCTGCTGCACGGCCGTAAAAGTTCCGCTCAAAAGGTCCGACCCATTGGATTCTTCGGTTAAGCCCAAGGCCACCCGCTCCCCTGCTGCAATCCATTCGGCCACCTGTCGCTGCTGCGCCTGGTCCCCTGCAATCCAAATCGGCATCGAACCGAGATAGGTTTTTCCATGGGAAATGGCAAGGGTCAAATCCCGCCGAGCAATGAGCCGCATGAGCAAAAAATTCTCCTCGCAAGATCGATACTTCCCTCCAAGCTGCTCAGGAATGTAATACTGCTGAAAGCCCCAATCATTCAAAGCCCGAAAGCCCTCCTCCGGATAAGTACCAGCACGATCCGTCGCCACAATCCGCTCAAAAGAAAAAACATTGTCAGGCGCCTGGCTGTCCCCCAAAAAGGTCTCCAATTGTTGCAAGCTCTCAAAGCGATTCCAAGCTGCCAATATATGTTCCGATAAAAGCATATCCATTTTCATTTTTAGTTTTTCACCCCACTCACCAAATCACAGATCACTCCTCACCAAATCACAGATCACCAAATCACAGATCACCAAATCACAGATCACTAGATCACCCCTCACCCCTCCCTCAAATCAACCGGAACAAGCTTCAGCAACTCTTCCGAGATCAACTCGATCGTAGGATATTCCCACAACAGCATGGGGTCCATTTCTATGCCCAGCCATTCCTCGATATCGCCTTCGATGCTCACCAGCGAAAGGGAGCTGAGACCGAATTCAGAAAAAGCTTTATCGGTCGTAATTTTTCGCGTGGGAATATTCAGTTCTTCAGACAATTTTTGAATCAGCCAATGCTGGATTTCTTCTTTGGTATGTTTTGACATGGTCGTATAGATTTATGCCTGCCAGGCAGCGTGTATAGACAATTGATTGCTTAAGAATCTTTTCTTGGTTTCGGAGCGTCTCAGCTTTCCGCTGGTGGTTTTGGGCAGGGTGGCTGGCGTCAGCAGCGCAATCGCTTGGACGGCCAGGTCGTGCCGGATGGATACGTTTTTTCGGATGGCATCGAAGACTTCCTCTGGGTCGACTTGCCGGTAAGCTTCGCGATTCAGTTCCTGGACGATGTAGAGTGATTCGTCGATGGCAAAGGCCAAGCCTGCATTTTGATTGATGGCCGTATGGGTGTGGTAGACAGTCTGTTCGATGTCTTGGAAATAGTGGTTTTTTCCTCTTACAATAAATAAGTCTTTTAAGCGACCACAGATGAAAAGGTGGTCCTTGTGCAGAAAACCAAGGTCGCCACTGCGCAGGAAGTAAGCATCCTCGCCCTTCAATTTATTTCTAAAAACCTGCGCTGTTAAATCCTCCTTGCCCCAGTAGCCTTTGGCCGTGCTTTGACTGCGAATCCATATCTCTCCAACTATTTTATCGCCAAGGACCTCCCCGCTATCGGGCGCAACGATTTTCACTTCAACAGCCGAAGGAAGCAGTTCATATCCAAGATGCCGACCATCAGCCGCTACCTGTGTGGCAGCAGTCTTTTCTTGCGTTGCATCAAAGGCTTCCACCACGGGTCCGGAAGGATGGTATTTTCCGGCGGCCATCAAGGTATTTTCCGCCAAACCATAAACGGGAAAAAAAGCATTTTTTCGAAAGCCAACCGATCCAAAATATTGAGAAAAATTATTCAGTGTCGATTCCCGAACAGGCTCAGCACCACAGAATGCAATTTCCCAATGTTGTAAATTGAGCTGCGCACGCTGCGCTTCTTGAATTTTCTGCACGCAAAGATCATAGGCAAAATTGGGTGCACCACTGATGACAGGCCCTTCCTTTTGGATGTCCGAAATGGCTTTCAGCCACCGAAAAGGTTTTTTGATAAAGTCGACCGGCGCCATCAAGGTAGCCTTCATGCCACTGTACAGAGGTTGAAAAATGCCTCCAATCAATCCCATGTCGTGAAAGGGCGGCAGCCAGCTAACGACCTGTATACCCGCCCGCAGCCGGAAGGACGATCGGGCGATGGCAAGATTGTGCATCAGGTTGTCATGGGTCACCATCACCCCCTTGGGCGCGCCGGTGGAACCCGAGGTGTATTGCAAAAAAGCAATGTCGTCTCCACTAGCATTTGGCATCTCACAATCTACCCCATCGTATGCCTCCCCCCGTTCGATCGACAACCATTGGAGTTCATTTAAGATGGAGTGAATCGCCGAATTTCGATTGGAAAATTTTTCAAATCGCTGTCGAATGCTTTGCGTACTAAGGATGCATTTTGCACCACTGTCTGTCGCTATCTTGTTGAGCATATCCGTATTTCGACTATTCGGTGGATAAGCGGGAACAGGAATGGTCGAAGCATACAAGCATGCCCAAAAAGAAACAATGTAGGACAAGGAGGGCTCGCAAAACAAGAGGATTCGATCCTTGGGTTGCAGACCGGATGCAACCAAATAAGCCGCCATCTGACGTACAGATTTTTCCAGTTCGCCAAAAGTCATCGATTGTTGAACGCGATCGCGCTGCAAAAAGCTGTAAGCACAGTCCGCCCCCTTGGCATCGGCTTGTTTTGCCAGTAGTTTAATGAATGAAGAAGATTCTTTACGCATGTTCTATCGCATTGTCGAAGCGTTGATGGGCTTCGGGTAATTCATCCGAAACCAGCCAGCGCAGTAAAGGTGGAATCAGCAAGAGGTCACAAAAAAGAGCGCTCAGCAGCGTAAGGCTGACCAGCCAGCCAGCCGTAAAGGTCGGTGGATGCTTGGAAAACAACAGCACCATAAAACCAAAGAATAAAATGATTGTAGTTAAACACAATGCCTTTCCCGTCTCTCTAAAAGTCAACTGTAAAGCTTCTTCGGTAGAAAGCCCTTTGGCAGTCAATAATTTGAACTTACCCAGAAAATGAATGGTGTCATCTACCACAATTCCAAATATTACGGCAAAGACAATCGGTATGCCCATTTCCATTTCCGTCCCACTGTAGCCCAGTAAAGCACCCGCCAGTAATAAAGGAATCATATTGGGCAACAGGCAAACGACCAGCAGTTTTACATTTCTGAATAGTAGCATCATCAAAACGGACACCATCAATATGGCTAGGCCCAAACCCCAGATCAAACTTTCGCGAATGTACTCACTGCTTTTGTCCAGCATCAGTCCTGTTCCCGTTCTCTTGATGGTCGCAATTTGAGGATCGATGTTTTCTTTGATCCAGTCGTCCATTATCAAGCCAATGGCCTTGACCTCGTCGGCTCCAATGTCTTGAATTCTAGAGCTGATTCTGGCCTTTGTTCGATCTTCACTGATCATGGCATCTGTCGATGTACTGGGAATTCGCTTGGCGAAGCGTTTGTATTTTTTAAACCTCTTTTCCTCCTTTGGAAAAACATATTCTTCTGGTCGATTTTGGTGGAAGAGCAAGTGGATGTTTTTGTAAGTAGCTGTCGGTGAATAAATATTTGAGACAGCAGAAAATTCTGACAGCCGCCTTTCGAATGCATCGATTTCT
>JBCCSZ010000467.1:0-3525 GCA_039199225.1 Bacteroidota bacterium
GCGAGGAATGCGATAGCGAAATTCGATGTCTTGTCGCCCCGCCTTTACATGCTCTTCCATGAAAGCCATTTCGTCCATACCTGAGCGACGGTGGAGCTGTTTGAAGATTTTTTCCTCTACCAGAAAGGTGGAAGGAATCGATATTTTCCAGCGTCCCCCTTCTTTGTTGTAAAAATGCTTGGTGCCAATAAAGGAATTGTCATTGCCCGTACTCATCAGGACCTTGACGGCTGCAGACTGATCGTCGGAAAAAGCGACCTCCTGAAAGCGAAAGCGCGCACTTCTGTGGGGCCCAAGGATTCCAATTTCCACCATTGACAAATACATCAACATGTCTTCCATGGAAAAGGTAGCACCCTCGGTTTGGAAGGCTTCCTGGAGGGATTCATAGATGAGCAAGGTCGACAGGGGGCAATCGAATGCCATTCCCAAGTCGTAGGCTTTTCGAGCGTCACTGGCCTGAAGATGATCGCGTAGTTGGCTGAGGTATTCTACACTGAGCTTGTCAACGCGTTTCGCAGCCTTTTCGTACTGGTTGTTGTCGATCTTTTCAATGAAACGCTCATGTGCCTTTTGCAATTGGTTGTTGTCAAAGGAGCAGGCAGTAAATAAGGCAAGACACAATAGAAAGGAAAGGTACTTCATAGGTTTTCGATGGCTTTATACTAATAGGAAGCTAATCAACCTTCGTGCCGACGGCCCTTGGGAGTTCCCCGCTCGATTTCTTGCTCCTTTTGAAATTCCTTCCAATCAAAGCCTTCAAAGGTCCTCAAATCGGGCTGCCCAGCATCGTACCAGGCGGTCATCCAAGCGCTTCCGATGGCCAAGATAGAGGCGCACATGCGCTCTTCCACCATGCCTTTCATGCGCCGATCGTAAGCAGCAGCGTATTCCTTGCACTGGGTTCGAATGGTGGACTCCAAGCGTTCTTCGTAGCAATACTGCTGGTCCAATGCAAACTTGCGACTCAGGTCTTTTTCGATCAGCAAAACACTGTCGACCAGTTCGTGGCTGCTCAGTACGATATCCCAATAGTAGGCTTGAGGGTCGTTGATGTAGGTGGCTTTTCCAACGAAGTAGTCAAAGCGTTCGTCCGCAAATAATTCCGGAATGCGACTTTCCCAAAAGGCATGTATTCCCAGCTGATCGGTCAACTGACCGTTGTAATTCTCCGTCGTGTGCAAGGGTACGTGCGCATCTCCGATGTAATGCCCAAAATCAGCGCTTAGCCGAAGTACGAGCTTGGCATCTCTTCGCTTGAAAGCCTTTGTCAAGCGGTTCTGCATCTGCACCAAGTGGTAGGGTAAAATGCCATAGCCCGAGAAATGATCTACGGCAAAAACAGCGGTACAGTCGATGTCAAGCCCAAGTTTGTCTTTCAAAAATTGAATGTCCGAACAATCCAGCAACCACTCGTCTTCGTAGTAGTTGACTTGTATTTTTTCCTGAAACCAAGTCTTATACTCCCTAGCGATACTCCTTAAAAATCGATTGGAGAGCTGCAAGCTATCCGTGATTTTGCGCCAATCAGTACTGTCTTTGAACTCACCTTCCCAATTCCGGAATTGAACAGAAAGGGTATCTCCATCTGCTAAGGCAATTTCCAAGGAAGAGTACTGGATCAGAGCATCCGTCCAATTGCGCGGAACCCCTGTAAAGGGTAAGGTCCCCCAATGGTCGATGTCTATGTAGTGGCGAACGGCCTCATGCCTGGTGGCGTAGCGACGCTTATCGGGGTCTACAGCATGCTCGGTGAGGTATTCGATCTTTTTCTTGTAGAAATAAAGCATATCGGATGGCAAGGTAAAAACCGCCATGCGATTGATCCTCCGGTGGCCAAAAAAGCCCCAATCAGCTGGCTGATTTACCAGCGTGAAGGCGGATAGGCTCACAAAAGCAAAAAAGCCAATCAGCAACATTGCTTTCTTCATAACCAAAGGATTTTGATGTATTGTCCCTGCGACACGACGTTTGAAGTACTATCGCTGCGCATACTGAATACATAAAGAAACAGCTCATCTGCCATTTCTCCAACATCCATGACAATTTCTCCTTCTGGAAAGAAAAATCCATTGACAGAAAGGCGTCCCCGGGCGCGTTCTCCGGCGGTAACTAGATCGTTGAAGCTCGACTGACCCTCTTTTTGATTGTACCAATAGCTGTAGGAATTGCAATCGACAATAAGCTCATTGTCCTCGTTGGAAGGCGTGGTAGCAACCGTTTTGGCGGCTACGTTGGGGAGGTCCTGAAAAGTGGATTCCTCCTCAAATGCTGCATTGGGGGCCGTACACAGGTGCGCATACACACCAGGCAACTGTTGGGTATTCACCTCAATCATAAAATCTTCCGGCTGCAGTTGCAAAACACCCTGGCGAACCGCTACTTCCTCACCGCGTTGAAAAAAGCGCAATAGAAACTTTCCGGCCTCCAATTCGACCAATTCCTCCCGCTGCTCCGACCGTTCGTAGGAGGTATTGGCATTGCCACAAGCCCCTAAGAAGCAAAGGCTAGCGAGTAGAAGTAGACAGAGGATCACCTTTGGACCGGCAGATGGCATATGTTAGCTTGAGGGGTTATTCAAAAAACTGAGGATAGCCCCAAAAGACTTTGCGAAAATTCAGGTGTTGGCCGACCATAAAGTCTCCTTCGCTGGTAGATACGTGGTAGCGTTCCACCGCCGTTTCCGTGGTCACTTCCGCATCGGTCAGCATACTTCCATCATCGTCCAGTGGAATGATCGGGTGAAAATTGACCGCCTTGGAGCTACCGTCCTTTCGATTAACGGTAATTTTCACGAAGGGTAAGGAGGCAGAAATGGAATCTCGCTTCGAAAAGCTATTGAGAAAGGATTCTCCCTGAAGGTTTTCCAGACTGTAGAGGAAACCCTCAGCCCGACCTTTGATCACCGACTTGTCGATGACTTTGGTGATGGGATAAAAAGGCTTCACAGCGTAGGACGATCCGTCTTTATCGAGCTTAAAAGACTGGCTTTTTTGCTTGGGATACTCCACAGAAACTGAAGAAATATCGTCTGGGCTTTCCCGAAAAATGGCTCGGTCCCGCCAATCATCTCCGGTAATTTCAAAGCGGGCTCTCAAACCGCCCTGCCAATTGGGAATGTGCATCACGAAGGGATTGTTGGAACCATCCATGATCATATAGGTCCCGAATTCATCATTGGTCATCCCACCGATGTAGTAGGTCTTGAGGTTGTTGCCGGACCTTCCATAGATTTCTACTTTGATGCCCTCCGTTGCGATGGTTTTTATGACATTGTCCACAGCAGCCTTTGCCGGCAGGAAGCGGATGCGGATGCGCTTCATGGCATCCAGAAGGTTGTCGATCATGTTTTGGCGGACTCGGTACTGGCCGTTGTAAACCCAGTGGTCGCTTTTGCGCTCCAAGGTCGTTTTGTTGCCTCTTCGGTCGGCCAAAAAGATTTTGTACACTTCATCGGGATTGTCGATGTGAAAAGCTCTTTCCTCCTGCAGCACAGTCATCTTGGCGTCTGGTTTTTGCATTAAA
>JBCCSZ010000468.1:0-3520 GCA_039199225.1 Bacteroidota bacterium
CTTTTAATTCGTCTATATTATCGTTTGACCCAATTGCATTTACAGGGTAGTGATGCCATTTTTTATTTGCTCAAGACAGAAGTTTTGAATCGCATCAAAGAGCTTTCTTTTAATGATGCCACCTTCATTTTGCACAACCTCATCAACTACGCCAACCTGATCTACAATCGTGGTCAGAAGGAATACATCCACCACGTCTTTGACATCTACAAGCGGGGCATAGAAACCGGTATGATTCCCGGCAATCAGCAAATGACCATGGATACTTTTCTCAACTTTCTGATGACTTGCGCCCTGACCCGACAGTTCACAGTAGCTCGCTCCTTTGTACAGCAACAACTTGGAAAAATTGCTCCCAAAGATCGGACTTTTGTGAAGGGCTTTGGCTTGGCCATTTTGTTTTTCCACGAAGGGCATCATCAAAAGGCGGTGAATGCTTTAAGTGCGGTGCAAAAAGTGCCGCCGCTGCGCTCTTTCCAGGCTTGGAGCTTGCGCATCAGAGCTTGCTACTGTCTGTTCATACAAGGCAAGAAAGGCTATGGATACAAATATTTTTATCACCTCAGCCGAGGGTTTGAATCGTTCATCAACAGCAAGCGACAAATATCAAAAACCCGTAAGAGTGCCTACCTCAACCAGATTCGATACCTCCGAAAGCTGGCCCGTTTTCACCTAGCTGAAAAGTCGAGCCGCAAAACCCTGGAGAGATGGGAAGCCGAGGCAACGACTGAACCGCATCTCATTTCCAGGGGTTGGGTGATTGGTCAAATAAGGGATATGATTGGGAGGTTGTAGCTTTCTTGCTTAAGATACTTGTGCGTAGTTCAGGAATCTTTCTGTATTTTTTATTTCTGCTCCCTTACCTATTCCCGGCAGGTCTATGCCGTCCTTTTTAATGGCGGCATCGTTGCTGTTGAGGTAACTATTCGGATCGCTTTTGACCAAGCCGATGAGGGTCTCCGCAACAATTTTACTGCCTACAACTCCGAGCCGTAATCCTTTTTGTTGTACTTCGGATTCTTTTAGGATGTAATACCACAGAGGGGTCGTTTTCAAAAATCCACTTCCTTGTAGGAATTGATTTTCTTCTTTTGAATTGCCTATCTGTAGTTGCTCTTCACTCAACGGGAAAATGCGCATGGCTTTGGCAACAGATTGTCCGGTGGGTAAACTCAGTAGGTGGCCCCGAAGTAGGTTGCGCTGGGTCAACCTGGCAAGTATTTTTCCCATTGGTATGCTTGGACTAACATTGTTCAACTCAAACAATCCTTTGGCAATTTTACTGTCGATGATTCGCGCTGGATTGTCCGCATTAAATTCAGACCATCGAATGACGTGTTCTGGCTTAAGTTGGAAGTTTCTTGCAGGGTCTAGGAAGTCATTGTTGGGGTTGCTCACACCCAGTACCTCTTTAATATTGCGAAGGGTACCGTTGATGGTATAGGATGGGCGAATCATTGAATGCCCGAAGCGAAAACCGGCAACAGAAAATTCCAAAGGCATAAATGGAAGCGAAAACTGACCGTAATAGTAGGGACCATTTTTCAGCGTTTCTGCCACAACATCTTCGTTGCATACGGAAGGTAAATAATCGTTGAGTACGATGTATTGGTAGGCCCAGGTGGTGAGTTGTCTGGCCCGGCTGTAACACTCTTGTGGCGACCCTGACGGCAGTCTATCGTGTATGCGATTGTAAAAGGCGATGAAAGCCGCATGGATCTGACTGATCATAATGTTTTCATCATTGCGGCCATCGGCGATGATGGCTTGTCCGGTTTCATGGTTGCGGGGAAGGTCGATGTATCGGGTATTTTTATTGTGGTTGAGGTGCATTCTTAGGGTCTCTGGATCATACAGATCGTCAGCTTGTGTTTTGTATCCTGGAAAAAGGGCAGGCCCATCTCCAAAGACGGCATCCAAGTCGAGGTTTGGACGTCGGCCATTTCTCAATTTTGATACTACGACATCCGGATCAATAGGGCTGAAATAGCGACGATCTCCTGATGGATCTGCGATTTTAAAGCGTTCTTCTCGATCGGTGCGAGCCGTCACATCGTGGTCGATGAATTGACCTAGGTAGGTGAAAACTGCTGGAACGTTGGAGTCGAGTTCTTCATCGAGCGGATTGGCAGGGTCGCTCATAAAACTACCCAACTCAATGAGATTGTCGATGACCTCACAGCTGGCAGGTAAGCGGCAAAGCGGATTGTTGCACAGGTACTCGAAAATGTATCCAAAAGGAGTGTCGTAAAGAATTTCTTCACCATTCTTGACTCCTTGCAAATGATTGATGTTTCTCAGCATGTCGTTAGAGAAATTTAGAGGGTTAAGAAGAATTTTTGGAATATTTTGGCAATGGTATTTTAGCCCGACCTGTGGAGATCGAATAAATATCCATCGTCAAAGTATTCTATTTTGAGCCCTCAATATTGCTAGAAAAAAGGACGAAAAAAATCCCCTATTTTGGTGAATTTTTAAATTAGTTTTTCCCGAATGGCCTTGGCAACTGCAGCCGTACCACAGTTTACATGCAGCTTTTGGTAAACATTTCGGAGGTGGGTTGCAACGGTGTCCATTGATATGTTGCACGCTGAAGAGATTTCTTTGTAGGTAAAGCCTTCAGTCAACAATTGAAGGACTTGCTTTTCGCGCTTGGTTAATTTGTAATCACCTCCTTTTTTATTCGGAATTTCTCTGAATGTCATCACCAAACGGCGGGCAATTCCAGGTGACATGGGCGCCCCACCTGTGTAGATGTCTTCCAGCGCACTGAGCAACTGCACCGGGTGGGTCTTCTTCAACAAATAGCCATCGGCCCCAACCTTTAAACAGGCAAATAATTTTTCACTGTCATCAAAAACGGTATGCATCAAAATCTTGACATCAGTATGTGTTTCTTTGATTTTTTGTACGCCTTTTATGCCGTTGACCCGGGGCATGTCTATATCCATCAAAATGACTTCGGGGCGGAGTTTCTCGACTTGTTGCACAGCCTTGCTGCAATCTGGAAATGCTCCAACAACTTGAAATTGTGGCGATCCGTCGATCAATTGTGCGAGGGAGCCGCGTAGTTTTTCGTTGTCTTCAAAAATCATTATTCTTATTACTGCCATGTCGTTCTTGTTTTGGCGCTAGGCGAAACAGCATTTTGCCAACATCCATCTCTGCATTTGGGGACGTCCCCTCAAAATACAACAACACTCGTTCAATAAAAATCACGAATTTCTGTGATTTTACGCCACCTTGGGATGGAAGAGGGAGATGTTTGGTACCAACTGCGTGGATGTAGCGGCTCCAAAAAGAATCATCCCAATGTACCCTCTGGGTAAACACGGGATGACTCCAATACCTGTAGAAGTTTTCTTTATGCTAGGGATAATGCATATCCGGTCTTGAGACTCGGTATTATCTTTCTGACCCACTAGTGGGTGTCCAAGGTCGCTGTTGTGCTACATTCACGCTCTGTGTCAATAGGAAGGTGTTGCAAGGGAAAGGTGGAAAGCTTCCGATGTCCTTCTTC
>JBCCSZ010000469.1:0-3509 GCA_039199225.1 Bacteroidota bacterium
AAGCAGGGCGGCCACTCTTTGTTCCAATCGTTCCTCCTGTAGCAGTTACTGTGAAATCCAAAGGAGCAGAGTTGCAGTTGTCCATCAACCAGGGTTCTGGCAAAATGTAATCTGCCTCACAACGCCATACGTCTGTTGTTACGGTAGCGTCGATGATGTCAGAAATGACTGGTCCTTCGTTGTCCTCCACCTTGATGTTTTGGTTGAAGAAGGCCACCTCTCCTGTACACCAGTCGATCGCTGTCCACTCACGCAAAATCTTGTAACATCCGTCGCTTGGTCCAGTTGTGCAAATGTTGATTCTTGTATCTTCAAAAGTTGTGTTGAAGTTCGGGCAAGTTGCAGCACCGCCTGGGCGGCCTGTTCCGAAGCACTTCACCTGGCCACAGCCCCAAGTTTTTCCATCGTCTGGAGATGGGTTACCTGCGAAAGGTCCGTCAGCAATAACGTTCCAGTACAAGTCAGATGGTCCACAGAAGCGCGTGTCTGCAAATTCTGCAGCACCGCCACATCTGTTCTCACAATTCAAAGCAGGCTGGTCGATGCCATCGTAGTTTGGTGGAGCAATAACATCGCTGATTGTACCAGGCTCAACGATGAACTCTTGGGTACAAACCGCTGTATTACCTGCAACATCCGTTGCAGTCCACGTTCTCAAGATGGTTGTGTTGCCACAGTTACCACCATCGATTACTTCGTCTTCAGAAGTCAAGCTCACAGCACCGCAAGCATCTGTTGCAGTTGGTTGTGGGAAGTTTTGTGCATCAAAGCAAGATACGATACAGTCTTCGCTACGGGTCAAGACCTGACCACCGTTGGTGCTGCTGATACCATAAGTGTAGGCACCATCCGGATCGTTGGCAAAGAAGGTCGTTGTTACCAAAGTGTAATCACCAGGAACCAAAGTCAACTGGATCATAATCTCTGGCTCTGTACCATTGCTGTCGTCGTCTGTAGCCAGCAAGTTGTTGCAAGGCTGCGTTGGATCAAAGCCGCCTTCGTACAGGGCGAAGAAAAAGTCCGGACCAATCAAACTTGGCATGGAGAAGGTATACATATCCGCCTGGCTGATCGTAAAGTCAAAGGTGTCATAAAAAGCATTGGTACCACTGACCGTACAGTTGCCTGGGTTGTTGCCGATGTTGTTCGGGCGGAAAAACATTGGATCGTCATTGTCAATCGAACCGCTTACGCTCGTCACCGGCGTACCGCCTTGCAAGCATGGGCAATCCAGAACAGGTGCTGTCTTATCTTCGATTACCAATAAGCCCCAGCAGCTAACGCCAGTCTCAGGATCGGTCACTTTGCTGTAAACAGTTCGGCCAACATCAGCACTAGTGACCATTGGGTTGGTGGGGATTGGCTGGGTCAAAGCCTGGTCGTAGAACAATTCTACGATGTAGTCTTCCAAGCAACCGTATGGTCCTCCTTCGAGAACAATGTCTGGAGTGATGGTGGCCTCACAAAGTGTGTCCAAAGTTACGTTGACTATGTCGTTGCAGCTCAAATTGGGCGATGGATTCGGAAACGCTTCGATCGCTAATGTGAAGACGCACACATCTGTGTTGCCAGAATCATCCGTAGCCTGGTAGCTGTAAGTATAGGTCGTATCTTTTTCCAGCAAGTCACCATCCATTGGGCCTTCCAATTGGACGATGTCCACATCTGTGTCGCAATTATCCGTGGCAAATACCACTGGATTGAACAGCGTCCGGCATTCCCCTGGATCAAGGGTAATGGTTAGATCGTTGTTGCAAACAATGACCGGAGCAATACTGTCAATCAAGCGAACATCTGCCGTACAAGAAGCAGTATTTCCACAAGTGTCTGTAACAGAAAATTGAACAGCAATGGTGGTAACGCCATTTAGATCGGGGTTTAGATCGGCACAGGAAAAAGAAGTTCTATCAATGGAAAATTGTAAATCCGAATCAGGCGTACAGTTATCGGAGCTTCCACCGTCGAGATCAAGAGGGGAAAGCAAAGCCATTCCATCCTGATCCAGAAAAAGATCGATATTTCTACAAACAGCTTGGGGCGGACTTGCATCGATATTTATAGAAAAAACCTGCTGACAACTATCCTGATCACCGACTACATCTGTGATTCGATAAGTTCGAAAAATGGTTCGCTGACAATCAATCTCTACGATAGAATCTGTCGATTCCATTGTCACAGGAAAGCATTCTGTCGCCACAGTAGGCAGGAGCGGGTCCTGTGGAAGGGAGTCTGCTAAATTGAAGCTTTGAGCAGGCGGTGGTATAGGTGCATTACAACTTAAATCAGGCGGATTGGCCATCGGGCATTCGATCAAAGAACAGGGACCACTGCCGATGATTCGGACACTGGTGTTTATAAAATTGTCCAAAGACTCGGAGGAAAGAATTTGATTGTTTCGAAAAATTACAATTTGTACAGATGTTAAAGCCCTCAAATTGGCAAACACTACATCTGCAATTCCGGGCTGGCCCGTCACTTCAAAAAATACGGATAGTATCTCCCTCCCATCTGGTAGATTGTCTCCACCAATGAGACTGGCAAGATAAACGTAGATCAAGACTCCATCATCCGTAAGAGATACATTAGGGCCGCAAGCAATGCTGTCACAAACAATGCTGTCCTGATTCAGAGAGATAAAGTTGAGCATTGCCGGATCCCAATTTAAAGCAAATTGCGCACCTCCTACTTGCACATAATCCCTGACCAATATCTTGACCTCTATGGTATCACCAGGCCGTACTATACTGTCAGAAGGTTCGAGGTAGTAAGTCGGGAATGTAAAAGACTGGGCGTAAATACAGTGGACCGCAAATAAAAGACAAAGAGAGAGAAAAAGTTTTTTGATTTTCATAGCCGATTTATTGTCTACTATGTGCATTGGAGGCCAATACCATAGCGTGTGATTAAAAGCAATAAAATCGGTTGGAACTTTGTTGGCCAAAGATACGGAAAACAGAGGGGAGATGAATACCCTATTCAGGGTATTCGTTTGTGGGTCACGGGCCATCTTCCTCTTTTAAGGGTCAAATGCATTAGAGGGTTTTTTGCTGGTTGGTATTTTTGTAAATGGCCTAGCTCTCTGTCTGGGGAGGGGGCCATTGGGGAATCTAAGAATTATAGATAGGATTGGTGGAACGGTTTGAATTCCAAGTTGGTGCGATTAACAGGCATCGAACAGGCGTGCTTCGGTGGTAATTTGATGAGTTTCAATTCCAAAATGGTGCGATTAACAGTGTTGGCGCAGATGCCGTTCATGTTTTCACTAGCCTGTTTCAATTCCAAACTGGTGCGATTAACAGGTTTTATTATTTTGGATGTGCAATTTACGCAGCTCGCTTCAATTCCAAACTGGTGCGATTAACAGCTAGTTCTCCTTATCGATCTAGGCAAACAAATTATGTTTCAATTCCAAACTGGTGCGATTAACAGAAAGTCTTTAGGTAGTTTTCAAACGTTTTTCCAAATGTTTCAATTCCAAACTGGTGCGATTAACAGGAATGTGAAACCCC
>JBCCSZ010000470.1:0-3491 GCA_039199225.1 Bacteroidota bacterium
GAGTACTTTTTATCTGGGTATAATCCATTAGCTAATTTTTAACACAATATACTGATTTTCAGAGTCCAACAAGTCTAATCACTAAACCACTAACGACCAACGGAAACGATCACCAAATCACCGGCCGAAGGCAATCACCAAACCACCAGCGACCAACGGAAGCAACCACCAAATCATCAGCCGAAGGCAACCACCAAACCACCTCCCCCAAGTCACCTCACTAAAAAAACGAGATCAAGTCTGCGATACGGGTTTTGAGGTCTTTGCGGTCTACGATGAAGTCCAGGAAACCATGTTCTAGCAGGAATTCGGAGGTTTGGAAGCCCTCTGGTAAATCTTTCTTGATGGTTTCTTTGATAACACGGGGGCCGGCGAAGCCGATCAGGGCTTCCGGTTCTGCGAAATTGATGTCGCCGAGCATGGCGAAGGAAGCGGTCACACCACCCGTTGTTGGGTCGGTCATCAGGGAGAAGTATGGAACGCCCTCTTTGGCCAATTGAGACAACTTAGCAGAAGTTTTGGCCATTTGCATCAAAGAGAAGGCCGATTCCATCATGCGTGCACCACCCGATTTGGAGATGATGAGCAAAGGAATTTTGTTTTCTCTGCAATGATCAATGGCCATAGCTATCTTCTCACCAACCACCGATCCCATGGAGCCACCAATGAAGGAGAAATCCATGGCTGCGATGACCAATGGACGCTTGCTGACCTTGCCGGAAGCTACAGAAATGGCATCGTCGAGACCAGTTTTTTCCCTGGCTTTGACCAGGCGGTCGGAATAAGCTTTCAGATCGGAGAAATCCAAGAAATCCTTGCCTTCCAGGTCAGTGAAAAGTTCGTCGTATTTGCCGTCGAATATAATGTCGAAATAATCGTGAGAGCCTATTCTTACGTGGTAATTACACTTCGTACATTTGTGGAAATTCTCTTTGAGTTCCTTCATAGTACTGGCCGCCTTGCACCTCGTACATTTGTACCACAATCCATCCGGAGCCTCTTTCTTATCTTTGGTGGATGTAATAATACCATCCTTGAGTCTTTTAAACCATCCCATGTGTAGTGTACCTTAATTGTTTTTGTTTGCTGGGGCTAAAAAGCTTTCAAAGTTAATCATCTCTTATTGAAATTAACAAATAAAATCTCGGAAAAAGCGATGATTTATTCAACAACAAACTGTCAATCAAATAATTACGCTAAAATAACAACGTAAATTTATTTTCGAACAGTGGCTTTTCTCTCAAAGCGATTGTATTGTATCTACAAAACAGCGGACGCTGTCGAGCGGTGTATCTGGATAAACGCCATGTCCGAGATTGGCAATGTGCGGCCCATCGAAAGAATGGACCATTTGCTTTGTCAGACGCTCAACTTCTTGAGTATCAGCATATAAGGCACAGGGATCGAGATTGCCTTGCAGACACTTGCTCGGATCAATGAGCGCACGGGCTTTTTGGGGATGAGTATTCCAATCCAAACCCACAACCTGGCAATCCAACTGCCCCAACTCCTCCAACGCAAACCAGGCATTCTTTGCAAAAACCGTTACCGGCACCCGGTCCAATGACGAGCAGATTTTTTGGATGTAAGGAACAGCAAATTTGCGGTAGTGCGCTGGACTCAAGATACCGGCCCAGCTGTCGAAAACCTGAACGAGATTGGCCCCTTGGTCAATTTTGGTATTGAGGTAGGCAATGGTGGTCTCCGTGATTTTTTCGAGCAACAAATGCGCCCAATCGGGATGCTGATACAGGAACTTTTTAGCCTTGGAAAAGGTCTTACTGCCACTACCTTCGATCATGTAGGCAGCCAGGGTCCAGGGGGCTCCAGCGAAGCCAATCAACGGAATGCGGTCGTTGAGAGCGGCCTTTGTCAGGCGCAACCCTTCGTATACATATTCCAGTTTGACCGCTGCCTCCGCCCCACTCTGTAGGCTTTCAATGCCAGCTAGGTCGGTGATGGTCGTTGGAAAGAGCGGACCCTTTTTTTCGACCAGGTGGTATTCCAAGCCCATTGCTTCGGGAATCACCAAAATATCGGAAAAGAGGATGGCAGCATCGACCCCTAGTTCATCCACAGGTTGGATGGTCGCCTCGGCAACGGCATCCGGCGTTTTGATGAATTCTCGAAATCCGCTAAAGCTGGATCGAAGTTTACGGTACTGAGGAAGAATGCGGCCAGCTTGGCGCATGAGCCACACAGGCGGCCGGGAAGTTTTTTGGCCATTAGCAGCCTGAAGGAGCAAGTCGTTTTTCAACATGGCATAAAAGTACAAAGTCGAGGGTAAAGACGAAGGAGGTCCCGGTATTTTGACCCTTCAATGACAAAAAATACCGTTAGCGGAATTCCGACAAGAGAACGCTAACGGTATGGAGATGAGATTGCCATTCTCATCTGTTACTCTCTGTTTTAATAAGCCTAGAAATTTTTCTGTGATGATGTTTCCAATCTAAAGTCGAATATCGTGCTTTAGGTTTTGGGTTTCTTGCGAATGATGTTGATCTTTCCATCTTCGCCGTACAAGTCCCTGGACTTTTTGTTGTATGCCAAGGCAGCTTCTTCTGCTGTGGCAAACATTCCGATGTGAACAGATTTTCTATCAATGGAAATCACCGCACGGTAGCGATTGTTTTCCTTGTAGACACCTGTGTAACCTACCTTGCTACTGGTTTTCCTTTGGCGGCTGGCCACAGAGCGGGAACGCCAGACGAGGTTTTCCAGTCTGCAGTCCAATTTGTTGCCATTTTTAGCTCCAACCAGATTGCGCGTCTTAGAACGCTGATCGGCTAGAAACTTTTCAGCGATGAGTTTGTGTAGGTAAATGGTCTCTGTTTTGTAACCACCACTTGCTCTTGGCCAGGTCTTTTGGAATACCGCACAACCGCTGGAGTGTCTCCTCAAGTTGTTGATAAAATCCACTTTGACCAAGTACTGATCCGTAGTGAGATACTCATAAACATTGTCGTCCAGAATGACGACTTCATCCGCATTCTTGAGTTTGATTTTGTATAACACGCTCTCTCAATTTGGTTAAAAAATAATGAAAACTATGTCTTTATTTTTGTGTAAATTTGATTGGATGAACAAGGGATAGATTAACACAATTGTATCAAGTGTGAGACTGTCGATTCTAACCTCGGAGATAAGATGTGAATCAAAGATAAGTTTTTTTTTCTAAAAGAAAAACCTCGATTAGTAAAATACTCACGTTGTAATTGAAAAATTTTATAGGCCAAAATATCAAGCTATATTCATATGTTCCTGGCAATTTGACTTATCTTGTTGGTCATTAAGAGTTTAAACATTTAAATAGTCAGAAAAAGAGTTTTGCAAAGTCGCAATGAAGATGTTATGGACATTGACAAACTTTTCATAAAAAGGTGTTTTGACCTAGCGCGATTGGGCGCTGGCAGTGTGTCTCCCAACCCTATGGTCGGCGCTGTTATCGTACACAATAAACGGATCATCGGAGAGGGCTACCACCAAATGTA
>JBCCSZ010000471.1:0-3453 GCA_039199225.1 Bacteroidota bacterium
GTTAAAGTTGCAGGTGATGCCCTGCCGACTTATCAGGATTTGAGTTTCAATTTGAGCTATAAATCAAAACGACTCGGCCATTTCAATATTTTTGGTGTGGGAGGGATTACCGAGGCAGACTTCCAAACAGAACGACCCAGTCAACGCAATATTTTTGATCGTGAAATAGACGAGTCTGAAACGGGTATGGTAGGTATCAAGCACCTAAAGTTTATCAACAAAAATGCTTATATCAAAACGGTTGGAGTGGTAGCATTGAGCGATACCCGCTACAGCTATGATGTCATCGAGAATGGTCGTACAACGCCAGGTTATGCGGAAGAAAGCCAACGGCGGCAGTATCGTATTTCGACGATGTACAACCATAAATTTAATGCAAAGCACGTTTGGCGCTCTGGTATTATCTACAGTAATGTGGGCAGTGACTACGAATACAAAACCATAGAGGGCAATGTTTTTGGCACCACCTTAGACGTTGGCGGTTTTTCCAATCAATGGCAGATGTACAGCCAATGGAAATGGCGGATGACAAAAGACTTGACTTTGAACTCAGGCTTCCACTTTTTGCACTATTCACTGTCTAAACAAAATTCTTTTGAACCTAGGTTGGGGCTAAAGTGGAAAATAAATGAAAAGCAATCCCTGAATCTCGGTGGTGGACTGCACAGTAGGGTGGAGGATAATACTGTTTATTTGGTTGAAATTCAAAATGGTGATACGTCGCTTCAGCCGAATAGGAATTTGGGGTTGGGTAAAGCAGCTCACATTGTGTTGGGCTACGATTGGAACATCAGTCCGCAGTTGCGACTAAAGGTGGAAAGCTATTACCAAAAGTTGTACGACATTCCGATCTCCTCTGATGTGGCGGATAACTTCTCTGTGATCAATGCGCAATCGGCTTATGATTTTGTCTATCGCGATGATACTTTGCAAAACAGTGGAACGGGAAGAAATTATGGCCTCGAACTCACCCTCGAAAGATTTTTACATAACAACGTCTACTACTTGGCCACCCTGTCTTTGTACCAATCTGAGTTCAGCATGGACGGAGAGAATTATTTCAACAGCCTTTTCAATGGGAATTATGTTTTCAATTTGCTGGCCGGCAAAGATTTCATCGTTGGTAAGGACAAGAAGAACACCTTTGGCATCAACGGCAAAGCCACTTTTTTTGGTGGGCAACGTTTTACAGAAATTGATTTGGACCAATCGAGAGCGCTTGGATTTACCGTTTTTTCCTCTGAGCCATTTACCAAGCGACTGGACGATTATTATCGTTTCGACATAGGTATTAATTACAAGATCAACCGCAACAATTCCACTCATACCATCAGTCTGAACATTCAAAATATCACCAATCGCTTAAATGAGCGGTCCAGGGAAAGTTTCTACGATGGTGCAAGTAGGCAAATCGTCGTTCGCAAAACCACACAATCGGGCTTGATTCCGGTATTGCAATACAACATTAGTTTCTAGTATGCACGCTGGCTGTAGCCATTGCTCGCATGGCATAAGTTCCGAATGCTCGACCAATTCCAGCGAGCAAAAAGAAAGAAAATTGGTGGATGCTAGCCAAGAAATGTCAATATGATATATGAAATGAACCGAATGGTAGATGTAAGCCGTAAGCTTCTTGCTTATTTTTACAGCTGTTGAATACTTGCTCCGTCGGACAGCGATTGAGTTTGTATTCGAATTGATTGGACATTTCTAAAATGGCATTATGAAAAGACTGGTCGTTCTATGTGGCATCTTGTTAATGGCTGCTTGTCAGTCGGATGAAAAAGCAGTAGACAAAATAGCTGAAAAGGAGGGGAGGATTTACCAAGAAAATTGGGAAAGCCTCCAGCAATACAATATCCCTCAATGGATGAAAGACGCTAAATTCGGTATCTTCATTCACTGGGGTCCCAACTCGGTAGCCGAATTACACACCGATTGGTATCCGCGTTGGATGTACCTCGATTCGGGAAATGTCGACCACGTAAGCGGAGCGTACATCAATCGAAAGCCACATCCAGCGGTGGCACATCATCGGAAGAAATTTGGCGACCAAAAAGAGTTTGGTTACAAAGACCTTATTCCACTGTGGACCATGGAAAATTTTGATCCCAAAGAATGGGTCGATCTTTTCAAGCAAGCGGGCGCGCAATATGTGATTCCCGTGGCAGAGCACCACGATGGCTTTGCCCTTTACGAATCGAGCATTACGCCCTATAATGCACAGAAGATGGGACCGAAGCAGGATGTGTTCAAGGCACTGACCGATGAAATTAAAAGGCAGGGATTGATTTGCGGAGCGAGTTCCCACCTAGCATTCAACTGGAATTTTTACAACCAACAAGATCATTTCGATACGGGCAATCCAGCGTATGCTGCCTTGTATGCCCCTCCCCACGAACCCTATGCGCCTGTCGGCAAGGAATGGCTGGCCGATACCTGGTGGCCGCGCACCAAGGAAATCATCGACAAGTACGAACCCGACATCCTGTGGTTCGACTTTTATCTGGACCGCCCTGAGTTTGCACCCTACCACAAAAAGCTCGCTGCCTATTACTACAACTCGGGACTCAAAAGAAATACATCGGTTGTCCTGCAAAGCAAAAATCTTCATTACGCATCTTATCCCGCAGGGACCCACATGCTGGACTTGGAGCGCAGCAAATTGGATTCGCTCCGCACAAGCTATTGGCAAACCGACACGTCGATTGGAAAAAACTCTTGGTATTATGCTAAAAACTGGATACCAAAATCAGCGGAGGAATTAATTGCCGAGCTGGTCGACATCGTCAGCAAAAACGGCTGCCTACTCCTCAACATTGGACCCCGAAAAGACGGTACCATCCCCGACGACCAACGGAAAACCCTCTTAGACATCGGTGAGTGGCTGTCCATCAACGGCGAAGCCATCTATGCTTCCAACTACTGGGAAGTATTTGGCGAAGGACCCACCAAAATCAAGATGGGACATCTTTCCGAAGGACAGAACAAGGGATTTACTCAAAACGACATTCGCTTCACGACCAACAACGGCTTTTTATATGCCTTTATCCTGGCGCCACCCACTGAGGACATCCACATCAAGTACCTCAAGACGAGCAAGAGATCCATCAACCGCATCCAGCTCTTGGGCTATGAAGGAACGATTGAATTCGATCAATCCGATGAATGGCTTACGATCAAGCGGCCGAAGGAGATTGATTTGAAACAGGTGTGGGTCTTCAAGATCAGCTGAAGCAGCAGCATTCGATACATAAAATCTTGTAGATTGGCCTGAGAACTTTTTGCAAATTTTTTAGTTGATATTGCCAGCCAGGCGTTGAGAAGTTTATACTTTGCGCGAAATGCACTTGCACCAAAGCGATGGCCGTTGCTGATGGGCAGGTCTAAAATCCCTTTTTGATGAAAGTAGCAATGTTCAGCACAAAATCCTACGATAAGGAATCCTTCAGA
>JBCCSZ010000472.1:0-3451 GCA_039199225.1 Bacteroidota bacterium
ATCAAATATTTCCATATTGAGGTATTGTTGGTTTTCCAAAAAATATGTCACAGCAACCGATCCATTACTCGGATTGGGAAAAGGAGCCTCCAATCGGTTTAAAGACTGCTGGCTGACTTCCTCTGTATTCGTCGTGATGTTGTCTCCGATAAGGATGTTTTCATCTCCATCCTGATATGGTATGTAATTGATTCCCACCAAGTACATCTCTTCTGTCGTCGCTTCGCCCCAAGTGGAAAGCTGTGGTGGATTGCTTGGATTGAAAGGGTTGTTGGACGTATTATCATAAGTGGCATTGATGTGCAACTTTGACCCCGCCGGAATTTTCTTCAACCGATCCACCGTGTAAGCGCCTTGCCAATTGAAATCCCATTCTTTGATTCGAATGACGTTGATGGTATCTCCGACCGGCGGTACGGCGAAAATTTCCCAACTCTGGCCCAGATAGTGGCAGTGTGGATAGATCGACAATAGGCTGATGTCCTCCTCAATATCTTTTACCCCTTCAAAGGTTGTTACTTCATTGGGAGGAATGCGGAAGGACAAAAAGCCACCGACCAAATCGAAAGGAGTCGCTGGCATGCGCTCGATCTCTCGGGTGATGGGATCGTCGGCTTCTTTGAAAAAAATGTTGACCAATGATTGATCTGTGGCATCGATGGGTAGTGGGGCATAGTGTACTTGCAACAGCAGGTCGGCCCCGGCTGGTAGGGTGGTTCCGATGCCCGTTGGAAACCTGATGGTGGAGATGCCAGGAGTATAGCCGATGAAGTTTCCTTGAACGGGAACGCCATAGCCACCGAAGGCTTCATAGCCATAACCCGGAGAATCAGCCGCTTTTGCCGCTGCCGCGCCATTGACCTCATAGGCCATCAGGGCATGGTGGACCGCCTTGGTATTGCCCGGCCGAAATTCTACCGCGGCTATTTCTTTGTCTTCGGTCAGACCCGTTGGAAGGACAAACACCCGATAGTCGTCTTGGTTGTTGCCTTCGATGAAATACGCCTCCGACATTTCCAAAACGAGGTCAGGTATACCCAACTGAGAGCCAGAGGGGAAGTTGGGCAAAGCAGGTTCTAGGCTGGGGTCCCCTTGGGGCGTCCCTTGCGCTACCCAATCTGAGATCAATTGGATTTCTTCATCGCTCAAACCTCTTTCGCCCACAAAATGACTGTATTCCTTATCGGGTTTCCAGGGAGGCATATATTTTATCTCGGTGACATATTGAATCATGCCAGCCCAGGAAGCGACCTCTTCGTAGTTGGTGAAAGACATGGGACCGATTTCTCCGGGTCGATGGCAGGAGGTACATTTGTTGTAAATAATCGAGGCAATGTCTTCGCTGAAATTGACCTCTTGTGCTGTAGAAAACGGTAGGGTAGACAACCAGATAAAAAGGAGTGTAAATGCTTTTTTCATTTTCTTAATAGTTTGAAAAGTAAGAGAGGATATTTAGCGCATGCTGATGAAGCAACCTACGGCTTTGGTTTCTTTCACTGCGATGGGTTGGTTGGTGGAAATGGCGGTCAGGGCATCCTTCAGTTCTGAACTGGAAGTGAGCAGTCGCCTTTTTCCGACTCTGGCGTAGGCATCATCAATCCGTCCTTTGTAGAGAATTTCCTTCTGCGTTTCGTTGAATACGACCACCTCCGGAGTGATCGTCGCACCGAATTGCTTGGTTTTGATTTTGTCGTGGTCAGACTTTAAATCGAAGGGAATGTGATAGGCTTTTTTGAACTTTTGAATCTTGTAGTACTTTGAAGACTTGTTGGGGAATAAGCCTACAAATTGCATGTTTTCATCTGAAAATTCTTCGCTTAATTTTGTCAGCGGCAGGGTATAATACTGGCTGATGATGCACGATTCGTGTAGGAAAATGTAGACGGTAATGCTATCTGGCTTTGGTGTGGTTTGCTTAGCAGTCACACTGTTTTGCAGACCTAGGCACAGCATAAAGAGGACGAAGACTTTAGTTCGCATCGATATTCGTTTTGAAGATAAAGAAAGGTTCTAAATCTTTACAAAACTATGTCTGAACAACGCAGGCAGGGCAGTTTCTTCCCTGAAGCGACCATAAAACAGGGTGAAACTGACTGGATGTGCGGTGAACTGTCAGCCCTGATTCAGCCAGTTTTTCAACTTGGGTGCATTGGCTTTGCTGACAATGATCTGTTCTGGCGACTCTGGTGAGGTATTGACAATGAGGCGTCCGTTGAAGTAAATGCTCAAGCTTTGAATGGCTGCGCGTTGCACCAAAAACTGTCGATTGGCCCGAAAAAAGTCTTTTGGGTTCAACTCTTTTTCTACATCCTCTAATTTGCCGTCTAGGTGGTAAGTTTGTCGCTCCTTGGTCGTGCCTCTCACAACGCCACTTTGTATAAAGAAGAAGGCAAAATGGTGAGTTAGAATGGGGAGGAGTTTATCTCCTTTTTGAACCAAGTAGGACTGCCGGAATTTCTGCGGCTTTGACTCGATGGTGCTGAGCAATTTTTGAATGGACGATTCGGTCAGGCCATTGGAGGACTTTTGATTTCTGAATTTTTCAATCGCCTTTTTCAACTCCTCCTCTTGGATTGGCTTCAACAAATAGTCAATACTGTTGAATTTAAAAGCTTGAATAGCGTATTGATCGTAGGCAGTCGTAAAGATAATGGAGGCAGATGGTACAACTTGCTGGAAGATTTCAAATGAGTGGCCATCTGCCAGATGGATGTCCATAAAAATCAAGTCGAAATCGTCTTGTTGCTCAAACAGTTCTACAGCATCGGAGACCGTATCGATGACTTGCGCGATTTTGACATCAGGTGCAACAGCATCCAGTAAGTACTTCAAGTTGTCTACAGCAGAGTTTTCATCTTCAATGACGATCGCTTTCATAGATGGGGAGTTTGACTAAAAATGTATTTTCTGTGCGCTCAATTTGGATGTCTTCTTTTCTCATAATCTGGAATCTGGTAGACAAGTTGCTCAGTCCCATTCCAATGCTTTCTGCTGAGTCGGTCCTTTTCTGAATCGGGTTGCTAACCACCAAAAAATGCTGGTCTGTAAATACCTTTACCTCCAAAGGCTGTTTATTGGAGATCACATTGTGCTTGATGACATTTTCGACCAGCAATTGCAGGGAAAAAGAGGGGATCATTTCCTTTTTCCATTCATCTGGGATGCGAATATCTATGTTGAGCTTTTCGCCGAAGCGTACCTTTTGCAAAAAGACATAGGCGTTCAGGTAATTCAATTCTTCTTGTAAGCTGATGTCGTCTTTATCGCTTTGTTGCAAGGTCGCGCGCAGCAACAAGGACAGCTTATCCACGAACATGGAAGCCTTGTCGGACTTCTGTCGAATCAGTGAATTCAAAGAATTGAGGGCGTTGAACAGGAAGTGCGGATTGACCTGTGCACGGAGGGCCTCCAGCTGGTGGTGTAAAGCCTTGCTTTTGGCATGCTCCCTTTC
>JBCCSZ010000473.1:0-3420 GCA_039199225.1 Bacteroidota bacterium
ATAGATTACACTAAAATATGCAACAGTAGATAACTTGATGCTATTCTCAAACCTTTAAAAGCTGATGCATATGACGCTTTGTACTATTGCTCAGAAAGCCGTTAAAAAAGTAACGGATGTAGAGCAAAGAGAGGTAAAAGGAGGGACTGCAGAAGACCTTATTATCACTGATATGACAGGAATGTAGTCACATTATTCGCTTCTCTAAAAACCCTTAAAATCTCCGGAAGTCACGTTTACCTATTGTGATTTTCCGGGGATTTTACATATCTTGTGCCTACATCAGCAAAATAAAAAAAGAACGGTTATTCAGATTTCATTGAACACTTGTTCAACGTTAAAGATATACTATTAAGGGCAACCTTAGTGAATGACAAGCTGATGTACGACTCCCACCTTTTTTTTGGTTTCGACCAGCTTTAGAGAAGCGAATATGGCTACATATAGGTCTGTTCGCCAATTAAAAAGCGTGGGACACTACCTAGCGCCTGCCCCTTGGGTTTTCTGGGGGCAGGTTTTTCACTCACTAAAGTATAAGTGCTCTAAGAAATGTTAAAATAGAACAAACCGATGAAATATAACAGTATGATTCGGTTGTTCTATTAAGCAGGATTTCACAGACAAACAAGATGGTTCACATACCTCTCTGAGTATTTTCAGAAAGGATGATCTACTTATGTGTAGAGTAGTTTTTCACAGATTCAAACCAAATGATATTCCAGGATATGTATTTGGGCAGCTGTACTATTTGGATCGTGTTTGCATTCAGCGTTTTGAACTACTTGAGCAGTAAGAGGCTTTGGGGTCAACAGCCCATCCGCTTATTTGAGTTGGCAAGAGCGGATGTGGCTGTTGCTGGGAGTTTGAATAATGAAGTCGAATGTGAAAATATAATTTTTTGGATCAAAAAATGAAAAGAGATGAAATTAATTTTAAGCTACCTATTGATTCTTTTTAGCTGCTGTCAAATGGCCATTGGCCAGGATTACCTTATTCAAACGATGGATGCAAATGCGGCAGCTTTTGCGCCCGAGGAACAGAAAGATTTCACCCATTTTCAAAACCTAGAGTACTTTAGTGAACATCATTTATTATCAGATTTTAGCTTGGCCGAAGCCATTCAAAACAATCAACTCCGCCTCCAAATCCCAGGTATCAATTGTGGCCCTCTGTCTTTCGAAGCGGTCGACATCGCCTATCAATCGGAGGTCGATTACAAACTATACGCAACCATCACTGCCAATACCCACTGCACCGAATTCGATGGTGAGATGATGCTGATGGCGACGGAAAACGGCAAAATCGGCTATGTAAGAGTAGATTCCCTGGTTTATGAAATCAACCAACTGGGAGAAGCGAAGCTGCTCCTGTCGAAAGTGGATGAACGCCATTTTGAAAACAGCCATTGTGGCCAGTCGCATTCCACAGAAGAAACCCCAGCCGTCATCGAGCTGGACAAAACCAAGTCGCAGGAACGCACGCCCCCATTCGGCTATGGCAATTGCAAAGTACGCTGCCTGATTCTGTATACCAAAGCAGCCGCAGATCGGGAAGGCAGCAACCTGATGCGCAAGATCGACAAGGCCAAAAACCAAACCGAGCAGGCCCTTCGCAACAGCCGGGTTTCTAAAAACCAGTTGTCGGTGGAGTGGTTGGGGCCGGATAGCGTGGCGTTTGTGGAGTCAGACGACCCCTCTGATGATATTGATGTCATCGCGCTTGACTCTCAAATTAGAGACTTAAGAGTTCAACAGTTGGCGGATGTAGTTATTGTATTAACCAATGGAAGTTATGGGAACTTGAGTGGGAAAGTTAGACAAATTGGCCCTGATTCAGCCCGGGCATTTGCACTCACCAATGTAGACAATATGACATCAGGTCGCTATACCTTTGCCCACGAATTTGCCCATTTATTTGGAGCTCGCCATGAAAACGACCCTGCTCCAGGCATCCCCCATGGTCATAGCTGGCGCAGATACAAGTGGTTTGGTAAAAAGAGCCGATCCATTATGCATACGGCTGGTAAAAAACCTAAACGGGTATTACACTATTCCAATCCTTCGGTCTCTGCTTTTGGCGACCGAACGGGAAAAACGGGCAGGCGCGACAATGCGGAAGTACTGCGGCAAGGGGCTTGTGTAGTGGCCAACTTTTTACCAGAGCCGGAATTTAGTCCATTTAGTAGCTATATCGTTGGTAAGTCCCGGGAATGCCTTTGTCAAACGGCGACATTTAGTATACGTACCTATGGGGGCGATCCTGGTGCAGTGTCGACCAAGTGGTTTACCTCATCGAATGGCTTGGATTATGTTTTGGCAGGAGATGGCGAATTGTATTACTATGAGTTGCCCTGCCCCTTTCCGAGCAATCAGTTGCCTGCTGGAGAGCCGGATCAGCTTTTCATCAAGGCTGTTTCTACTTCTCCGGATGGACAGGAATTTACAGATTTTCACCGATTGGATTTTATCGCTATGGATGAAGACGAATGCAGTTTTCATCGAATAAATGAAAATAAAAGCAATGGTTTCAGTATTCAAGCCTACCCAAATCCGATCCACCAGCAAGCTTTATCTATTCAATTAGATACTTCCTTGGCATGTGGTCCATTGCAAGTAAAGGTGCTGAATACAGCAGGAGAGCTTATGATTGATGAGGGGCAGTCGCTTTTAGTGGATACACAAGTCCTGCATCTGAATGTAGAAACTTTGGAAAAAGGTATTTATTTTGTGTATCTGCAATGCGCGGATGGAACTTACAGTAAGGGACAGACATTTGTTAAACTTTAAAAAAAAGTCGAAAAATGAGGAAGTATTTTTTTTATTTACTATGTGTACCTTTTTTATTTGGCAGTTCCTGTGGAAAAGATGATTTGGGGATTAATCGTAGAATGATTGGACAACTAAATGGAGAACGATGGGAAGCAAAAGGTAATTACTCTCCAAATAAACCATATAACATAAGGTTTAATGTAAGATTTGAGGTTTACAATAACTCAGGAGAATTAAGGGAAAAACTTCTGCTTTACAAGGTGCCATTTGAGGTTGGTAGACATTTATTATCAGTAACAACCAATCGCACAAAAGATGATTTAACAGGAGCTGTATATCGTACTTTTTCTGATGACGGAGATGTGATTGATAATACCTATCGCTTACATGATCCTGCTGAAAATACGGTTATAATTACAGAGGCCGACACGACTAAAAATATCCTCAAAGGTGAGATTAATGCTACTTTTTTAGTCGATCCATTGGATGTAGAAGATACAGATATAGACACAATTCGAATTGAGAATGGCCTGTTTGAGATTACGTTGAGGGATTGATCTATAATGTTCCAAAGAGTCGAAAAACGAAGAAGTATTTTATCTATTTATTGTGTATACCTTTTCTATTTGGTAGTTCCTGTGGGAAAGATGAT
>JBCCSZ010000474.1:0-3348 GCA_039199225.1 Bacteroidota bacterium
AATTATTATGGAGGAGTTAAAATCTTATTTTTCCAAGATTAATCCGGTCTTATTCAAGCATGTATCCGGTAAACCAAAGGAATTTATCGATGCTTTCAGAGCCCATAATTTCCTAAATGAGACTGCCTTTAAAGAGCATATTTGCGAGGGAAAACACGACGATAGCTATTACAGAAAACGAAAATCCAATGCGATAAAAATCATGCAGCCGCTGTTCTTAATCAGCCAAGCACAAGGCAGTAGTTTAGTGAAAAAAAAATATGACGAATGTCAAAAATTTTTTATCGTCGGTTATAAATTTATAACGGAGGGCGCTAGAACAGAAGGCATTCGATTGTTAAAAGAGGCTTATAAAATAGCTGTTGAGTACGATTTTTCCTACATGGCCTGTGAATTATCCAGCAACCTATATCGCCACCATGCCCATTATACCAAGGATGTGAGAAGTGCCAGGCATTATGCAAAACAAGTGCAAAAATACCTCAACAACTACACAGCAGAAAAACAAGGGGAATATTACTACAACCAAATCGTACTCGAAAAAGAACGCTCCACGGTGGATGCCGACTTTATGCTGGAAGCCATACAAAATTTAGATAATCAAAGTGGTGATAGTATAAAGTTCATCTTTATAAAGACTTCAATTAAAATTTTATATGGTCTTTACACAGGAAAATATCAGATTATTATTACGAGTTGTACCGACGCACTCAAATTTTTTAATGACAAACCCGGTACGTACCCTTCATACTACCTATTTCTACTAAGGACTAAAGGCACAGCACAAATGGCTATGGGAAACTACGCAGAAGCATCAGAAAGCTTCCAAAAAGCTGAGCCATTTACAGGTAGCAATACATACAATATACACACTCTCCAATACTACAAAACCCTAAACGCTCTACATGCCGGTGAGTATCAAACCGCCTATGCCCTATACCTCAGCAACAAGCGATGCAAGATCGATGACATCAGAGAGCAATTTGCCATCATCGAAGCCTATCTCTGTTTTTTATCGCATACAGGTCATCTGAAATTGGATAAAATTTTTCGCATGCGAAAATACCTCAATGAGACTTTCAAAGCGCAAAAAGACAAGCAAGGCAATAACATCAATATTCTCATTGCAGAATTGCTGGTCTACCTAGCAAAAGATCGAGACAAATTTATAGACCGCATCGAGGCTGTCAAAGATTACAGTTATCGCCATTTGAAAAGCCCAAGTACCCAACGAGCAAAATGGTTTATCAAAATCCTTTGTTTGCTCCCACATGCAAAAGTCAATTTTCATCCGGTAGCACTGAGGCGGAAAGCGAAGCGATACATCGACCTATTGCAAAGTCATCCGGTGCGAATGGGAGAAGGCTTTGCCGTCGAAATCATTCCCTTTGACCAACTGCTTCTTATGATCGAAAATAAAATTATGAAAAAGGTGGCCTAAGTGTGTAAGTACAACGCAGTGTAGGTCACAGGCCCTAGCCTAGGCCCTTTGCGTAACGGTAAAAATATCTTTTCTTTCCCTCTTCCCTTTCAAGGCGCCCTCTCCCAGAAAGCGGCTTGCATAGGGCTGACCCAAGTCCAGCGCCTTGATCAAATCACCCGAAACAATGAGGTCAACCTCATAGTCGTTGCACAGCCCTTGAATCCTTGCAGTGGCATTCAACACATCTCCTGTAAACATAATGTCCTTTTTGATGGACCCAATCTCGCCAACCGTTGTTTTTCCAAAATGAATGCCCGCCTTAAAACTCGGTGCCAAACCAAATTGCTCCTTGAACCACGCTTCCTTCTCCCAAAGTTTTTTCCGCATGGCAAAAAAACAATCAATGCAACGCCGATCTCTTCCATCCTTTTCAAAATTCCACGACAGAATGATTTCATCACCGACGTATTGATAGATTTCCCCTTCGTATTCAATGATGGCATCCGTAAAGCAGTGGTAGTAGGCCCGCAGCAATTTGAAATATTCGACATGCCCCAGCTTTTCAGCAATGGTCGTTGAAGCCTTCATATCCAAAAACATAAAAATTCGCTCCTCTTCAACAGGCATATGGTATTTTCCCGTAAAAAAGTTCATCAATACACCATGCCCGATGAATTCACTGATCTCCAAATAAAACAGCGAAAGCAGCAGCGAGACGGTCAACTGCAAAAGCGTACTCAAATGCGTGAAGCTCCCAAAGTACACCGCATACCTCATCCAAACTTGCCGATCGAAGGGGCTGACATCCAATTCCAACGAGGCTGCAATTGGAAACAGTACCAAAATAATGAGAGAGATGAAAGTGCAGTAGATCAATAATTTATAAAAAATTCTGACTACAAAGTTTTTATGGATAAACAACTTTGACCAATGGTTTTGCTCGACATAGCCCATCAGTATGCCCACACAAAATATCGCGATACTGGCAAACAGGAAAATCTCCATGTCAATCTGGATCGCTGCCACCGGAAGATTATTCAAACTGTTTGAAGCAGCCGATTCCACAAAGAGGAATACCCAACCCATCAAAAGCCAAATCAGGCCGAAAGGAAGAAGCCTCCTAATGTTTCTTTTGGTACTGGCTTGTAACATTTCATTTTCTTTTTACAGTAACTTTTTTAGACCATACAAAGATAGAAAGTCTACCCACCACCATCGTTCCAGAATGTAATTGCGAACTTATTTACTTCTAACCTCCCACTAGGGTGTGATAAAACCTAGTCGCAACCCAATGCGCTCCTGCTCAACTCCACACCAACCGCTGTTCCAGCATATTCCTTCCCCTAGGCCAAATACTTCCCCACCGTAGACAATAAGGTTTCCATATGGCAGGGCTTCACCAAATAATCAACAGCGCCCAATCTCAGGCTGTGCTCCCGGATGTGCCGATCGGCATAGGCAGTCAAAAAAATAAAGGGAATGGCTTCGGATGCAGCTTGGGATTTGACATGCCGCAGCAAATCGAATCCATCCATTCCTGGCAGTTTAATGTCGGACAGGATGAGTCCTGGTGTTTTCAATCGGATTAGGTCGATGCACTCCTCCCCATTTTTACAGCTCAGAACTTGGTAGGATTCCAGCTCAAAAATCTCCAAGAGATTCTCCAAACTTTCCAGGTGGTCTTCTACGATGATGAGGGGGTTGTTGGTGGGGGACATAGCGGGGGCTTTAAAGGTTGAAAGGACAGGCACTTCGTCCAAGTGGTAAAATGCCTGTCCGTAATTACTCAAAAATTTGCAGTCTCAATTGGCTTGGATAAATTCCGAAACGGCAGCATCTACCTTGGTAGACAAATTCGTCCAGTTCGATAGATGCTCCCCGATGGTTGCATCCATATTGGTCAGTAAAATGTAACCAGAGTCGCC
>JBCCSZ010000475.1:0-3315 GCA_039199225.1 Bacteroidota bacterium
AGCCAAACCAATAGGCTGGTATTCATAATCTGGAACCGATTTAAAAAATTCGTTGTCGGCCTTCCAACCCCAATCGCCCTTTTTAGAACCGCCATAAGCGTGTTTATCGTTCAATAGCTTGATGAAATCTCTGCGGTAGTTTTCCACCTGCACCAAAAACTCCTGATGGTGTAGATTGTCACTGGCCGCAAACCCCATACTGGTATTTTGCAGAGAGATGAAAGGATTGAAAATACCCGCCAACTGGTAGGTTTGCTTTTGTTGAGCAAATACATCTCGCAAGTTGCCAAAATGCTTATCCCACACCTGGTTACCATACTCCTCATCGGCTTGCATTCTCAGACCATCAAAATTGATGGGCAATTGCGACAGGCTGTCCACGCCGTATTTCAGCAAGGTCTGTTCTTCCAGCTCCTTACCCCGCTCATCCGCCGGATTGTGTCCGTCGATACCCTTGGAACGATCTTCTTTCATCGATGCCTGGAAGTCATTCCGACTGGGCAGTGTATGCCATTTTTCTACCGAACTCAACAAGATGTTCGGCAAGAATATCGTCCAAATGATCCAGATGCCCAGCATTGAAGTGAGTGCAATGGTCGCACTTTGCCAGCGAGCAGAAAAAAACACGGTCAGCCCAGTGATGATGAAATAGTAAAAGGCATAAGACAGATAAAATAAGAGGGTGCGGTTGGCAATTTCTGCATTGATGTTTTGTAAATTGAACAGTGAATACACCAGCACCGTTGTTGTTAAAAGTATCATTCCATAAAGCCAGGCCGACAGCGTTTTGGCCCAAATGAGAGTGGCCGGTTTTGCCCCCTGCAGCACCAACAATTTAAGTCGACCACTTTGCTTTTCGCTGCTGACCGTATGAAAGGCCAAAAACAGTAGCAAGAGCGGCAGAATATATTGTAGAAGCAAGGAACTTTTAAGCTTCCCAAACTTTGATACAACCTGCATCTGCGAAGCCTCCGAATGAACAATCTCGTTTTGCACATGCCCTTCCACCCGGAGAACATTGCCCGTCACGCTACTCACGCCTTCGTCCAGACTGCTCAAAAGGTTGAAAGGCTTAAACACATAGGTCCCATAGTGCGCAGCACTGTGCGGGTTCATCGCATCGATGCTTTCCCACTGCTGACGCATCTTTTGCTGGGCTGCCTCAAATTGGCTGGCTTGCTCACTACTCTGTTGCTTTCCCAAAAAAACGGATAACAGGAGTACCGATAGAAAGCCTAGGCTGACACCGAGCAACACCTTATTTCTACCAAGGTAATACCATTCATTTTTGATGATTTGCCACATGATCGCCTAGTTTTTCATGTATTCCAAATACAGATTCTCCAACTCATTGGCACTCACATCTTCGCTTCGCAACTCCTTGATCAGACTGCCTCTTTTGAGGATACCAATGCGATGACATACCTCTCGAACCCGAAAAATATCGTGTGAAGCCATCAAAATGGAAGCTCCGTCGGCTGCCAACTTTTTCAACAATTCCGACAGCTCGTTGCTCGCCAGAGGATCGAGACCACTGGCAGGCTCATCCAATAGAAATACCTTCGCCTTTTTGGCAAGTGCAATGGCGATTCCTACCTTTTGGCGCATGCCCTTGGAATAAGTCGATACCCTCTGGTGGTACGCTCCGGCCTGTAAACCACAGGTGTTTAGGAAGCCCTGTAATTCACTTTTGGGATACTTTAAATTTGCCAAACGGCAGAAGTAATCCAGGTTTTCCAAGCCCGATAGATAAGGATACAAATTGACATTTTCTGGGATGTAGCCAATGAGTTTTCGCACTTCTCCTGCCTTCTGAGTCACATCCATTTGGTGGATGCTTACCGTACCCGAATCCGGACGGATGAAACCCAACAGCATGTTTATGGTGGTCGATTTTCCTGCACCATTGGCGCCCAATAAACCGAGGATTTCTCCCTTTTCAACGCGGAGGGTCAGGTTTTGAACCGCAGGAATACCATTAAATGACTTGGAGGTATTTTGTATCTGGATCATAGGCTGGCTTTTGTTGCGACAGTGTTGCAAATATAAAAATTAATTCGCTTTTGCAACTCTGTTGCATTAATTTTATAGCCGTTAAATCCCCTCCCCTGGCCCATCGCCTACCGCAACGGCCTCCGATGGCTACAACCAATGCAACCGCCTGATAATGAATGACTTAAAAAATGAATACCAATGGGATAAGTTAAAAGACGATCCGTTTGTATCATCATATGAAATTATTTATTTACCTTTATTAAGGTATTCCATTCACACTATAGAGTTCAATTCACAACCCCTTGATTTGCAGTTGCTTGCAAAGAGGTATACCCTATGCTCTTGCCCACCTGTCCAATCAGCGTCGTGAAAATCAACACCCATAAGATTATTCCCTTTTTGCGTTCCCTTGCCCTCCATACTGTTCTTGGATGGCGAGAAAGCTGGCAGCTGTGCTGTTGAGAATGATCAATCGACAATCTGATATTCAACTAATAATTAAACCGATCTGAAAATGAAGAAAAGAATACTAATGGCACTAAGCGTGCTGATGGTCCTGCTACAGTCCTGTGGACATCAGGAGGATTACAATCCCCTAGCACCGCAGGACGAACAGCGCGAAGTCTTGTCCAAAGATCAATTGGATCAAGTCATTTTTGATATTTTAAAGGATACAAAAGCCTTCAAGTGGAATGACCTCAACGACGATCAATTGGCCTCTGCCTTTTTGCTATCGGACAAGGTCGTCACGGTTGCCTGGGACTACGACGCCAAGACCGACGCCGCCAAAGAGGCCATTGTAGCACTGATCAACCAATATGAAAATGCATCTGGCGATAAGACGGACATCATCTTGAGTGTAGACGATGAGTTGAATTTTTTGGATGCCAAGATCGAAAAGGTCGAAACCCTGCTGGCCTTGCGCCACATGGAGGAGACAGTTGCCTTGGATGTCTATTATGAAATGTTTTCCGAAGAAGCCTTGGCAAATAGCTTAAAGCCTGCAGCTGATTTGAGACAAAACCCAGAAGATGAGCCTTCCGAAAGAACACCCGCAACCTTAGATGTGGCGACCAACCACAACATTCCTGACGCCTGGGCGGCTGGCTTGACGGGCAAGGGCATAAAGATCGCTGTGGTAGATGGCGGATTGCTGAAAGACGATGAGGTATTTGGTAACAATGGCAATGCTGACGGCGACAATCCCTTTGCTCGCTCGGTACAGAAAAAAGGGTATTACAAGCGAAAGTGGTGGAACCCCTTCGCTTCTTTCGACGGCCCTTACGCAAGATCGTCGGGCTTGTCTGCCGACCACGGTAC
>JBCCSZ010000476.1:0-3314 GCA_039199225.1 Bacteroidota bacterium
GAATACATTTGTCAGAAATAGCACCAAGCTTCCAACCTGTAAAGTGTACAATAGTGTCAGTTCAAAAGAGAGCATATCGGAGAAAAAAAGTGCCAAAAGGACAAGGCTGTGTAAAACCGACAGATAGAGATTTGTTTTTCTACCTGTAAAGTAAACGATTCCATAGCCCAGTATCAAAATACAAAAGACGATGACTTGCTCCATCAAGCTGGTAATATCCCACCCCCAGCCTATGGTTCGGTGGATGGTGTAAGTGCTTGACAAAAAATGTAATACTCCCAGTCCAATGGGCCAGGACAGAAGTACAATCCAAAACATGTGGTTTTCAAATAGCTTTTTCATAACTAGTCTTTAAATACGTACTCTCCTGCATCGTTTTTCGATGGACTGTGAAATAAAGATACATGCGAGAAAACGGTCCATCGGAATACTAGGGACGAAACTAGGAGAAGGATTTGTAAGCCTAATATTACAAAGAAAATTTCATTGTGTTCGTCTTCTGCAATCGATTTAGCGATTCTGTAGAATTGATAGAAGATCAAGGCGGGAAGAAGAGACACAAATCCTATCCGAAACTCAATGATCGATTGCTTGATACCATTCAGAATGTATAATTCCAAAAGAACAAACGGCAGCAGCAAGATGCTGGCAACAACGCGTGTGTAGTAGAGGGTGGATACAAAGTAAATGAACTGATAGGTATAAAAGGTCATGTAGATCAGTATCAGACCTACCAATACATTTCGGAAAGTTAAGTATTTTTCCTGCTCGGAACTGCTGATGACATTGCTCACTACCTTTGCCAAGACACTTTGTTGGTCTGGATTGTATTTTGGAGACAATGCTGCAAATGCCTCTTTCCTCGTCTTCCCCTGGTCTAACTGATGGATCGCATCCAATTCCATGGCATGCCACAAAGGACCAAGTTTTAGAAAGCCCATATTTTTTCTGTTGTTAATTTACTACTTCCAGCGCAGATACGTGATCCAATTCGCGGAAGTCGACAGCATTGACCTGAGAAACGCCCATTTCCTGCATGAAAACCCCATAAATGACATCGACAGCGGTCATGGTAGCCTTGTTGTGGGTCACGATGATGAACTGCGATTCTTTGGAGAACTTTCGAATGATTCGATTAAATTTCTCAATATTGGCATCGTCCAAAGGCGCATCTACCTCATCGAAAATACAGAAGGGTGCTGGCTTTAGCAAGTAGAGTGCAAACAACAAAGCAGTTGCTGTCAGGGTCTTTTCGCCCCCAGATAACTGGCTGATGGACAAGGGGCGCTTGCCCTTTGGCTTCGCCGTAATTTCAATGGGCGAATTGAGTGGATCTTCCGGATTGAGCAGGGTCAGATCGCATTTATCGTCCTCAGAAAACAGGCTTCTGAACACCTCGATAAAATATTCTCTGGCCTTTGTAAACGCCTCCATGAAATGCGTTGTAGCAGTCGTCTCTATTTCTTTGATCGTATCCAACAAAGACTTTTTGGCTTCCACGATGTCGTCGCGTTGGGTCGCAATATTGTCGTAGCGCTCTTTCATCTCATCGAAAGCTTCCACAGCCATTGGATTGATCTCTCCATAATTATCCAATCGCTGCTTGAGTCGATCCACCTTCGGTTGGGTTTCCTCCACCTTGATGTCTGGATTTGGCTCTCGTTTGAGTACCTCCTCCATACTCACGTTGAACTCGATCTTGAGGCGCTCGCCGATGGAGGTAAATTCCAGCTTCAAACCATTGAAACCATCCTTGAGTTCGCCGATCAAGACCTGGGTTTCCTGGCGCTTCCGATTGAGGCTCCGGAGCTTTTCTTCTATCTCATTGATGCCACCTCTGGCCTGAAAGTAACTCTGCTCAGCTTGGGTCAGCGACTCTTCCTTTTCCTTTTTGCCGTCATAGTTTTCCAAAAGGGCCTTTTCCAACTCCTTGATGTCGAAGTCGACCTCCTGTAGTTCAATCTCCCCTTTTTCGATGGCCTTTTGGTTATTGGTAAGCGTGTACTCCGTTTCTTGCTGTTGCTTTTCGCGGAAAGTCAATTCCTGTTGGAGGGCGGTTACCTTATTTTGTTGCCGGATGAATTCGATGTGCTGGTTGTTGTAGGCAGCCGAAGCGGCGCTGAGTTGCTCGGCAATCTTCCGGAAGGAGTCGTCCATATCCGTGATTTGTGCCTTCGACTCCTTCAGCTTATTGTTGCGCTCTTCCAACTTTTGATCAATGTCCTTATTAGCAGCAGACATGCTTTTGATCAGGTCCTTAGAGCGTTCGTTCTTTTCCGTTGCATCTCGCAGGAAGTTTTCAAAATTTTCCAGGCGCGTCAACAAAGAGACCTTCTTCTGGGCAATCTGGTTCAGCGCTTCCCGCTCGCGGTTGATGGCAGCACTTTGAATGCCCGACTTGAGTTTGTCCAACCTGGTCCGAAGGTTGTAAAAGCCGGTGGACAGCTTTGTTTCCTCCTTTTCCAACTTCTTGATGGCCAACTCCAATACTTCCAGATTCTTTTTTCGGCCAATTTTCTTTCCTTCAAAAAGTCCGACCGAACCACCGGAGATACTGTATTTACGTTGAATGAATCGACCGCTTTTAGAAAGCAACACCACATCATTGCTTTTCAACTCATCAGAGGGTTCCTCGCTATCTGTCACCAGGACATTTTCCAATAGATGGCTGAACAACTTGCGATAAGGCTCATCCACCTGAATCTTATCGATGGCGCGTTGTGCATTGGGAAACAACGGCATCGGAGGGTCGTAATCTTTGATGGACTCCAGGACAAAGAAGTTGGCCTTCCCTTTTTGCGACTTTCCAAGCAACTGAATGGCCTCATAGGCTTGTTTCATGTCCTTGACGACATAGTAATTCAGGAAGGGGTTGAGGTAGTTTTCAATGGCCACCCGATAGTCCTTATCTACGTAGATGAGGTCGGATAGCAGAGGCATTTCCTCGGCCCATTTCTTTTGCTTGCTCAAAAACTTGATCGACTCTGGAAAACCTTCCAGATTGTCGACCATACTCTTGGTCAGTTTGAATTCATTGCGCTTCGCATCCAGTTGGCGGTTGACATTGGCGATTTGTTTGCGAGACTCCTCGATGAGTCGCTCCGTCTCTACGATGTCCTCTTGGCGGCGAGCTTCAGATTGCTCCAGAGCATCCAATTCCTTTGCCCGGATTTTTTGACGGCCCTCCAAGTCCTTCAAGCCTACTTCGATCTGCTCAATCTCCCCTTTGCGCTCTTCGATGCCCTTGGTACTTACCGCTATATCGCGCTGCAGATTTTCAATTTGATTGGAATTGATGGCCTTTTGTTTTTCCA
>JBCCSZ010000477.1:0-3292 GCA_039199225.1 Bacteroidota bacterium
GGAGAATTTATGATTTTTATCGAACAATTTCTATTTTGTGAAAACTGAAAAAGTGGGGAAAATAGTGAGATAACAGCCGAACAAAAGGTCTTTTATACTGTATTTATTAGTTTGCAAAGGAAAAAATCAATTCACTGCGATCAATCATTTCTTATGAATTTTACACTCCATCAGCTAAAGCTTTTTCTGGAAGTGGCTCGCCATCAGAACATTACGAAGGCTGCCGAAGAAATGTATATGACCCAGCCTGCTCTTTCCATACAACTCAAAAATTTTCAAATGCAGTTTGATATTCCGCTCACCGAAAGGATTGGCAAAAAGCTGTATCTGACAGATTTTGGGGAATCCATCGCACAGATTGCAGAAAATATTTTGAAGGAAGCCGATGCCTTGAAATACAAAGCCAAGGATTACAAAGGCTTGTTGACTGGCAAGCTTCGGATTTCTTCTGCTTCTACGGGTAAATACGTGATGCCCTATTTCCTGAGCACCTTTATTCACCAGCATCCAGGCATCGATTTGACTTTGGATGTATCCAATAAGACCATTGTGATGAAGAGCTTGCAAAACAATGAGGTCGACTTTGCGCTCGTCTCTGTTTTGCCTGAAAAATTGGAGGTCAACGAAGAGATTTTGCTCGAAAACAAATTGTACCTCATCAGTAATAGCAGGCAGTTGGATAAGAAGCGGCCACTGATTTATCGGGAACCGGGCTCTGCCACTCGTAGGGCGATGGACAAATATTTCAGCCATTCTACCAAACGCAAGAGTATTGAATTGACTTCCAATGAGGCGGTCAAACAGGCTGTGCTTGCTGGCTTGGGCTATTCGATTATTCCCCTGATTGGCATTCGCAATGAGCTGAACAACGAACAATTGCACATCATTCCGACCAAGAAACTACCCATTGTGACCCACTGGCGGTTGATCTGGTTGAAAAGCAAAAAGTTGTCTCCCATCGCAACTGCTTACCTGGAATACATCCGTACGGAAAAGGAGAAAATTATTGAATCGCAATTTAATTGGTTTGTCAATTTTGAGGTAGACGGATAGGATAAAAATGAGCGACTCAACCCAAGTAGTCGAATCGCTCACTTTTGAAGATTTTAAAAATGCACATCAAGCTTTATGGAAGCTGTCACCTCTGTGCATTTGTTGAGGGCCATCGAATGTGTAACCGTTTCTGTAAGGTTAATAAGGCAGTTTTTCCAGACGGTCTTTGTTTAAGATGTTGATGGCCCCCTGATTGATTTCTATAAGACTTTCAGATTTGAATTCTTTGAGGCAGCGGATGACCGACTCCTTGGCTGTACCCACCAAGCCGGCAAAATCGTCTCGAAGGATGGAAATGCTCTTGTCCTCTTCCAGCTTGAAGATGTCATCCAGCAGGATCAAAACCTCTGCCACCCGCTTGCGAATGGAGCTGTAGGCCAGTCGGAGCAGTTGTGTTTCGCGGGCATCGATCCTCCGGGATAGTTTTTTGATGTAGTAGCTGGAAAAATCCCGATTGCGCCGCATCAGTTCCAGGAAGTCTTCCTTTGGCAACAGTGCGACGCTGGTATCCTTCATGGCCAGTGCGCTCTCTTGGTAGTGCTTGTTCTGTATGATGGCATTGCAGCCAAAAATATCGCCTGTCCGAAAGATTTGGGTGATGTACTCCTTACCCCCTTCATTGGTGCGTTGTGTTTTGACCATGCCGCTACGGATGTAGTACACCCGGCGGGGGAGTTCGCCTTCCTGAAAAATAAAATCCCGCTTTTTAAAATGGCGAATCTCTTGTGTATCGGCCAAATCGCGCAGCGCCTTTTCTCCTCTGACTTCGTCGATGAAGGTGCCTTGGCTGAGGCTGGAATCGTTTGCTTCGCGCAGGCGTTCGCTTTTCTTCAGACGAATTTCTACGACATCCAATAAATCATTGTGTTCAAATGGTTTGGTGATGTAATCATCTGCTCCGAGGTTCATACCCTTTCGGAAATCGTTTGATTCCACCTTGGCGGTCAAAAAGACAAAGGGGATGTCTGCTGTCCTGGGTTTTTTTCCCAAGATGTGCAAAACGCCATAGCCATCTAATTCGGGCATCATAACATCGCAGATGATGAGATCGGGCGGATTTTTCAAAGCCATTTCTACGCCGACTTTCCCATTTGCTGCCGAAGCCACCTCATAATCAGATAGGCTCAGTATTTCGCATAAATTTTCTCTGACGTCTTGATTGTCTTCTATCACCAGTATTTTTTTCATGTGTTAAGTTTAGTGAAACTTGATGTTTGCAAGTTACGCACAGCCTGTGTTTGTTCTGTTGACTATTCTCAAAGCAAGAGGTGATTCTGCTCACCTTTTGAAAAAGGACGAGCCATTGACAACAATCACAGCAGCTGGTGACAAATATCAGATCGGCGGATGGGCTAGAGTGGTAATTTTATACCATCAAGTAATCCTGATTTGAATAACGCCAAATGATTTACTCATGAAAAATATATGGAAGCTTTTCGCATTAATTGCCTGTGCGGCCCTTTTGACGACCTGTGATGAGGAGACTGTTCAAAAAGAAATGATTCAATTCGATCAAGCATTTATCCCCGTTTGGTACTACAGCCATCAAAGCCAATTGGTGTTGGCCGAAAGGTCTTTTTACTATTTAGAGGATCGCTGGCAGCAGGTAGAAGAAAGGTATTTGCAAGAGCAACCCGAGGATGTGGCTTTTCCGGAAAGTTTTGAGCGCGTGCGCGGCTGGCTTGGCGATGCCGGACAGTCTATCAGGGAGGGTAATTTGAATAATACGCTGATCCAACTCGACCATTTGCGCTATGAGTTGATGGCGTTGCGTCGACAAGAGGATATGGACTACTATCTCGATCCGGTATGGGATATGGAAGTAGCTTTGTTTGAAGTGGTTGAAACGGCCCAGGACCGAATGCTCCAACTGGTGGATTATGAGGCTTTTGATTGTCGGGTGGAGGAGGTGTTCCAGGCTTGGGGTAGGGTATTGAATGCTCAGCTGGATGCTCGCTTGTTTGGTTGGGAAGAAGTCAAGTTAGAGACTTTTCGAGATCGTCAATGGCGGTTGACAAGCCAGTTGGCGTATTTTCGGGAGGCGGTGGCCTGTGGAGATGGGGAGCAGTTTGGCTTGGAGGCCGAACAATTGAAGGCAGCCTATCTGGATTTTATTGCCGTCTTTGGCCGCTTTCACGCGCTGCCAGATGGTTTTTATGCAGAGCGAAACTGAACGGGCTCACACCTTGATTTTACCCAAACAGCCTACGTCTTTTTCTGCTGGCTTTTCAATCGGGAA
>JBCCSZ010000478.1:0-3246 GCA_039199225.1 Bacteroidota bacterium
AAGGCTATACGGCGAGATCGTTCAAGATGAACGCGCAAAGGATATTACCTTTCTCTACTACGGAGAAACCTTGATGAGCAATGAAAAATATGACGAGGCGCGCGAATGGTTCCACAAATACAGTGAACGCAAACCGGATGATGAAAGAGGGCGACTAATGGCCATTTCTTGCAGCGAAGTCAAAAATATCCAGCCGATGTTTACCAATGTCAACATCAAAGGCTTTACACAAAATAGCGAAACCGACGATACCGCACCGGTAGCCTTCAACGAGGGCGTCGTTTTCTCCTCTGATCGCCCCCAGGGCATGAAACTGCTCAAACAAAAATCGGGTACGACCGGCAGAGACTTCATCAAGCTTTACTACAGCGCACAAAACATCGATGGCACCTTCGAACCTGCCAAGCCCTACTCCGGCAAAATCAACGAACTCAACAAAAATACGGGTCCCATTACCTTTTCTGCAGATGGTAGCCTGGCCGTTTTCTCTAGAAATAGCAAAGTCGCCAACAAAAAGGACATCTACCCAATGCAGTTGTACAGCGCAGAATCTGCAGATGGCAACAAGTGGAAAAACATCAAAGAAATGGAATTCTGCCGACTGAGCTACAACTACATGCACCCAGCCTTATCACCCGATGGCAAGTGGCTTTTCTTTGTATCCGATAAAGGGCAGGGCGTTGGTGGAACCGACCTCTACGTATCAAAGCTAACGGATAAGGGTTGGGGGAAGGCCAAAAACTTGGGTGCAACCATTAATACTTCCATGAATGAAGGCTTTCCTTTTATGGATCATTCAGGCAAGCTCTACTTCAGCTCCAAGGGTCATCCAGGCTATGGTGGCTTCGATATTTTCTATACCGAACGCGACGAGAATGGCAATTGGCAAAAGCCAGTCAATGTCGGACGCCCCATCAATAGCCCACTCGACGATATTTCCATCTACGTTCAGCCGGGTGGCGAACGAGGCATGTTTACTTCCTCCCGCGAAGGCGGTGACGACGATATTTTCTTTTTCTTTCCAAAATCCAATGATTTCGAAGAGGAGGAATCAGAAATGCTGGTGTTTGAAGAACAGCCCATCATCCCAAGCGATGCCGTCGAAGAGGTAACCGAACTGCCAGATGATACAAACCCGCCAATTCCGTCCAATGACGATCCAATAAGCGATTCTTCCATTCCTACCAATACCTCTCCATCGCAAGATGTTGCTTCAGCTCCGGCTTACAATATTCCGGATGCTTCGCCAGCCACAAGCGTAGAAGAGGATGTATCGCCTCCGGCAAATGAAGAGGTAGCCGTTCCAGCGGAGGAAGAAGAAACCTATGTCGAATTCGAGCCAGAAGACAATCCTCCGGTTGAAAAAGCACCCACTTACACAGCACCGACCACGCCCGAGACAGTCGTTGAACAAGCAAGCGCTAACGATCCGATTCCAGAGCAAGAAGATGTAGTGGAAACACCTGCTGCAGCAGTCGAAACGATTGACAACAGTACAACAATAGTCGAGACAGAAACAGTCGAGATGCCTTCCGGTCCTCTACCAGAAGACGAAGAGGTCATCAATCCAGAGCCAATGGAAGAACAACCTTCAATCGAAACGATGTCGCCACAGTCTGCAGAGCCGGAAGCGGTAACCAATGAAACAACATATGTCGAGCCGGAAACAGCCATCGATCCACCGACCAGCCTTCCGCCTTCTCTACATGCCAGCGATCCGATCACTGCCCCTGCTACCAAAGAAGATGCCTACGAATCAAAAGGCATTGTAGAAAGCAGCGGTGACATACCGGAGCCTACTTTCATCGAAAACCCAACACCAGCCTACGAAAGTTTGCCATCCAATGAATCCTTGACCATCTACACTTATGATGATCTATCACAGGCTTTATCTTCTTCAAGAGTAGGCCCTGGACAAACTTTTCAATTGCCCAATATCAAGTATTCCTTCAATGAATTTACTTACGAGCCAACGCCCGAAATCCAGGCACAACTGAACCAACTGTTGAGCATTCTGCAAAGCCATCCAAGCTTGCGGATCGAGATCGGTGGCTACACGAGTAGCTTTGGTGAAGATACTGTCAATAAAACCCTGTCGAGATACCGGGCTGAAGCTGCTGTGGCTTACCTGGTCGATAATGGCATCAGCAAGGACCGCCTCACCGCACGTGGCTATGGCGAAACCAAGTTGCTGAATGAATGCCAAAATGGCGTACTCTGTACCAGAGCGCAACACATGGAAAACCAACGCCTTGAGATCAAAATACTTGTTTTCTAAGGCATAAAATCCAAATGAAAGATAAGGCCGGCCCGGATTTCTCCAGCTAGAAATTCGGGCTTTCCTTTTGCACCGCCTCTCGCTTGGCTCCCCCTTAAAAAAGCATTCAAAAAGGCGGATTCCCGTTAAAATGCTTTACCTTGCACAGCACTTAATGGGACATAAATGGCCCTATTTCACGTTAAATTCTCCGCATATATGAAGGTGTTCACAGACTATGCGATAGAACGGTCTAAAGGTAAACGGCAATGAAAAAATATCAAGCCCTAGGCATGATGTCGGGTAGCTCCCTCGATGGTGTCGACATCGCCGCCGCAGATTTTTTGTTGGACGATCAAAATCAATTGCAATCCTGGAGCTTGATCGCCGCAGAAACCATTGCCTACAATGATGCCTGGATCGAGCGACTGAAAACACTTCCAGCAGCCAGTGCAAAAACGTATGCACAAACCCATGCAGACCTTGGCGCGCTGTTGGGGCAAATGGTTAGACAGTTTGTGGAGAAACACCAACTGAAGCCAGATTTGGTAGCCTCCCACGGTCATACTGTTTTCCACCACCCCGAAAGCCAGATGACGGCTCAGATTGGCGACGGAGCAGCCATCGCCGCAGCAACAGGTATGCAGGTCGTCAGTGATTTCCGCACCCAAGACCTTGCAAAGGGTGGCCAGGGTGCGCCGCTGGCCCCTTTAGCCGATCGATACCTTTTTCCAGGCTACGACTTTTACCTCAACCTAGGGGGCATTGCCAACATCAGTAGCAATACCGGATCGTCCTTTGTCGCATTCGACATCGGTGCAGCCAACCAGCTTTTCAACGCTCTGGCGCAACGAGCAGGACAAGCATTCGACGAAGGGGGCAAGATAGCTGCAAGCGGGCAGTTGTTACCCGCACTCCTCCAAACTGCCTGTCAAAATCCTTTCTACCAACTGGATTATCCCAAGTCTCTCGACAACCAATGGGTCCAA
>JBCCSZ010000479.1:0-3244 GCA_039199225.1 Bacteroidota bacterium
GCCGACAATCCCCAGCATGATTTCTATACGTACAAACCACTCAGGCAGTTGATCTGGGAGAAACTTGGTCAGATAGGCACCCAAGCCCATCGCTGCCATATAAACGCCGATGGTCAACGAGAACTGCTTGATGCTATCCCCCAAAAAGTAGGAAGAGGTCGTACTAATGAGCAGCTCATAAATCAAGGAACAAAGTCCTGCCACCAATACTGTTACAAAGAAAATAACCTGATCTAAGGATGGTCGTTTCGCCTCCATGCTTTAACTTCCTGTCTTAATTATTTCCCAAAGGTAGAACGATTTTCAATAACAAAAAACCAGCACCATTTTTTTGATGCATTAAAAATGAAACTATCTTTACATGTGAAAAACCATTTTTTAACAAAAAAATATATGTTATGGACAATTGGTCAAAAATCAAATATGGAATCTACGCAGTCGTAGGGATATTTGTCGTCTACTCCGTTTTCTTTGCCGATGACAACTCCTCCACAGAGTATGAGACAGAGGAAGTCGTCACTCCGACAGAGGGTATCGTGACGGTTGTCAAGGAAGTAGAAACTGACCTGTTTAAAATTTCTGACGAGTATACTGTTCCGGATACTTCTATGAGCCGGATCATCGCCAATTATTTGGATAACACCTCTGATACTTTTACCCTCCAGGAAGCTCGCCTAGTAGATGCCGAAGGTTCTGGTCGCAACCGCAGCATGGTTCGGGCCGCCTCTATGGGGCTGTTTGGCTATATGATGCTTAGCTCTATGTCTCGCCGCATGAGCGCGCCGCGCGCCGGTGCCTATGTAGATCAGAAAACCTATGATCGCGTAAGTAAGAATGCTGGTAGCAGCCTCAATCGTACAGCTTCCAGAACAACTCGTGTAAAGCCAGGTTCCGGAAGGTCCGGTTATGGCAGTGGCCGCTCAACCCGTTCTTTCGGTGGATAATCGCCTGACAAAATTAGCGCCTCCCGATGCGCAGATACTCAAGAAAAACGGTCTTAAGTGGTTTGCAACAGGTGAAAACAGCGACTACTTAAGCACAGATTTTGTTCGAGTTACACCGCCGGAATTGGAGCGTTTCCAGGAGGCAGCCACAGAGTTGTACAAGCGAATCGTCGAAACGGCCTATTACGTGGCAGAGGCGGGCTTGTGGAAGGAAATGGGGATTCCCCATCAAGCAGTCGATCTGATACAGCATTCCCTTCGCAAGGAGGAAGGAGCGTATCTGATCGGCCGCTTCGATTTTTCGGGCGGGCTGGAAGGCTTACCCATCCACCTCTTAGAATTCAATGCCGACACCTGCTCGCTGATTCCAGAAACAGCCAAATTTCAGCAGCTCTACTGGTCGCAAGAACGCAAAGACCTCATGGAGCCGCCTTTCAATAATTTGGTGGCCAGCCTGAAAAATCGCTTTGAGACAATTCTGGCAGACTTTCCAGGCAAGACACCCTACATGCTGATTTCGTCTTTGGGCCACGAAGAAGATTGGCTCAATACAGATGTGATCGCCGAAGCAGCCCGAAAGGCGGATTTCAAAGAGGTGCAAAACCTGGCACTCAGCAAAGTGATTTTTGCAGAAGATGAGGGCATCTACATGCAGTTAGGGCCAGAAGATTATCGCCGTTACGATTTCTGGTTTAAATTCATTCCTTGGGAGTTCATTCTTTTTGAGGAGCCGGAATTGTTTCAGATACTCGAAAGAATCATTCTGGACGATCTCTGCATGGTTCTCAACCCTGCTTCCTCCATCCTCTATCAGTCCAAGGGTTTAATGACGTATCTCTACGAGCGTTATCCCGATCAGGATTACTTGTTGAAGACCGCTTTCTCAAAGGCGGCCTTTCCCAATAACAAATACGTCCGTAAGCCTTCCTTTGGTCGCATGGGTGAAAACATTGCCTACCACGACGGTGGCAGTGAGCCAGCCTACGAGACAGAGGGCGACTATGGTGATTTCAAACCAGTCTTTCAGGAACTAGCGGACTTTAATGAGGATTGGCAAGACCATCGCTACCAGCCCAGCGTCTTTTGGACCGGCGAACCGAGCGCCCTATGCTTCCGCCGCCAGGATGACTTGATCATCGACGATGATGCCGAATTTGTAGGTCACCACATCGCCTTTTAGGTCACCTCAAAGTGGGCGGCATTGCTGTGCCATCCAAGTCTTTTCTTCTTCATTCAAAAGCGGAGACAAGCCATCATACACTTTTTGGTGGTAGCTGTTCAGCCAGTCGATTTCTGCCGGAGAAAGTAGGCTCTTTTCTATCAAACTTTGGTCGATTGGAAAGAGTGTCACGGACTCAAAGGAGAGAAATTTTCCATATTCCGTTTCCACATCTTTTTGGCAAATGACGAGGTTTTCGATGCGGATGCCGTACTCATCTGTTTTATAGAAGCCGGGTTCGTTGGAAGTCAGCATGCCCGGCTCGAAGGGCGTAGTACCTCTGGCGCCTAAGCTAGCGGCAAAGCCTTGTGGTGGTTCGTGTACATTCAAAAAGAAACCAACGCCATGCCCGGTCCCATGCCCGTAGTTTAAGCCCTGTTGCCAAAGGTGCTGCCGAGCCAAAATGTCCATCTGAACGCCCATGGTACCTTCCGGAAACCGAAGCCGGTCAAGCGCAATATGTCCCTTAAGTACCAGTGTGAAATGCTTCTTTTGCTCTGCTGTAGGTTCACCAAGGGCGATGGTGCGGGTAATATCGGTCGTGCCATCTGTATACTGTCCGCCGGAGTCCAAGAGTAAAATGCCTTCCTTTTGCAGCTGCGCACAAGTGTCTGGCATGGCGCGGTAGTGAACAATGGCACCATTGCCTTTGTAGCCAACAATCGCATTGAAACTTTCGCCTTTGTAGCCCTCTTGCGCTGCCCGGAAGGCTGCCAGCTTTTCAGCGACTTCCACCTCGCTAATCGTTCGTTCATTCAAGGTGTGGTCCAGCCAGCGGAACAGGCGGGTCAGTGCCACGCCATCCTTGCGCATGGCATGGCGGATGTGGTTGATTTCTGTCTCGGATTTTATGGCCTTGAGCTGTCGGACAATGTTATCGCCATTTCGTGGATGCTGAATAGCGTTGAACAGCCGTATGCTGATGCTGGATTTGTCCAGAAGAATATCCGCTTCGAGTTGTTGCAAGTAAGCCTCAATAGCTTCATATGGCTTTAGCAGGATACCATCGTTCCGCAGGTCGGATTTTAGGGATTCCTCCACTTTCTGAGCATCTACAAAGAGATAGGTGATTTCCTTTCCC
>JBCCSZ010000480.1:0-3184 GCA_039199225.1 Bacteroidota bacterium
GATCAAATAGCGGGGCGAAGGAATATTGACCCCGGCGATTCGTAGACTGGTAATCCGAAAGCCTTCGTCTTCCAAGGCGAAACTATCCGTTCCACTGATGGTACTTCCCATTCCGATGCCACTGGTAATATTGAGCATCGTACCAAACCCTGCATCTGCCTCTGCACCGTCATTGGAAAAAGTAACGACGGATAAACCGGTCTGGCAATATCCCGCATCCTGCTCCATCACAGAACCCGCCGGAAAGAAACCAGCATTGGCAGAACCCTCTCCAATGCGGATAAAGTCGGTAGCAGAAGCGGAGTTACAATTGCGACCGTTACATCCCCAAGCCGCTGTATACTGGCTGCTTCGATCTTCGACACAAGACAGTACGCAGATGCTCTCTGTAATGGTTACCGTTTCATCCGGATCGAGGAAAACGTCTCCGTCTCCCGGCCCACTAATGGATGTATTGCCTATAAAGTGAGCCCCATCCAATACCAGCGTAATGAGCGTATCACCACCTGGCATTGCTTGCTTGTTAAAGGGCTGGTTGACGCCATTGACCTGTAAAGCTGACACATACAAGCCGTTGCCGATAATGGATTCGTAGAAGACAGAATCGACGAAGCCATCCAAACCACTGTTGTTGATTTCAATGTCTCGGTCGAAGCATTCCCCAACCCTCGCAGGACCGTGGGTGTTGTTGACGTCTACTGTAAAGAAAGGTACGGCAAAAGCATCTCGGTATTCTACGTTGCTGTCTGTTTCTGTAAGGTTGTTGGCGCCAAGTTGGTATCGGAATTCCCAGGTGTCAAAGACAACCGACGCATCATTGGCCGTCAGGGTATCTACATATTCGCAGTCGGCTTTCACAAGGAAGGAAATCACGGCAGTGCTGAGTCCGCCCCCTGGACTGAGGTCTGGAATGATAAAGACCGGATTGTTGGGATCGACGGCAGAGACATTGATCCCTGGCGTGGAGGCAGCGGTGAGTAAACCTTCAAATCGAACGCCCTTGAACAAATGGGCAGTTGCCTGGATGTTGCGCCTCGGTGCGGGAGAAGGACCTGCTACGCTGACCTCAACGGTCATCGTGTCGGGGTCTCCACAAATGTTGATGAAATCCGGGACGCCACTTGCTCCTTGAAAATCAACCGTCAAGTTGTTTTGAGCCTGAACAGATGCGGCCAAAGGAAGAAGGGTCAACAACAAAAAGCACCATTTCGCAGACTTGGTCGACAAAAAGGTCTTGCTATTTAACCCCAAAATAAACTGAATCTTTAGTAATGTTTTTTTCATAGCAGGGTTTTGGTTTTAAGAAGTGCTCGCTTAGAAAATCAATTCCCTGCCGGAATGAGCGTCTGTTTTTCGGATTTTCCTATGCGGCGAAGCACCCGTGCTAAATTCATTCTCCTAAACTTCAAAAGCCCGCCTGTCGTACCTAAATCGCAAACGGGATAACGGATGTCATCAAATAGTGTTTATCAATCATATCATGCCGGAGGCATCGATCAATGATGCCTCCACACTGCTTGGATGGCTAAAATCATACCAAAGGCACGGCAAATTTGGGCGGAGGATACCCCAGCCAGCGAAATGACTGTTCTATGTGTTTTTGACAAATAAATAAAGCCCCGAAGAACCTTCAAATGAGGCGGCTTCGGGGCTTTATCTTTTCCGGGAATAAAAATCTAGCCTTTTGTTATCTCCCTGCTTTTACTCTATTGATGAATGCCTTTGCAGAAGAGGGGTCTGCCAGTTGTACTTCGTAATACTCCCCTCCTTTCATTTTGCGGAGTCTCTCTTTCTTGCCCAATTTTTCAACCGTTGCGTTGTAAGTTTCATTGTTGGATACCGTGCTGAGGACACCGTCTTTGTAGCTGAAAAAGTAGTAGTAGTCGCTTGGTGATTTCAGGTATAAGTAAAAGCGATCGGTGCTTCCTGTGGGCATTTTGACCTCGACAAAGGCATCCAACCAACGGTTGACTTTCTTGCCTTTGATACTGGCCAACCCTACTTGTTTGCGACTGCTCAAAAAGGATTGGTAGGTATTGTTCCATTGTAGTTCCAGGTCGCTGAATAGAAACGTATAATCGTTCTGCTTACTGGGCATCTCCAAGCCCATGTGTGGCATGCTGTGGAGCGTTTTTTGACGCGTTTCCAGGTCGGTTAAGAAAGGGGTCAGTGCATTTTCATAATATTCTGTATCCCGACTGTAATCTAGCAAACGCGCTTCAAATAGACTGGACTGGATGTCGCTGTTCACGACTTTGAGCAGTTTTTCCGGTAGGAAAAAATCCCAACCACTGGCACAGCGCAGCTTGATTTTGTCTGGCTCATTCAACTTAAATGTCGTACGACCAGCTGTTTTCATTTTGACAAAGGGCATATTACTGGCTAGCTCGAAAGTACCGTCCAAGGTTAGCGAAGCTTCCTTGTTGTCCAATCGGATGGCATTACCTTCTTGAGAAAGACCTACCAATTTTAAGGAATCTCCTACCAATAATTGGTCTTTCTTTGGTAGGTATTTAATCAAACCGGCTGCATTGAAAAGCACGCGATCCGAGGCTTGACGCATCGGTTGCAATATGCCAGCCGACAAGCCGGAGAAATCTCCTTTCAAAAACAGTCCACTGAACAGCAACTGATCCTCTTCGTTGCGCGGCTCCGGGCAGGTCATCGCAAAATTCTTTCGATCTCCTTGAAAACCTACACAAAACCACTGCGGATTTTGGAGGGATTCCAGTTGCAGTTGCGCATAACCATCGAATGAAAGATGGCGATTTTTGGATTGCAGCTCGATTTCTCCGTAGAAACCTGTTTTGTGATCAATGAAAAACTGATCTTCTTTATTGACAATCCCTTTGGCCCAGGTGTGCAAAGATTGCTTGCTTCTGCGGCCCTTGCCGTGGTAAGTACCGAGAATGTTGTCCAGTCGGATGGATTGCTGGTGCGCGCCTATGTTGTATTCATACAGCCCCTTGGCCTCAAACTCGTAGCGACCTTTCACCCGAACAGTAGCTGATGTAATACGATGGTATTTGTGAATGGTATCGGCCAGGATCACCGCATTTTCAAGTGGAGGAATAATGCCTCCTGGCAGCACATCCACATAGCCACTGTCTGGATAGATAAGCGCATCGGCTACCCGAATGTGCTCTACTCCTCCGAGCTTGAGTTCGCTGGTTTTCAATTTATA
>JBCCSZ010000481.1:0-3183 GCA_039199225.1 Bacteroidota bacterium
GCAACTTGCGCCGAATGTGTAGCCCGCGCCGAAGTCACCCAAGAAGTAGTCTTGGTAGATATTAAAGAAAATTTTGCCGAAGGTAAAGCCCTCGACCAGTTTGAAGCTGCTCCGATCAACTACTTCGGTACCCGTATCACAGGGTCAACCAACGATTATACCAAAACGGCTGGCTCAGATGTAGTGGTTATCACCTCCGGTATCCCACGCCGTCCTGGTATGAGCCGTGACGACCTCATTGCCACCAATGCCAACATCGTAAAGACTGTTACCGAAAGCGTAATTGCCAATTCTCCGGATGCCATCATCATAGTGGTATCTAACCCACTTGATGTAATGACCTATCAGGCGTACCTGACTGCTGGCTTGCCTGCGAATCGGGTGATGGGTATGGCAGGTATCCTGGACACGGCTCGCTACAGGGCTTTCCTTTCTATGGAACTCAATGTTTCTCCAAAAGATATCCAGGCGGTATTAATGGGAGGCCACGGTGACACCATGGTACCTCTTCCCCGCTACACCACTGTTGCCGGTATTCCTGTTACCGAAATGGTCTCAGAAGAGCGCATTAATGCCATTATTGAGCGTACCAAGAAAGGTGGTGGAGAAATTGTGAAACTTCTCGGAACCAGTGGATGGTATGCGCCAGGTGCTGCTGCTGCCCAAATGGTAGAAGCGATCCTCAAAGATGACAAGCGCATCTTCCCAGTATGTGCTCAACTAACAGGTCAGTATGGCCTGAGCGATATGTATTTGGGGGTACCTGTGGTACTCGGTCGCAACGGAGTGGAAAAAGTAATTGAATTACAACTGAACGACGCTGAGATGGCATTGCTGCACGAGTCTGCAGGTGCTGTACAATCCGTTGTGAAAGTACTTTCTACCCTGTAAGAAGTTTTTCAGTGTTCAGTTTTCGGTGTTCAGTGGTATAAAAAAGGTTATCTCATTCGGATAAACTTAACGTTTTGCTTTCTGTAAACTGAAAACTGATTTCTGTTAACAAATAAAAGAGGCCGTCTCATAAGTGAGGCGGCCTCTTTTAGTTTTGTGTTTTCTCCTTCGAAGTTTTGATATAGTTGTTCTGTTGTCTTGACCTGTCTCATGTATAGTTTAGCCAACTTAAGGGTCTTTTCTCCCTCAAGCCACCTTTTTGTTTTCTTTCCAAGGGAATAAGGTTTGGTTAGGCATCTTCTGGCTTCGATGTGCTGCGAGCTTTCTGCAGTTGTGTGCAATTGCATGTAGGCCCACTTCAACTTCGACCTTTTGATTTCCTCGTAGGAGTAGTCTTCTAAAGTGATGATTTTGCTTGAGGATACCAAAGGCGGCTTCGACCTCTACGTTTCGGCGTTTTCTCTGCTCGATTCCTTCGGGACTGTTGAGTTTTTGTCTTGCTTGGGCTTTAAACTGGTTCAGCTTATGGCTGATTGAGATAATCCGGTTTTCCTTACTCTTGTGGCATCTACTTCTGAGGGGACATCCTTGACAATTCTGGGCCTGATAGCGCGTATAGGTCTGTTGGTATCCCGAAGCAGTTTTACGTTTGGAGGTGCCGATCTTGGTCATCTTCTGCCCCATCGGACAGACATAATAATCCTCTTCTTGATGATAATGCAGGCTATTGGGATGAAAGGGATGTTTTTTCTTAAATCTAGGGGTGGTCTCTGTGTGAAAGGTGTTGTACTTGACCAGGGCATTGATTTGCTGATCGGCCAGATATTGATAGTTTTCTTCCGAACCATAGCCACTATCGGCTACAACGTGATCTGGATGCTGGTCATAAAGTGCTTGATATTGCTCCAAATGCGGAATCAGGGTCAGGGTGTCGGTAGGATTGGGGTGTAAACTGTAATTGACTACATACTGGTTATTCGTACTGGCCTGGAGGTTATAGCCCGGCTTGAGCTGGCCGTTCTTCATGTGATCCTCCTTCATCCGCATGAAGGTGGCATCGGTATCGGTCTTCGAATAGCTGTTTCGATCCCCCATGATCGCTACCTGATCTTCATACTGCTTCAGCTTCTGAGGCCAGTTGTTAGCAGCATACCTAGCCTTTTGGACTTTTTTTTTATCCGCCTCAGGCGCTTTCTTCAGGGCCTGATCAATCTGAGCAATCGTATGGGCGACCGCCTTCGGATCGAGTCGTTCAAAATCACAGGGCTGGGTATCCATCAATTCTTCTTTGGCTACTTCTTGGGCATAGTCCCATAGCTCCTCTAGCTGAGTAGAGATCCGAGCACGGCTATTCTTAATCCGCTTGCCCCATACAAAAGTGTAACGGTTAGCATTGGCCTCTAGCTTAGTACCATCGGTATAGAGAAGCTTGATATCCAAGTGTCCCGCTTCATGAAATAGAAGCACAATCTGAGAAAAAACTGACTTCAAAACGCCCTTGAGGCGTTCAGAACGGAAACGGTTGATCGAATGATGATCTGGACGATTACCCCCAGCAAGCCACATGAAGTGAATATGCTCGTGAATCGCCGTCTCTAGCTTGCGCGATGAATAAATGTTACGAAGATACCCGTAAACGATCACCTTGAGTAACATCCGGGGATGATAACTTGGACGACCCCCTCCCTTGTACTGGCCAATTACCTCACTTAGGTCTAGTTGGTCAATAACCTCGCTGACCAAACGCACAGGATGATCCGAAGAGATTAGAGAATCCAAAGAGGGAGGCAGCAAATTAAGCTGGTTGGGATCGTAGCTAATGAAAAGTTGACTCGATTGCTTCGACATACCAAAAGATACAAACCAAATCCCAGTTTGAACCCTATATGCTTAAATAAAAAAAAGACCGCCCTTTTGAGACGGCCTCTAAATAATATCAACAATCATGCCTTACGCAAATGCTAAGTTCCCTTTTGGAACTTCAATTTTCTGCGTACGCTCTTTTAGCAACGCAATGGCCTCTTCCTTTGAAGAAAAGGTATTGTCGATGTTCAACATATTTTCAGCCAGCGAATCGTAGTCGCGACGCATCAGTTTCACAAATACCTGGAGGAAATCGATGCCATCAAATACGACGGCTTTGTTCTCTGCATATTCATGGAGGGTCTTCTGGAAAAACTCTGGATGCTTCGTCCAGTGCATGGCAGGTTTCTGGTGGTGGCTAATGTGGTAGCCGTCATTCCAGCACTTATGGTTGTACTTCACATTGATGCAGGTGATGCTGTTTTTATA
>JBCCSZ010000482.1:0-3178 GCA_039199225.1 Bacteroidota bacterium
ACTTATCGATGAACCATAGGCGTTGTTGGTGGTAAGAAGCTGGCAAGAATGTATCGACGGCTGTCGGCTTGGCAAAATAGTCTTGCTGCTCATCCGCAATGGCTTGGATGCTTGCTGCAGAGGCGATGTAAACTTCCGACAGCTTTTTTCCTTTGGTTTCCGGGAGAGCTGTGAGCAAATTCAGAAAAGATTGCAACATCTGCTCTGCGGTCTCCCGCCGAAACAAGTTGGAATCGTATTGAAATTCCAGTAAAAATGTGTTGATGTATTGGGTGACGTTTAGCGTAATATCGAGTCGCTTGCTTGCATTGCCCCAAGTAAAGTGATCTGTTTTTTCTGGCGTCAGGTCCTCGGAAAGGTCTGGCCGACTGATGTAGTTAAAGATGACATCGAATAGGGCATTGTGTCCCAGGTTTCTTTGTACGCCCAGCTCCTCAACCAACTTGTCGTATTGGCAATTTTGATTGTCTAAAGCGGCAAGTGTTGCCCCCTTTACTTCATCGACAAAACTTTCGAAAGACTTATTCCGCTCCGGAAAGCTGCGAAGGGGCAAGAGATTCACAAACATACCGATCAAGCGCTCCAAAGCCGAATGGTCCCGACCACTGATGGACAAGCCAATCATTACATCCTCCTGACCACTGAGTTTAGACATTAGGATACTGAAAAAAGAACACAAGACCATGCTGTGCGTCACTTGCTGCTCGGCACAAAAGGCATCCAGTTTTTGCTTATCTTCTTCCCGGACATACACCCGTAGATATTCTCCCTCATCGCTATTGTCTTGGCTGCGTTGAAAATCCGTAGGAATATCCAAAACCGGTAATTCTCCCACCAATTCCTCCATCCAAAAAGCCTCCTGCTTTTCTCGTTCCGCAATTTGTTCCGGACTGTTCTGCCATTCTGCATAATCCTTATACTGCACATCCAATGCAGGCAGTTGCGCTCCATTATAGAAGGCCATAAAATCGTCGACGATGATGTCTTGAGACAGCGCATCGGTCACAATGTGGTGGATATCGACGATCAAAATATACGTACCATCTGCTTTGTGGATGAGGCCCGCGCGAATCAATGGCGCTTTGCTCAGATCAAAGGGACAAGAAAAATCTTGAATCGTTTCGGCAATTTCCGAATCAAGTGGAAAGAAGTGTGCTACCTGAAAATCAACTTTTGGCAAGATGCGTTGCATCGGCTGCTCCTCCACCATTTCAAAGCAAGTCCGAAAGCCCTCATGGCGATCGACCAACTGTTGGAAGGCGAGATGAAGCTGCGCTTTGTCGAGGTCCGCTGCCAGGTCGATGGTTTGAGTAATATTGTAGGCAATCGAATCTTTATTCAGCGCATATTGAATGTACATCCGCTTTTGTGCAGACGACAAACGGTAGTATTCCTTTGGTGCAACAGGTGGAATTTCAGCCGCCTGTTTTTGACCATTGGAAGATTGCTCTAAGAGCGACAACAAAGATAATTTATGGGCTTTCAGATCGGCCAGCAACTCTGTCGTCAGATTTTGCTCCGGATCGTATATATCCAATTGACCATCTCTCGCATCCAGTGAAATATGGAGTTCTGCTAACTTTCTGAGTAGTTGCTTCATTGTTTTTTAGATTGTGATTTTGTGGAGAACATTTTCGCTAACCGCACCCTTTTTCACCTTGCCAATCAGGCTGCGATTCAGCAGGTTATCGGCTACTTGTCCGATGGTCGGATATTCGTAAATGTCGGTGAGGGTGAGCTTGCTGCCAAACTGTTGATTGATGCGGGCCAGCAAGGTCATTCCCTTGAGGGAGTCGCCTCCAAGCTCAAAAAAGTTGCTGTTGCCGTTTAGGTTTTCCGCACCGAAGAAGTCGGAAAATAAGCTGATCAATCGACTCTCCAAGCTTTGTTCGTCAACCTCCTCCAGGCTGGTGACAGGCTGCTCAGCAAATAAGGTCATCGACTTGGCGAACGCTATTTTGTGCGAGCGGATGGCAGCGTTCAAATCGCCCTTAAAGATTGTAGCACCCGCTGCTTTGCTGTGGAGGCATTTGTAAAAAGCGCGAACACCTTCCCGTGGAGAAATACCATAAGCAATTTTCGAATTGATGCTGCGAATATCCTCTTGTTCTTGTTGCTGCTGGCGGATGCTGTTCACCGTCATGCCGATATTCAGCCAATCACACCAGTTGATGTAAAAGAAGTGGGTGTCTCGATTTTGACGCGCATAATGAGGATAACTTTCCATGAAGGCATTGGCTGCATTGTAAGCTACCTGTCCAAATTTCTCGTGGTAAAAATCGTTTCCAATCGATGAAAAGAGTGCGACGAAATCAAAATTGCCCAAGTCAAAATATTTTTCAAATAGCAGCACACCATTGATCTTGGAGGCCGTATAGGATAGAAAAGCTTCGCGATCTCTCTGCTGAATGATGCCACCATAATCTACTAGACCGGCGGCCCAAATCAGGCCATCGATTTTTGGAAAGTGTTCCTTCATATACTGGCTAAATGTGCGAACCTGCGTTTCAGAAGTCACATCCAATTGGTACAAGTCTGGCGGTCCACCCGCCGCTTCCATTTGCCGTAAGCTTCGGATTTTTTCCTTGGTGACAGCATGGCTGGATTCGTCGGATAAGTATGTTTCCCACTCGCTGCGCTCAGGTATGGCAGAGCGGTGAAGCAGGACAACTTTGGCTTTGTGTTCGGCAATCAAATCCTGAGCGATTGTCCGACCCATTGCCCCGAGTCCACCTACGATCACATAGGTACCACCTGTCTTGATTTCCACACCAGAATGCAGTTTGTCATTCGCACTGGCCTGTTCAAAGTATGGCGTCCATCTTTGTCCATAGCGATAGCTGACGAAAGGATCGTCGGTTTCATAGTGCAACTCATCGAAGGTCAATGACAAGTAGGTAGACTGCTCTGACGTCGACTCAAAGGGATATGGAATGTCAATGAGTTTGGCAGATAGCCCTGGCAATTCCAATGGCATCACTCGAACCGGGCCGTGAATGGCCGCCTTCACTGGATCGATGACATCATCCACTGCCACCTTCGCCAGCTGGTTATCAATCACTGCCAGATTTATTTTTGCAGAAGGAAAAACATTGGACAAGGCTTTAGCCATATAGGCCAGACCCAAATAAGCCGTTTCAAATTTCTCTTCGATGTTTTCATAGGCTACCTCCTTGAC
>JBCCSZ010000483.1:0-3148 GCA_039199225.1 Bacteroidota bacterium
AAGCTGCAGTTTTTTCAGGTATTCATCTGCCGCTTCTTTTTTAGCTTCGTAGTCTATATCATATAATTTTTCAAAGAGGTGAGCCGGGCTGAAAACGGTAGAAAAATATTCGCTTAGCTCGTGGTTACTAACCGTTTCGCCATTTATTTTCAGGGCGCCTTTATCTGGTTGGTACAAGCCAGTCAGCATTTTTGCCAAGGTTGTTTTACCGCTGCCATTACCCCCGATAATGAACAGGATTTCGCCCTGCTTGACTTCCAAATCAATTGGACCAATGCCAAAGGCTGCTTCATCTTCTTTCTTGTCGTACTGGAAACAAATGCCTTCGGCTTGGAGGCTTTGTATCACAGGTGCTTTGGCAGGCGGCACCTTACTCAAGTCGAGATTGGCTGGTATATCTTTCAGAAAATTCTGGACGCGATTCCAAGCCACCCGCAAGTACATCAATGTCGGTACAGCATTTAAAATGCCATTGATCGGCCCGATGAGATACAATAGAATGATGACAAAGCTCATCACCACATAGGTCTCGATATTGGGAAACAATTCGGTAATTCCGAAAGCAACAATTCCCAACAAAACAACCAACAAAGACTCTCCAACCAGGTAGGCATTGACAAAGCGAATGTCTGCCGTCGATATTTTCTTTCGGTATTGGTCTGCACTCTCTGCGATGTCGGCCTTGTATTGCAGCTTCTTGTTGCGGTGCATACTGATTTCTTTGAAGCCATCAATCATGCCGTTGAGCAAACGCATGTACACATTTTGTTCGTCCCTAGCCTCTTCAAAATAAACATTGGTTCTAGAGCTGACATAGTAGTAAGTCGCTGTCAGCGAAACGATCAATATGATGGTCAGTACCGTTGCCCAAAAAGCAATAGAAGCCAGAAAAACAAATGCTCCAAAGGTGGTGATGATACTCGTAATCAACGAAACAAATGTATTGGTGGATTGACCGATCACATTCACATCGTCGTTGAGCGCTGTATAGACCCGTCCCCGATCGATCTTTTCAAATTTTTGATAAGAAGTAGAAAATATCTTATCGATGAGCTGAACCTTCATATCGTAGATAAGTCCCCTCGTAAACTTGATAAGGCTGATTTGTACAAACTTCCGCCCAAGCAAATAAAGAGATAAAACCAGGGAGTAGTAAAAAATCAAGTAGTGCAGTTCAATGTCAGAATCGATGGCCGATGTTACCATGATGACCAAGACCACATTCGATAAGCCCGATAAAATACTCAGCAATACAATCTGTGGCGCCATGCGGCGGTATTCATTTTCAGCTGGAAAAGAAAGGCTGACAAAATAGGCCAAGTAGCTGATGGCAACAGCGCCAAGCACCAATTGCACCATCACGCTGAAACTAGCGGGCGTCCATACTAGGATAGATTTCCAACTGAAGCCTGCAATGGCCTCGGGGAAAAGATACAGGCCAAGTAAAAAAGGACCGACAAAAAGCAAGGAACGCAAAAACGTCCAGGCTTTTTTCAAAGACCAAGCTTCAAAAGAGCGCTTGCCAGTAACCACATCTTTGATATTGATTCCAAGAAAACCCAAGACGATCAAAATGTACAACATCAAAGCAATCGACAAAGTAGAATAAGTTTTATCGTTGTTGTCGCCAGGATCGATGCGATTCTCAATTTCGTCACCTGCCAACAAGGTCATCAGGTTGTGTGCCAAGATGGGTGTATGGGTACTGTTCGAGTTGGCGAGTACGACAATACCCAGTTGTTCCTTTGGCCGGAAAGCGACGAAGGAGGTAAAATTGGGATTGAGCCCACCATGGCGAATCTCGTGGCTTCCATCCAATACGACCTCCCAACCTTTGGCATAAGACGACATAAAATGCAGGGCGACACTCTCGTCTCTTTGATGTGTAAATTGAGCAACGACATTCAGTTTGGATTCCAGCAAGCCCATTTGAAACTTCAACCAACGAGCCATATCCTCCGCATTTGAAATGACATAGCCTGCCGCATTGTTGCCCTTGTAAACAGGCGCCTCATAAGGTCTCGCACTAAAGAAGCCAATTTTATGGCCAGTCGACATTTGTGCTGGATCGCTGGCCACACCAATGCTCGTATGATGGAGTTCCAATGGCTGGATTACTTGCTCCTGCAGGTAGGTTTCAAAAGGTTGGCCGCTTACTTTTTGAATGAGTAGTGCCAGCACATCGTAGTTGATGGTTGCATACTCATACTCTTCACCCGGCTCCTCATCCAACTCCTGCCCTTCCAATTGTCGGACGGTCAATTCAAGTGCATTGGCAGCCTCCGATTCGGGAATCAGAGAAATCGTATTCCAGGGAATGCCGCTGGTATGATGCAACAGATGAATGACTTTGACAACTGCCGGCTGCTCTTCATAGGTCAAGGTCAACCATGGAATGTACTGACGGATGTCGGCCTCCGGATCGAGTTTTCCTTCCTTAATCAAACGGGCGGCTGCTAAGGCAGTAAATGCTTTGCTGCAAGAGCCAATTTCAAACAAGGTTTGATCGCTTACAGGCTGCTGCTGCTCCACATCGGCAAATCCATAATTTTTGATCCACTGATTCTTGCCTTTTACAATGACGACACTCAAGCCAGGGATGTCTCCATCGCTTCTAGCCGTTTCGATTTCTTTTTCGATTTGGTCCCATTGTAGCATTGGCTCAGCGGGAGGCTGTTGAGCGAATAGGAAGGTGCCGGTCAGCAAGCAAAGCAGTACCGGGATGAAAACGGTAGATTGTAACCTTTTCATTGAATGTAGTTTAAAACAAGTTGGAAAAATCATTGTCCGGTATGAGTGGGCTGCCCATCTACGGAGAGAAAAGGGCAACCCACACTCACCCGGTTATCTTGAAAGGAATACCTTATGCTGTTCGTCTAAGGCTGCAACGATCGTCTCGACCAACTGCGCCACACGCTGCGATCGGAGAATGTTGAAGTGGTCTCCTTCGATCTCGCGAATCACGACTTCACGGTGGAAATATGCCAGTAATAAATCCAAATTCAACTTGGATTCACTGGCACTGATGTAGATCAATGGAGCATTCAACGGCTCGCTGACTACATGATTCACTGCTGCTCTTTCTAAGGAACGAATGGCATTGACCGCCGTCACCAACTCCACTAGCGGCAGGTCGCTAAACTGTGGA
>JBCCSZ010000484.1:0-3117 GCA_039199225.1 Bacteroidota bacterium
AATCGTGGAGGACTTAAACAAATCCGTGTTGTACTCCAATTTCAGATCGTAGCCGTTTGGCGTTTCTTCCAAGTAAAACGACAAATCGAACTTGCTCGCCGTAACGGGCAACTCCATATTTGAAATCTCCAATTGGTCCAAGGAAAGTGCTGCTTTAGCATTGACATCCAATTCGATGAATTGAACCCAAACATTAAAGATTGGAGAGCGGCTAATGTCTCTTTCGATATCCAGCAGATCAATCAGGCGATCAAATGGATAATCCTGAAACTCGTAAGATTCAGATGTATTTCGCTTGATGCGTTGCAATAACTGAAGCAGGTTGTCTTCTTTGTTGATCTGTGTTCTTAGCGCGAGGGTGTTGGTATAAAAACCAATTTGCCCTTCCAAGTCAGAATGACTCCGCCCGGCAATCGGGAAACCCACGACCACATCACTTTGGCCAGTGATACGATACAAATAAGCTTTTACAGAAGCGACCAAAAGATTGAAAGCCGTTGCTTGTTGCGCAGTTGTCAATGCGCGAAATTGTGCTGCCAAATCCGATGGAAAAGGCATGGCCTCCATCGCACCATTGTAGGTCTGCAGGGCTGGTCTTGTGAAGTCTGTCGGCAATTCGAGTACAGGAATGTCTCCATAAAACTTGCGCTTCCAGTAGGCTTCCGCCTCTTCGAAACTACCGTTGGCCAGACGACTGTTCATCCAGCTCGCATAGTCGCGATATTGAACAGGGAGTGTATCCAAGGCAACAGTCTCTCCTTTGACCAGTGCTGCATATTGAACACCCAACTCGCGAATAAAAACTTGCAGTGATAAGGCATCTGAAATGATGTGGTGCAGGGATAGGAACAATACATATTTTTCATCCGCTAGTTGCCAGATGAAAAGGCGCTGCAGTGCCTCCTCTGCCAGATCAAATGCCCGATGGTTCTCATGTTCAATGGCACGCAAGCAGATTTCCTCTGCTTGCTCAACGGAGCGAAAATCCTCAAAAGATATTTTTGTCCGATGGCTTCCCTGTGGGTGAATCATCTGACGAGGCGTACCATCTTTCTTAATAAAATTAGTTCGTAGAGACTCGTGGCGGTCTTCCAACATCCAGAATGCCTCTTGCAGTTTGTCAAAGTTTAATTTTCCGTTTAGTCTAAATGCGCCGTTAAGGTGATAAGCTTTTTGGTCGGGGTCCAACTCTGTGATGGCCCACAAGCGATGCTGTGCCGGAGACAGTGCGTAGTCCTCTGCTACGGCTATTTTTTCAATTGACTGCTGTTCTTCCGCTTCTTGTGATTGGAGGAAATTCCACTGCTGCCGAACGGTTTTATATTTCACCACAAAATCCAAGAAACTGATGTCGACATTCCACCGCTGACGAATCAACGATTGTACCCGCATCAGTTGCAGAGAGTGGCCGCCCAATTCAAAAAAGCTTTTGTGCAAGGGTACATTTTCCATACCCAATACATTGGCCCACATACCAGCCAGCTCCGCTTCTTCTTCGCAAGATGCTTCTTCCAGCTGTACATCGTCTTCCGACTGCAGCTTGATCTGATCCAGTGCTTTGCGGTCGATTTTACCATTGGCTGTCAATGGCATTTCTGGCAAGAAGGTAAAACCAGAAGGAATCATGTAACTTGGCAGCTCCTCTCCTAGTGTATTTTGAAGGGATGCTTCGTTTGTACTGATCCCTTTTGCAAAAACGACAAATGCCTGTAGAAAATCACTATTAGTTTCCACAGATTTTAGCAGTACAGCCGCTTGGTGGACACCTTCTATTTTTGTAAGTGCCTCCTCTATTTCGCCCAACTCAATTCGATAACCTCTGACTTTTACCTGAACATCCTTACGGCCGTAAAACAACAACTCGCCATTGGAATTGTATCGACCGATGTCTCCTGTTTTGTACATCCGAGCGCCAGCTTCGCCAAAGGGGTCCTGGACGAATACCGCATTTGTCTTATCCGCATCTTTCAGATAACCGCGACCAACGCCAATGCCACCGACGCAAATTTCTCCTTTGACACCAATGGGGCAAAGGTTCAACTGCTCGTCCAACACATAAACGTTGAGGTTTTCAACGGGCTTACCAATCGGTGTACTTTCCGATTCGGGAGTGTTGGTGATGAGGGCATGGGTAATGTCGTCTGAGGCTTCGGTTGGACCGTAAGCATTGACCAAAGGTATGTTGTTGTAAAGCTTAAACCATCTGGCTGTTAGTTGCTTCGGCAGCGTCTCGCCCGTTACCAATAGGAATTTTAGGGTAGTCCAAGAAATCAAGGATTCTTGTTCCCAAATTTGCATCAATTCTGTGAGATAGGAAGGAACCAATTCCAAAATTGTCAATCCATCTGCTGCTACTGCCTCGGCCAAATTGCGAGGAGATAAAACAGTCTCCTGGCGGTAGACTTGCGTACAACCACCCACCAGCAAAGCAGACAATGCCTGCCAGATCGAAATATCAAAACTAATGGAAGCCGTCAAACCTACAACAGAAGACTCATCCATTTGGAGTTGGCGGATTTTGGCATACAGGTGGTTGAGCATACCACCTTGTTCGATCATCGCACCTTTTGGTTTTCCAGTGCTTCCAGAAGTGTACAGAATGTAGGATAATTGTGTTGTGTTGCCATCCAATGCGATGGGCTGTGCCGAAGTATTCATCCATTCGCTTTGGGTCGTTGGCAGGCAAAGTACGGGTACTTCTGCTTCTAGTCCTTCCGCTTCTGTCAATACCAAGGCAGCCTCCGTTTCTGAGAGGATGTAAGTACGACGAGCCGCCGGGAGGTCTGTTGCAATCGGTGCAAAAGCAGCACCTGTCTTTAATACAGAAAGCAAACTGATCACATACCAATCGGAACGCTCCATACAAATACCAACCACTCTTTCTGGACCGAGTCCAAAGTGGTCTTTGAGGTAATGCGCCAATCGGTTGGTTAGTTCGTCTAGTCGCTGATAAGAATACGCCCGGTCGCCGCAGCGCAAGGCTGGGCGATCAGGATGTATTAGTGCTTGTTGAGAAAACAAGCTGCCGATACTCTGATCGACCGGAAAGGTAACCCTCTCCCCCATTGCGTAATTAAGAATCGACTGTTGTTCTGATTTGTGCCATATGTTTAGGTC
>JBCCSZ010000485.1:0-3102 GCA_039199225.1 Bacteroidota bacterium
AAAAAGGATCAGGTATCCTTGTTTGGTCAGACGATCTACAAGCATGCCAACACAAAGTTGATCAATCTCTATGGACCGACGGAAGCAACCGTCGACGTATCCTGCTACGAATGCAACTTCGATCAGATTCCCGATAGTATTCCGATTGGAAAACCCATCGACAACATCCGGTTGTACGTGCTTGATTTGTATGGTCAGCCCGTGCCGATCGGCACGCCGGGGGAGTTGCATATTGCAGGTGTTGGCTTGGCTCGCGGTTACATCAATCGCGAAGAATTGACCCGTCAGAAATTCATCGATAGCCCCTTGGAGCGGGAGAATCGCTTGTATAAAACAGGTGACTTGGCCATGTGGCAGCCGGATGGCAACATCGCCTTCTTGGGACGCATCGACAATCAAGTGAAGATTCGTGGCTTCCGCATTGAGCTAGGAGACATTGAAAATCAGTTGTTGACGCATGAGAAAATTTCCGAAGCAAGCGTCCTTACCAAAAAGCTGTCAGGTGAAGACGAATTGGTCGCCTACTACATTTCGGAGGTGAGCCTGGAGGTAAGTGAACTGCGCAACTTCTTGGCGATAAAACTGCCGGATTATATGGTGCCGGCTTACTTCGTACAGCTGGAGGAAATGCCCCTCACCGTCAATGGTAAGCTCAATAGAAAGGCACTGCCCAATCCTGAGATCAAGGCAGACGAAAACTTCGAACTACCGGTCAACGAACTCCAAAAACAGTTGGTCGACATCTGGGCCGAAGTGCTGGACTTGCAAGCCGATGTAATCGGTATCCACTCCAACTTCTTCGACATAGGCGGTAATTCGCTCAAACTCATCAATGTCGTCAATAAGATCAACCGGGCGTTTGATACCACCTTGACAGTCGCAGAAATTTTTGGCTTCCCCATCATCTCTCGCATTGCTGAACACATGAGCAAGGGCGAGGAAGAGGAAATAATAGACTTTGACAACGAACTCGATCAAATGGACGAAACAATAGGATTGTTAAATCAAATCAAGGGTTAAAGATGGCAAAATATACCGGTCTGGAAATAGCTGTTATCGGCCTGTCCGGAAGATTTCCCGAGGCAGACAGTGTCCAAGAATTTTGGGAGAATCTCCTCAATGCCAAAGATTGCATCAGCACCTTCACCACAGAGGAAGCTCGGGAGGAAGGAGAGCTGGAAGCCAATCTGAGACATCCCAACTACGTCAGATCGAATGCTTTTATGGAAAGCAAAAAATATTTCGACTCTGAGTTCTTCAACTACCGACCCGATGAGGCCGAATTGATGGACCCCCAACTACGGGTCTACCTGCAGTGTTGCTGGGAGGCACTCGAGGACAGTGGCTACAGCAAGGAGGCTTTTCAGCAAAAGGTCGGACACTTCACCTCCGGAACACCCAACGTGAGCTGGAATCTGCATGCGATTTTGAAAAATAGAGCCGAAGGATTGGTCGACGATTTTACGGCCTACCAATTGCGGGAGGTCACCTTCCTCGGATCGCGTATTTCCTATGATTTCAACTTGCAAGGACCAGCCGTTTTCATCCAGTCCGCTTGTTCGTCTTCCCTGGTCGCCATCCACGAAGCCTGTAACAGCCTTCTACTAGGCGAATGTTCCATGGCGCTGGCTGGCGGCGTATCCATCAACAACCATTCTCGAAAGGGATACATTTACCAAAACGGTATGATCAATTCGCAAGACGGCAAATGTCGTCCTTTTGATCAAGATGCCAGTGGTACCGTAATCGGTGATGGTGCCGGTGTGGTTGTCCTCAAGCGACTAAAGGATGCACTTCGAGATCGGGACCATATCTACGCTATTGTCAAAGGCACCGGTGTCAACAATGATGGCAACAACAAAGTAGGTTACTCAGCTCCGAGTGTGCAGGGCCAACGCAAGGCCATTGAAAAAGCCATCAGCATGGCGCGCATTAAGCGGGAAAGTATCTCCTACATCGAAGCGCACGGCACCGGTACTAAGTTGGGAGACCCCATCGAGGTGGAAGCATTGAATCGGGTATTTGGAAAGGAGCGGCCCAATAGCTGTGCGATGGGTTCGGTCAAGTCCAACATCGGACACCTGGATACAGCGGCCGGAGTGGCTGGATTTATCAAGACCGTGCTGTCGCTCAAGCATCGCCAGATTCCGCCGAGCTTACATTTTAAGCAGGCCAATCCGGAGGTGAACTTTGATCGCGGTCCACTTTATGTAAATGCCGAATTGAAAAAATGGGAACGCAACGGCACGCCACTTCGGGCAGGCGTTAGTTCTTTTGGCATCGGTGGAACCAATGCCCATGTCATTTTGGAGGAGGCACCTGAGATAAAGTCTTCCGCTTCAGAGAAGAAATACAAACTACTGCCCATAGCTGCCAAAACGGAGGAGGCATTGAATCGAAATACCACTCAGTTGACTGATTTTTTGGCAAGCAATCCCAACTATAAAATGGCTGATCTGGCTTACACCCTGCAGACTGGCCGGGTGCGATTTCCACACCGTCGGATTGTGCTTTGTGAGGGTCGCGAAGATGCACTGAGAAGTTTTGCCGCCAGCGAATGGATTGGTCAGACGGAGGCTACGCTTCGGGAAGAATCTCAGAACATTGTCTTTATGTTTTCCGGCCAAGGATCGCAATACATCCACATGGGTCGCGATTTGTACAACAGCGAAAAATCATTCCGCGAAACTGTCAATGAGTGTTTGCAAATTGCTGGAAAATACACTCGGGAAGACTTGCTTGGCATTTTGTTTCCAAAGGAATCAACAACCGACGATAAAGATCAAAAGATCAACCATACGGAATATGCCCAACCGCTCTTGTTCACCATAGAATATGCATTGGCAAAATTGCTGATGGCGTGGGGTGTTCAACCCAACTATTTGATTGGACACAGCCTGGGCGAATATGTGGCAGCCTGTATCAGCGGCGTCTTTACACTGGAAGATGCGCTGAGATTGGTTGTTAAAAGAGGACAACTCATGGGCAGTGCTGAAAGAGGTAGCATGCTCAGTATCAAAATCAGTGAGGAAGAATTAAAGCCCTTTTTGGAAGCTACCGACGGCATCGACCTGGCAGTCATCAACAGCGTTTCTTCGCTGG
>JBCCSZ010000486.1:0-3067 GCA_039199225.1 Bacteroidota bacterium
AGGTACGACACAGTTGAAAAATACCCAACTGCATCTTGCAGGTGCCTATAGCAAAAGTCTGAATCGATCCGGTAATCACTTTGTGAGTTTTGGTGGTCAGATTGGTTATGCCTGGCGTCGCTTGAGCATAGATCGACTGTTATTTGACAATCAATTCGACGGTCAGAAATTGAATCCTGCCTTGAGTAGTGGAGAAGACTTTCAGGAGATGGAGCGGGGTTATATTGACCTAACAGCTGGCATCGGTTGGTCTTTTGCTCCGGACCGATATACCAATTATTATGCTGGCTTTGCCTTGGCCCACCTCAACCGTCCGGCGGTTGGTTTTTTGGATGAGGAAGAGTCGCTTTATCGAAAGAAGACTTTCTATGCTGGTGGGGAATTTCGATTGACTTATAGCCTATCCATCATGCCCCAAGCAGTTTACATGGTCCAGGGACCCAGCCGAGCCGTCAACGTAGGCGCCCTGCTCAAGGTCAATATGGCTTCCGCCAATAGCGACGATCCGACCACCATTTACATTGGGACGATGACCCGTTTTAAGGACGCTCAAGTCTTATTGATTCGCTTTGATTATGGCGCGTTGGGACTCAGTTATAGTTATGACCTGAACATCTCTGGCCTGCGCAGAGCTTCCAACGGGCAGGGAGCTAGTGAATTGGCACTAATGTATCGAGCTTCTCTGATGAATCGTTCGAGGAACAGCCGTCCGGTAAAGTGTCCGTCTTTTTGAAAAGCTGCCAGGCTGGCTCGATTTTTGATATGATGAATTAGTTATATGTGAAGACCTCTTTTTTCCAAAACCGTTTTACTATTTTCCCATGTCTATTCATATAGACCTTCAACGCTTTCCGTCCATCATGACAGAAAGCGTTTTTTTAGCGGTGTCGCTTGCGCTTGTTGTTTTTATAATCGCGGAAGATGAACTCGCCCAAGCCCTGTAGGCTACTGTAGAAAGCCTTACCGTTATTGGTCTTGGTGAATTGATCGACAAACTGGACGAGATAAGGGTCTCGGGCGATCATAAAGGTTGTGATGGGAATATCCAATTTCCGGCAGCGTGCGGCCAAATTCAGTGTGCGGTTGATGATGGTCCGATCCAGTCCAAAGCTGTTCTTGTAGTACTTTTTCCCTTTTTTGATGCAAGTAGGCTTGCCATCTGTAATCATAAAAATCTGCTTATTGGGATTGCGGCGGCGGCGCAAAATATCCATTGCCAATTCCAAACCAGCTACCGTATTGGTATGATAGGGACCAACTTGCAGATAGGGGAGGTCCTTGATTTCGATTTGCCAGGAATCGTTGCCAAATACGATGATGTCCAGCGTATCTTTGGGGTAGCGAGTTGTGATGAGCTCGGCCAGCGCCATGGCTACTTTCTTGGCTGGGGTGATGCGATCTTCTCCGTATAAAATCATGGAGTGAGAAATATCGATCATCAGGCAAGTGCTCATTTGCGATTGATAGAAGGTCTCGTGGACTTCCAGATCGTCGTGTGTGAGCTTAAATTCATCGATGCCATGGTTGATTTGCGCATTGCGCAGCGATTCGGAGACAGCCAGGTTTTCCAGCTTATCACCAAATTCGTATGGTCTGAGTTCCGAAGTAAATTCATCGCCCTTACCAGTCATACGGGTCGTATGTTTGCCGGACTTTGCCTTTTTCAGCTGTCCGAAAATATCTTCCAGGGCCTTTTGGCGCATTGATAGCTCCATCTTGGCGCTGGGAACAAAGTTGGGATTGTCGGCATCTTGCTGTTGGATGTAGCCCTTATCGATTAAGTCTTGGATGAAATTTGCGATACCGTAGTTCTCATCCGTGAGTTTGTATTCCTTGTCCAACTCGGTCAACCAGCTCAATGCCTCTCGGACATCACCAGAAGTGTAGAGCAATAATTCTTTAAACAGCTTGAGTAGTTTGTCGAAGGGAGAACCCTCTTCCTGACCTGGAGTGAATTCGGAAAATTTCCAGCCGATCATAAGATTGGGATTTAGCGATTAGTCGGACGCGGCATAGCGCACCCTTATAATACGATTTCTTCCGCCGATTTGTTCATTAATAGGCTGGTACCTTAGCTGGCAAGCGCACATTTGATGAACTGATCGTAATTGGGCTTTTCGGAAGCGTAGCGATGTAGGTATTTTTGTTTGATATCGCCCTGGCTGAGCAGAAATAGTCCGGGCATTTGTGTGGCGTCTCCCAATCTGGCAGGATCGTACTCGGGGCGATGCCCTTTGACGACAGTTGCATTGAAGCCGTTGAACCAAGTGCGGAGACCGTACAATTGAGAAGGCGTTCCCTTGGTTATGCCAAATGCCTTGTAAATTTTACCGACGGGATCACTGATGTGGGGCAATTTCAGTAGGTTGAAACGGCCAAAATACTCTTCTGCCGTATCGTTGGCCGCCATGTGTACAAAGACAATTTGAACACCTTTTTTCTCGATACTTTCGCGTTTTTGAGAAATTTCGGAGAGGGCCTCTTTGCAAAAAACACAACCTAAGTGCCGTAGGAAAACCAGCAGTATTGGCTTTTTGTGGCTTAGGTCGTACAAATTTTCGTTAGTATTAGTTACAATGTTAGCTAGTAACTCATTATTCACTGCAGCGTTGTACATCGTCAGAGTCAGATTTGAATTTACTTATTCAATAAACAACCCTTTTCAGGAATTGTTTAACAGGTACAAGTTTTCAGTCCTGTCGTTTTCTCACCTAACTAATATCTAAAAGAAATCCCAGGTCTGGCAAATTGCAAACCTAGGATTTCTGTATTTTTCGGTCTGAAAAACTGCTTTTAGCAAATATCAGACAATATTCATATCGTTGAAAGTCTCCATGACTGCTTGGACGTGTGCCGCCGACTTGTGCAGCAGCTTTGTTTCAGACTTATTCAGTTTTAGCTCAAGGATTTCACCGATACCATTGCGATTCAGCTTGACCGGTACGCCCAAGAACATATCCTTCAGGCCGTACTGGCCGTTGAGGCGCGCGCAACAAGGGAAGATGCGGTTTTCATCCTTGAGAATGGCTTCCACCATTTGAGCTGCAGCTGCACCAGGTGCATACCA
>JBCCSZ010000487.1:0-3051 GCA_039199225.1 Bacteroidota bacterium
CGCAGCAATTTGGGTCGATGCTCCAACAATAAGTGGGTAAAGGCAGGCAGCAAATCCACCAACCCCTTGTAGGTCTCAATGGTATTGGGCTGCGCAAGTCTCAGGGGGTACAATCGGTTCCAGAGTACTTTGAGGCGATCCCACTGTGGGTCCGGATAGAGCGCCGCACCGATGGCAATGCTCAGTTGCACCCTTATCCAGGGAGGCGGATGAGGGTACTCAGCCCGCAGGCGAAAAACGAAGTAGGCCGGAACGCTGACGACATTCATCAGCCCCATGGTAGAGCCAATGCCGATGCTGGCGACGCTCCAAAAGTCCGATAAGATTTCAGAAATCCATCGGTCCAGCCAATTCCACAGCTCAAGATTTTCAACATCTACCAGAGCCATTTGCTTTATTGCCTCTCCGACAGAAGGAACCAAGTTGAGTAAGCTGGCTCCCTGGTGTCCCACTTCGTGGATCAGAGAAGAGGCGATGCCAGTGGAAATCATCCTTTCGCGTGGCACCCGGATGATGGCAACGGGATTGCTCTTCCCTCCGGGCAAGCGCGTTCGAGCGCGACGAATCGCTGCTCCATGTCCCCGATCGAGGTAGGTGATAAGCGGTGGCGATCGAAAATACCGTCCCTTCAGTTGGAGTGTATCCTCTGCCAGTGCATCCATACCTGCCAACCAGACCCCGATATTGTGTTCACTGCGCATCGTGAGTGCATCGGCAAAGATGTCCAGGCTATCGAGCAGCCAATTGAATCTGAGCTTCAAGGTGGTGAAACCTTTTTGCGCTTCCCAAGCTTCGAGATCGGGCGTGTCGCGAAGTACGGCCCTGAATGTTAGGATGCGGGACTTCAACTCCTGAACACTTTGTTTGAGCAGCAGGTGGATGGCTCGTTGCGCCGGAAGAGAAATATTGGCTGCACCAACCATTGGCATACTCAGTCCAAAGGATTTTAGCTGTTTCAATCGCGCCAACAAAGCCTGGCATTCCGTCGTCAAAAAGGATCGAAAACCTACTGAAAGTTTTTCGTTTGGTCGGCTCAATGCTCTTCTCCCGTCAAGGGTGGCAGCTTTCATATCGATTGATTTTTAGAAACTAGGAAATAGGTATGGCCACACATCAGATACCCACCAAAACGATCTTGTTGCCTCTGAGGAACCAACGACCACTCTTGCGGCGTCCTCTGCTGCTGGGCTTCTGACGACTCTGCGGCTTCAGTAAGCCCGGAGCGTGTTGGCGCGCAGCTTTGTGAAAACCAACTTTGATGGCTTTACCTGGCGCCATGCGATTGGCATTTTTCAAGACGTTCCTAGCGGCACTGCTTCCAAAGCGAACAAAACGCTTCGCAATTTCAAATTCTTGATCTTCCGGGCTGAGTCCTTCCATTTCCATTTCAAAAAACCGGGTGGCATAGCTCCCCAAGCCGCCACCGATCTTTGCACCTACTGGACCACCAAAGTAGCCACCAGCGACACGTCCGGCGATGGGCAACATCCTTTTGGCAAATCCCCTCAATCGACTGCGTATGGCTCTTCCAACCCTTGAACGGGCAAACTTGCGAGCTCTACGACCAAATCTTCTCACCCCTCTTCCCGCACGACGAACGAGCTTGCGAAAAAACTCATCCATCTCCTCGTCGCTTTTAACAGCGAGTAGCTCAAACGCTAATTCCGCCTCCTCTTCTTCCCCCATATTGTAGTCCCCCATTTCATAATACTCCTCATCTTCGTCCTCCTCCATTTCGTAGTATTCCCCATCATCGTCCTCCATCTCGTAAAGTTCATTGTCATCGTCGTACATTTCAAATGCTTCATTCTCATAGAACTCGTCAGACTGATCGTAGGCATTTTCCTGATCGTAGTCGCTGGCCTCTAAAGTGGTTCTATCTAAATCGTGCATGATAATTAAGTTTATGGTTAATAAATTGGATTCCCCTATGCATGGGCAAAGGGTGTTCCAGGGGCCAAAAAGGGCGCAATCAGGGCCTTTTCGCGAAAAAAATTTCGGAGAGCCACCAAAAAGAGGAAATTGGCGAAAAGAAATTCGGAGCAGTGAGGTGTGAAGTCAGGAGGATACCAAAAGCCTAGGGTCGCAATCTGATGTTGCTGCCGTTTTTGATGTACATCGTCGGTGTCTTACCCAGGGATTTGACCCGGCCGTAAACAATGATTTGCTTCCCCTTGAACGCTTGAAGGGGGTCGCTGTCGAAATGAATCAGGTCTTCTTTTCGGATGAAAATATTGAAGATTTGCTTTGGGTATTGTTTGTCTAGATTGAGAATGAGGTTTCCCTTTCGGCTCTTCCGCCCGGAGACAACTGTTCCGATGACACTGACATTTTCATTGACACCAATCAACTTGGCGGCCATCACCGTGTTGTACATCTTGCGGCCCAATTTCTCGAACGCCACCGGCAATACATCGCCATTTGCCAGCTCGGGAATCCAATCGGCCGCCTTATTTTGTCTCTCCAATTGGTCCTCCAAAGTATCTTCCAGCGCATTGTAAAAATCAATGCCCGTCAACTGCTCGATGCTGTCGATGGTGCAACTGTAATACTCGACGGGGTAATCCAACGCCTTGTGAGGCATCCAAAAACCAATACCTTTTTCGTTTTTCAAGTCTATGACCACCTTCCAAAAGTATTTGGGAATAGAGACTTTGTGCTGACTTCTGGGAATGCTGGGCAGCCCATCTTCCAAATGGCCACCTGTACAAACATACAACTGTGTCTGGGGATGGTGGTACAAATAGCCCCTCAGCAGTGCCTCTAATTCCGCCCATTTGCCGCGATTGAAATCCGCCAACTGAGGCGCCATATTGGAATAGTAATAGGTATCTGACATGGCCTCTTGCGACCAGTTGAAATCAGCCGAAGCCGCGAGATGTCCCCGATCGTAACCAAAGCCATCGTATTTGTAAGTGCTATCTGCCTGTAAGTATTTCAAAAAATAATCTGCCTCCACAGCACTACCCGAGCTGACTTTGGGATCGGGCCGAAAGTCATTCGATCGGGGCAGTTTTCCATTCAATACATCTGCTATAATAATGTGGGCTA
>JBCCSZ010000488.1:0-3030 GCA_039199225.1 Bacteroidota bacterium
AATCAAAAGGAAAGCAAAGACTAATCGCAGCAAGCATCTGTTCTCCAAGCTATTGGGATGTTAGAACAAAAATAGGTAAACCCTTAAAAGAAATTCATCGTCCAGTTACCTCTTTGGAAGAAAAAATTGGTCAAAGAATTTCAACTTTTATAGGGTATGTATTCAAAAAGTGCTATTCTTTTTTTAACTAGAACTAAGTATCCTAATTGTTTGGTTATCGATAAATTGAAGTAGGCACCTGGTAAATATGAAAAATAGGGTTAGTGTACATTCCAGAGCGTCAGACCCCCTAATCCGGTTTGGTTGACCGCCTTTAGGATTTCAGTGATTTAAGGAACTATGACATAATTTCAGTTAGTAAAGTTAGTAGTTTTTCAATTTTCTCATAGATTCTCCTTTTAGATCTATTCGATGTGACTGATGTACAAGCCGATCCAAGATGGCATCGGCAATGGTGTTATCTCCAATGATATCATACCAGTTTTTTACAGGCAGTTGCGAGGCGATGATGGTCGACTTTCTGCCGTGCCTGTCTTCGAGGATTTCCAAAAGCATCAACCGGTTTTCCTGATCCAGGGGTTCCAGCCCAAAGTCATCGAGGATGAGCAGGTCCATTTTTTCCATATTCTTTAGGACCTTAAGGTAGGTCTGGTCGGCCTTGGACATCCTTAGTTTAGCGAATAGTTTTTGAGTATTAAAGTAGATCGTTCGGTATCCTTTTATACACGCCTGGTAGCCCAGGGCCCAGGCCAGATAGCTTTTACTTGCACCGGTGAGCCCGGTGATGAGTATGTTTTCAGCGTGGTTCGGAAAGGGACATTCCGCTAGGCGCAGGAGTTGGTTTTTGTCCAGGTTTCTGACCGGATCAAAACGGACCTGTTCGATAGCTGCCCGGTATCGAAAGGCTGCCTGCTTAATGTAACGTTCAGTACGACTGTTTTTGCGATACTCCCACTCTGCATCGGTGAGCATGGCCAGAGTCTGATCCGTGGTGAGTTGCTGTCGGGTTTCCAACAAGGTCTCCAAAGCCTGTCTCATTCCGTGCAGGCGCAGTTGGTTCATTTTCTCTCGTGTTTGTGTATTCATGTTTATCTGATTTTTAGCGTAATGGTTATTTGTAGTTTTTGGCACCCCATATATTCTCAGGGTTAGGTATTCTCAGGGAGAGTTGCTCGCCAGGTAAGGGTTGTTCATCGAGCCGGTGGGTAATGATTCCTTCGATGGTTTTATAATTGTAGGCCTCAAAGTGAGCAGCTCTGCGACAAGCGGCAATCAGTCGTTTTCTTCCTGCTTTTTTAGCCAAAGACAGAATACCCACACAGCTACGGTAAGCTTGTTCGGGGTAGGGTTTGGAAGCCAGGATGCGTAGGATATACTTTTTGACCTCCTGGTCAATGTCCCTCAGCCCAGTTGATGAACTTCTCCGCACTCCATTCACTGACAAACTGGTGGGTGGAGGGTAGATGTTCTTTGGCGGTACTGTAGCCGAAATGACGAAAGTTGCGCTCATGGAAAGCAATCCGCTGATAGTTGTGATAGACGCTCACTTGCTTTTGGGTGTATTCCATCTTTACCTTACTTCCGATATAGCGATAGGGTATACTGTAGTAGTGCTTATCCTCTGCAAGACGAATATGGCAGTTTTTCATCACAGTCATCCAGCGTGTTTTTTTCCATTGGAAGCGTTCATTGGGAAGGGGGCCTAGCAGAGATTGCTCTTCGGAAAACCGGTCTTCACGGCTGTAATCTTTACCCTTGAAAAGGAGCTTATTGTACGGGGTCAATTGCTCAGCAATGGCCTGGTTGATCTCTTCTATCGAGTAGAATATCCGGTCACGCAATGGAGCAAATATGCGGCTGTAGTGGTACGTACGGCTTGTTCCACAATGGCCTTGTCACGAGGCTTTCTGCTACGGGTCGGTAAGATGCTGGTCTGATAATGGTCGGCCCATTGACTCAACGTCTCATTGATCGTCGGCTCGTATTTATCAGCTTTGAGCACCGCCGTTTTCATGTTGTCAGGCACCATAGCTCTGGGAACTCCTCCCAGATAATGCAAAGTATTGTCCAGGGCTTCAATAAAGCATCCCTGGCTTTGATTGGAGCAAACTTCTACATAGGTCCTCTGACTGTAGCCCAAAACAGCAACAAATACCTCTGCCGGGTGGACCTCTGCGGTGGAGCGATCAACCCAATGAAGGGGCTTGCCGGTATAGTCGATATAGAGCTTATGGGCAGGTTGTTGTTCGATGTGCAGGTTGGCTTGCCTGCTCTTCTCCCAAACGTTAAGGTGATGACAGAACTGTGAGAGTATTGATCACCATCAGGATAGCGGCTTTTATACTCATTCCACAAGACCCAACGATTGACTCCTGTGCGTTGCAGTTCAGCGCAGATCATTGGAAATTGATCGACCATTTGCCTATTATCGGTCCTGTGTTTCTACAGGCTGAATATCGGTCAGCAATGCGGCCATTTCATGATCGTCCAGTTTCAATAACTCATCGCAACAAAGGTCTTTTTCCTTTACCCTTTTCAAGTAATGTTTGACGGTGTTACGAGATACATGGACATGACGGGCAATGGCCTTCAGTGGAACACCATTACACCAGTGTCGTATGATTTGTTTCAGTATGCTCATAGCAATTGGTTTTGCCATAGTTTTTGATCTTGGTTTGGGTTAAACATTTATCAAAAACCAAAATCAAACCGCACAAGCGGCTCCATCATTGAAATCCTAAGGGGGTCAGACCTGCCGGAATGTCAATCAGACATTAGCAAGTCAGGGGGTCAGATGCTCAGGAATTTGGCGACATCTACCCGCGATCAGGGGGGCAAACTAAAACGGAATGGGGAACGGCAGATTGTCGCTCAGAACGGAATATACACTAAAAGATTCCTTTGAAGAACCCGATTACTCTCAATAGAGTAATTGTTTACAATTTTTTGAGATTGTTTTTTATCTTCAAAATGTGTTTTTCACTGATTTTATTCCCATTTTCTAGGGTTTTGCCTCCGTTTGGACGCACC
>JBCCSZ010000489.1:0-3011 GCA_039199225.1 Bacteroidota bacterium
CAAACTAAGCGGATAAAAAACCGGCTCAGGAAAAAAGACCTTTAGGGAACAAATCCATCGGTATGGGGGCTGTTGGCTGTCGGATACAGGCCATCGATCGTCTTGCATCAAAACGACTTCCCGCTCGACCGGATGGTGGTATGAATTGTTTGACATAGAGCTGAGAATCTGCGTAGAAAAATGGCTGAGCAAAGGGGATGCAGGAGGCTCCCGACAAAATCGGGAAACCTACCCTATCCCATCCCTCTTTACCGTTGCTATGGCTGTCTTTTTGGCATGACCCCATTTTGCTTGCGCGCACTTTTGGTCCGCACAGCCTTGCGACTCATTTGCCTGCTTCGGACCCGTTTAGTCAGATGCACAGATGGTGGCTGGCCAATCTTACTGCCGGCCTCATTTGGATTGGTCAGATCCACTCCAGTTACAATCCGGTAGGCGTGGATGTATCCCTGTATTTGCTCTCGCCAGAAATTGGCCCAGTTAAAGGCGGCATTGCGATTGTTGATGTCACTCCAATTGCCAAAGCGGACAGACAGCAAAATCTGTTCTCCAAAGCGCCCCAGGTCTCTAAAATGCAAGGGAGAAGTGGTGGTCCAACCCATCAGTTTATTGAGAGAAGCGACCCGGTCCATCCAACCTTCGGGATAAGCCACCATGATCCTGGAAGGCAAAAATTCCCGAAACTCAGGTCGGGCCAGTATCCATTGCTCGGTCAACATCTCGGTGCGCGAAACGATCGTCATGTGGCCAGTCTCGTTGTGGTTGTATTCGCTGAGGATCAGGTGCACCTCTTTGAGACCATTCAAAACGGGAAAAGCATCCGGTCGCTTCGTCATGTCATCTGAATCCTTGTAGAATTGAGCCACTAGATGGAGTAGGCGGTGGAAAGCTTCAATGAATTTGATGTTTCGCTCGGCAGCGCGCATGTTCTTGACGGCTGCTCCTTGGAGCGAAAAGCCGTAGGCGTATTCGTAAGCATGTGCACGGCGCAACACAGAAAGCTGGTGCTGCTCGTCCTGAATTCTTCCCCACAAGATGTTGCTGAGGTCGCGAAGTGGATCGATGGCCAATCCGCTGAGGGCTCTGCTGCCATCGTGGCTTTCGATGTTTTGGAATCGACGATAGATGGCTTTCAGTCCTTGCACCATCATACTTTCTTCGTGCCAGTAAGACCAGATGAGTTCCATAAAACAGGGAAAGGCCAGTTTTTGCCGCGCCAGTCCATAACAGCTATCGGTATTTAGGTTGGTCTTATTCAGATAGTGTTCGAAGGCAGCATCAAAGCTTTTGTCTTTGATTTGTTCATCCTTTAGCTTGTCCCGAATCACGGCAAGGTAGGGAATGATCTTTAAGCCATCGCCCTGGCCCCTTGCTCCAATATTTACTTCGACTTTATAATTTTCCCACCACTGTTGCAATCCGTCGGGATCGAAATTGCCATCTGTGATTGGTACCCTGGCCAGTAAGTCGTCGACCTGCGCCTGCGAAAAGTCCTCTTGAATCATGCAATTGACAAGGGTGAAGGCTTCTGCCGCAATTTTTACAGCCCGGTAAGAGTCCACATGTATGAAAGGCTGGCCCCTTCTCCTGTTCAACGACTGGGCCGTTTGCCGAAACCGCTGTGCAGAGGTCGCACCTCCTTTACCGCAAAAGACCTCTTTCATGTACTCTTCAAAATTGTGGAAAGACAATTCATCGGTTGCCTTTTTTATGATGACCCACAAGGCCAAATCCGGTGTTCCTGCCACTCCAACTGGTTGGAGGCGTGTCTTAAAAGTTTTCCCCAGATTTTTACCCAAGGAATTGTTCAAGTCGTTAATGCTGTCTACCAAGTCTTCCGCCGAGCGGTCGATCACTTCGCGGGTCGAAGTATCTGGCGCTGCATAAAATACCTCATAACTCTGCTTCAGTTCCTTGTTGAATTTTTTGCCCGTAGGATCAACAAAGGACAAAGACTCTTCGACACCCAGCATTTTGGAGTCAGCTGGCGGTGCGTTGAGCAATTCCAAACAAGGGTACAATAATACGTTGTAATTGTCCCCCCCATTTTGGCTATAGTTTGCATCTTGATCGATCTTCGTAACAAACTTAAGTTTACCACTGAAAGAGGTGGCATAAATGTCCTTATCCAGGTTGTTCAATACTTCGATGGAAGTCGTAATTTTCCGACCCGAATTGTACTGCGGCATAGAAACATCTGGATCGTCAAAAAGGCGGAATGCAAGCGATAAGTTGGCGTCCGTGAGTATCCAATGCTCAAACATGTATTGGAGTTTATCGGCCGGTCCCTGGGCGCCACTGGAAGGATAGCCATGTTGATCGATCAGGCCAATCAGCTCTTCCAGTGTCAGAGGAATTTTATCGTCATAAACCAACTTCAGGTCGAAGGTCATTTCGCTGGTAAAAGGCGTATGCTCGCTGACGGTTCCTTTGTTGATGTCGAAATTGATGGAAGAGAGGTCCAGGGTTATTTTCAAATCCTTTTGGCCCTTCATCTTTCGCTGATATTTAAATGTCAGCTTATCAAAATTTATCGGCATAATGATGGTTGTTTTGATTAGTTAATCCGGTTGCGGTTACTGCTCATTGAGCCGGGCAAACACTTGTAAGGAATGCCATTCATCGCAACTTGGGTTGGTTAAAAAATAGTTCTTCGGACGGCCCAATACCTCAGCATTCGCTCCAATACTTTTGCTTCCTCCAGTGGCGTCAATGCACCATCTGCTCTGGCTTGTCCTATGACCGCAAAAACGAGGGAAGGCGCATGGCGTCTCATTTGTTCGGCCGATCCTTTCCACTTGTGGTACAAATGCCGAAGCCGAGCTGGTTGTCGCGAAGCAATCGGAAAGACCTCCTTTAGGCTTTTGCCGCGCAGCAATTTGGGTCGATGCTCCAACAATAAGTGGGTAAAGGCAGGCAGCAAATCCACCAACCCCTTGTAGGTCTCAATGGTATTGGGCTGCGCAAGTCTCAGGGGGTACAATCGGTTCCAGAGTACTTTGAGGCGATCC
>JBCCSZ010000490.1:0-3009 GCA_039199225.1 Bacteroidota bacterium
CAGCAGGCTATTGCAATCTGTTGAGGTGGGATGGAAGCGTTCGACTGTTCCGTCAGATCGTATTTTGATGATTCCAATTTTTTGGGCTGCTCCGTGAAAAGTCCCTGCTTCGTCAATGAAAAAAAACTTAAGAACCACAGGATTTTTTGGGGTACTGATTTGTCTTTCCAGAATGGCGTTGTGCTGATATGGCAGAATTGTATCGTTTTCGTAGTAGTACAAATTACCAGAGAGTGTAGACATCCAAATCTTTCCTTCGTGGTCCTCGAATATGGTAAAAACAACAGGGTCTAGGAGTCCTTGCTCTGGACCAAAGGACTGAAATTCATAGCCATTGAACCTACTGATGCCATTGTCGGTAGCTATCCAGATAAACCCTTGGCGATCTTGTAGGAGGTCATAGGTTTCTGAACTGGGTAGACCATCATTTGCATCAAAAGAAATCGCTGCCAATTGAGCAGTTTGAGCGGATAGTAGGTGGCTTAGAAAAAGTAGGAATGCGAAAATAATATGTTTAAAAAATAGCTCGATATTTTTAGGGGCGTTCATTACAGGCTATGAGTTTTTAAATATTCAATTAGGTGGTCTTTTTTTCGGCGGGCAAGGGGAAGCCGGGCATTGTCGGAACTCAAAACATAACCACCATCTCCTTTCATCAGCTTCTTGATTTGTCGCAAGTTGACAATATGGGATTGATGTATCCGAAAAAAAGGCGGGCTGGGCAGTAAGTCATCGTATTCTTTGATTCCTTTGGCAATGACAACTTTTTCCTGACTGGTCGTGAAAAAGCTGGTGTAATTCCCACTTGATTCGAGGCGAATGATATGGTCCAGCGGTAGTATGTGCAAACCTTCATGGGTGGAAAGGGTTAGGGACTGAAAGCTTTGCTTTTTGATGTTGTCTAAAAGCCCTGAAATTTGCTGACTTATTTTCTGTATTTGAGGAGTGGTTCTTTGTACTTTTTTTACCGCCCTTATCAGTTCTTGCGGTATGATGGGCTTGAGCAAGTAGTCAATGGCATGGTATCTAAATGCCTTCAGGGCGAATTCATCATGGGCAGTGGTGAATATGACGTGGAAATCTGGCTTGGAAATTTGGTCGAGCAGATCAAATCCGGAGTGTCCCTTCAGATGGATGTCGAGAAAAACCACCTCTGGGTTCACCCGCTGTATCAATCCAATGCCTGTCGCCAAATCTTCTGCCTTTCCAATAACGTTCACCTCTGGGCAGTAAATATCCAAGAGGCTTTTAAGGGTGCGATACGCCATTGGCTCATCGTCGATGATTAGTGTGCGAATCATACGATAAAAGGATTAGAGTCATCAATAAAAGTAGTCTGAGCTTTGATTACACCGGTCCAGTCGTCAATAAGTAAATACTAAACTTTGTAAGAATTTTTTACAAGGAAACGCGCTTGCTTTGTACAGCAGTATGGCCGAATAGAAAAGTTTTAGCCAAATATAAATGATTTTAGTCATAATCGCCAGATAAGGATTCAGTACACTGCAAAAGTGACTGATCCCGACGGTTCCATCCAATTCAATTGCGAAGGCATACAATAATTAAAAAAAGCTCACTCCATTCAATACCAATTGATTACACATAAAAATAAAATCACCTATCATTATCTATTGAAAATACTGTGGTGTTTGAAGAGGTAATTTCATTTTCCCAGTTCCTCTACTCAGACCTTTCAAATGGAATTATTTTGTGGAGATTTCCAATGAATTGTCCAGAATAATTGTCGTACCCGATGTTCAGACTGCTTTTTATGCAAGCACAATTGGTTGACCATATTTTACCAGTATGTGCCACAGATATTTCAATTGCTGATTCTTATCTATGCGAGCCGCTTCATCCCTGATTTCCTCCCTGTATCTCTTTTCTGCCAATCCCAAGATGGAAGCATCAATCTTGTGATCCACCGCTATTTCCCTACCAATTGCCGGCATTCCTGGACCTCTAAAATTCTTTGGAATAGCTTCTACTGCAAGCGCCCTACCTTCATTCCAAAGCAACTCAATGGAATTTGAGGTACACAATTTTTTAAAGACCGCTTCATAGGCCGTACCGCGATAAGCGGCATCTGCAACCAGGTAATCTACATCCTGTGATAGCACAATTTCCGTATGGATTTGTGCCTCGATGTAATGATCCAAATTGCGGCTCATGGGGCTATTGGCTGCAAACATACCCTCTTTATTCAAGTGGCGATCTATTTTTCTCACTAGATCATCTGGTCTGACGCCCACTTCCCCGATCGCCGCATCCCGCTCAAAGCATTCGGAAAGAAGACACGCTAAAATCTCCTCAAAGCAATCCCTGGTCCCTTTCTCCTTTGGCTTCGTGTAAGAATCCAAATAAGTGAAGGTAGCATATTTCGATAGCGCCGGTTTTGTCAAAAAGTAGCACGAACCAAACCTTGGCGAAGGTCCATTGGAATGGCCAACCAAGGAAAGCGAACCATATATCGGTCTCAAAAAATTGGGGATGTCGTGCTTGTCATAAATCCCACCAAACAACAAATTTTCCCACACATCCCTTTTGCCCCCCTTGAAAGCCGTCAATGAGCCATTGGAAACTTTGGTCTCAAACTGATTGCTGTACTTACCCGTCTGTAGCATCGACTCGACAACCGTTAAAGAATCCTCCACCAAGCGATACGGATGAAAATGCAGGGCAATCCTCGCCTTCTCCCGTATGGATGCTTTTAGCCCGATGATCTCTGCCAACGTAATATTGGACATCTCTGCCACATGACCAATCGAAGCCTGGGCAGCCACTACCCTATTTTTAGCGTACGCCTCAATGTAATCGATGGCCAGCTTATTGTACGTTCTCAATACACTCCTTTTTAAAACTGTTTGATTGTATTTCTTTGCCATACAATTTACAGCTATTCATGTTATCTCGTCCTATAAAAGTAAGTTGGAGAGACTTTTTTACAGAAAATACTAAAAAACACAGGTGATGCTCAGGCATTGGCTGGCTGCTTTCTCATACACAGGC
>JBCCSZ010000491.1:0-2975 GCA_039199225.1 Bacteroidota bacterium
TCAGCGGCTTACAATCCTGGGCTTTCGATCTAAACTTGGCTGCTGGCTTGTACTTCGTGCGTCTGCAATCAGAAAGTGGGCATCAGTTGGTAAAATTTGTTGTGCAATAGGTAAAAGGTCGGCGGCCCAGTGCTTGGTCGGATTTTGGGAAGTGTTTATCTAAGGAACTGCTCACCAAAGCCCTACAAGCAGTATCTTGATACTATAATTCACAAATAAATCTTTGCTAATCAATGGAACAAGAAGAATTATTGGACGACATTCCCAATGATGATGATTATTATCCCACTCCAGAAGAAAGACAATGGGCCACGCTGTCTCACTTGGGAATCATAACGACCTTCATTATACCTTTTGGTAATATTGTACCAGCTCTGGTGATTTGGCTTGTCAAAAGAGAAGACTCTCCATATGTTGATTATCATGCGAAGGAGGCATTGAATTTTCAGATCACCATCGCCATCATGGCCATTATCAGTTTTGTAATGATTTTCTTGCTGATTGGTATATTTCTGCTTTTGGCATTGGCAATCATCAGTCTCATTTTCTGCATCGTGGCTGCTGTGCAAACCAACAATGGAGAATATTACGAATATCCACTAAACTTCCGTTTGATTAAATAAGCTGGGCTATTACTTGGCGGCAACAGGCGCGCAAGGATGGCTGGCTCTTAAGGAGCACATCGATTTAATCTACGCAAAACATAATCTGAGCTTTGACATAGCGCCCGGACATTCTGACGAATCATCCGGGCGCTATTTTTTTATCCCAATTGAAAATGCCTACTTTTGACTTAGATATTTTTTCAAGATGTATCTAGTCAAAACAAAAACGATGCTTTCAAGACCCTTTTCCTACTCGCTCCTCCCAGTTGGCCTATTACTTTTATTTTTCAGCCTTTCTTTCCCGGCCTGTACCCCTAAAACCATTCCGCCTACAGCTGACCAAAGCTCCTGTATCGATCCTAAAAAAATTGATCTAGACCGCATTTGTACCCAGGAATACGAGCCGGTTTGTGGCTGCAACGAAGTGACTTATGCCAATAAATGCGAGGCTGGAAGAGCAGGCTTGTTGGAATGGACCAAGGGTCCTTGTTTGAAAGCTTGCGTCGATTCGAGCCGGATCATGCCCAACCGCCCCTGTACTCGGGAATACCGCCCCGTCTGTGGTTGCGATGGTAAGACCTACCCCAATGCATGTGAAGCCGAAAAAGCGGGGCTGAGCAAATGGACCGAAGGGGCCTGCAATGATGGCTGTGTCGACCAAACCCGCATTCAAAAGGATGCCGGTTGTCCGGAGATATACCAGCCCGTTTGCGGCTGCGACGGTAAGACCTATGGCAACAAGTGCGAGGCTGAGATCAAAGGAATACTCAAATGGACCGAAGGGGCTTGCAATGAATGTGTTGATCCCAAAAAAGTCGATCCAAATCGTGGTTGCCCCGAAGTGTACAAGCCCGTTTGTGGCTGCGATGGCAAGACCTATCCCAACGAGTGCGAAGCTCGGAATGCTGGTTTGAGAACATGGACAGAAGGAAAATGTCAGAACTAAATACACAACAACGCGACCAGATCGACCACTTGGTCTTTACCGCCCACCAGCTAGAAACAGGCGTTGAATTTGTCGAGAATCTGCTGGGGGTGCCAGCCACGGTCGGTGGAAAACACCCTGACCGAGGAACCCACAATGCCCTTTGGCGCTTGGGGCCGCTTCAATACCTGGAGGTCATCGCACCCGATCCATCCAGCAACTTGCAAGCTCCTCCACTCTGGATGGGACTCAAAAATCTTCGGTCGGACGGGATGATGCGCTGGGCAGCAAAATTTGTCAATTTACCCAAAGTAGTAGACAAAGCCAGGCAAGCCAATATCCCGATGGGCCAACCCAAAGCCGGCCAGCGCCTCCTGTCTGATGGCCGCCTACTGAAGTGGCAACTCACGGAGCCCTCCGAAACCGATGGCCCCGATCCACTCCCCTTCTTAATCGATTGGGGCAGCAGCCCCCATCCAGCGGAAAACCTGGCAGACACTTCCCAGCTTCTGGACCTACAACTGTTTCACCCTCAAGCAGCTCTTCTCAATCAGCAGTTTCAGACAGTCGGAATTTCTATAAAAGTACAGTCAGCATCCACCCCCTCGATCGCCGCTTTTATCCAATGTCCAAAAGGAAAGGTTTGGCTGCGTTGAAGTCGCAGAAGATGGGGTATTTCGCCAAAGATGACAGCATTGTGCAGATTCCAGTCCCAATGATGTTGAATATTCAATACATTTCCAGACATTTGGTGTTAGAATCATATACGTTGTCAACAAGCTCACTGTCTTATGCCTGTTCTTCAAAAGTCTACCTATCAGAGGCCCTGGTATTTGTTCAATCCACATATTGAGACCATATATCCAGCTCTTACCCGGCGCATCAGCGGCATCGAATACGAAAGGGAGCGCCTCACGCTGTCCGATGGCGATTTTGTCGATCTGGACTGGATTGATTCCAGCAGTCGTCAGCTGGTGGTGTTGACCCATGGGCTGGAAGGAGATACCAGCCGGCACTACATCAAAGGGATGGCCCGACGCTTTATGCAAGGGGGCTGGGATGTGTTGGCTTGGAATTGTCGCTCTTGTAGTGGCGAGATGAACAGGGCTTTTCGGATGTACAACCACGGAGAAGTCGGCGATATTGGAGAGGTGCTTCGGCACGCCATGCGCACCAAAGACTATGAAAGGGTGGTCATGGTGGGCTTCAGTATGGGGGGCAATATCACCATGAAGTATCTGGGGGTCAATGCTGATCACTTAGATGCGCCTATTTACAGAGCCGTTGCCTTTTCAGCTCCTTGCGATCTAGGGGAAGGCGCAGAATTATTGGACTGGCCGGAGAATAAGTTTTACCGAAACCGCTTTTTCAAGATGTTGCGCAAAAAGATCACCGAGAAGGCCGAGCAGTATCCCGGAAGACTTGACATCACGAAGTTTGACGAA
>JBCCSZ010000492.1:0-2909 GCA_039199225.1 Bacteroidota bacterium
GATCAGGATATTTGGCTCCCAGCCGCATCGCACCATATCCACCCATCGAGAGCCCCGCCAGAAACATTGGTGAATCTGCTGTGGCTTGACCGATCATTTCTCTTACGGCCCGGGGTACCTCCTCTACAATCCATTGCTCAAAATCCTGCTTTGGGTGGGCCACATAGCCACTGCCATCGCCCCACAGACCATCCGATGGCATCACCAACACACAAGGGTCCAGCTTGGAAGCTGCCATCAAAGCTCGTAAGGTCCAGTGGGCTCCACCCTTCATGGCCCAAGCCCAGTGGCTACCGTAAACGCCATGCAGCAACAGCACCAGCGGCACATCCACCCCTGCCTCTTGCGGTACAAAGATGCTCACATCCCCCCGCCCCTTCAGCGCCCGACTTTTGACAGTCAATTGCCGCAGGCCGTCTCGCTCAAAGCGAGGGTCAGAAATTTCTATGGTCTTGAAATAGCTCATTGGCTAACGACTCGTCGTGTAGAGAACGGGATTGATCGGCGAGTTGATCACCTCTCCTATCTCGGCTCCAGGACACCAGGTCTCCCAATCATTTTGCTGGTTGGGATTTTCGGGCGCTTTAAGCCGCATCTGTTCATCCATATAAATGACAGTCATAACCTGCCGCATGCGATCGGTCGTATTGGCACCCGCACGGTGGAAAACCCAGCCAGAATGGAAACTCACCTCCCCCAGCTCAAAGGGCTCTACTACCTGGTTGAAATCTCCAAGACGAAGCTTCTTAGAAATCACCTGTTCGCTGTCATCGCTGATTTTCAGCTCTCTTCCATCCTGCAGCAGGTGACTTTTGGCACTAAATTCCAAAGGTCCCATCTCCAAGGGCGTTTCTTGCATCGGGATCCAAGCTGTTACTGTATGATCGTTGGACAGGGGCCAGTAATACTGGTCGGCATGCCAGGGTGTAAAGCCACCGCCTGGCTCTTTGAACAGCGCCTGGTCGTGGTACATGCGCACCCCACTAACCCCCATCAGCTCCGTCGCGATTTGAGCCAATCGCTTGCTGAAGACAAATTCCCGAACAACCTCATCCTTCGTCCAAATATTCATAATCTGCAAGAATGCCTTATCATAAGTACTGCGCTCCTCAATGGGCAAATGCATGGTATTCAGCTCTTTGACACGTTGAGAAATCACCTGGGCAAAGTGCGCCAAGACATCTGGCGGCAAAACCTGCTTGAGCTTGATGTATCGATTTTCTCGGTAAAAAGAAATTTGTTCCTCAGTCAGCGTATACGGCTGATTCAGCACAGAAAAATCCATTTGGACAGCAGACATAATGATTTCGTTTGATGGGTAAATAATACATTTCAAATGTAAGTGCTTTGTCAAATCGAGCCTTGCACAATTTTATCCAATGATTCACTTTTTTTGCCTGCAGCCCCCAAATGTGCCAACGATCGATGCTTTTGCATTGATTGTGATCAAAAACGGAGATCAGCTGCCGACAATTTCCTATTTTGCATTTTCGTAGTACACACCTTGTTTTCATCCATTCTTCCCTCAACTGGATGATGTGACAGCGCTAAAGCCACGCTGCTTTCCGGCGAGACTTCAGCACAGATCGTAATATTAAAGTACAATCAATCGTTTACAAAGGCATCACAAGCTTATCGCTATGACTGACCAACAAACAGATCAAGGCAAGAATACCTATCTAGCAGATAAAATCCAGCAGCTGAAGGAGAAATGGAAAGCTTTCCAAGAAAAATCTCCGATAATAGCTCGCATTGTAGCTTATTGCAGCCTATTGGGTGCCATTGGTTTTGCAGGTATCATCAGCTTATTTCTACTTGTCTTGGTGGGAGCCTTTGGCCGATTGCCATCTAAGAAAGACCTCAAGGCCATCAAAAACCATACAGCCTCTGAAGTATACTCTGCCGACAGTGTCCTATTGGGTAAATACTTCGTTGAGAATCGTACAAACATCGATTTCGAGGATATTTCCCCCGATTTGGTACACGCCTTAATCGCGACCGAGGATGCCCGCTTTTTCAAGCACAGCGGAATCGACCTGCGGGCCTGGGTGAGGGTGTTTCTGCGGACGGTCTTACTGCAAGATGAATCTGGCGGTGGCGGCAGTACCATTAGTCAGCAGCTTGCCAAAAACCTCTACAAGCGCAAGCGCTACCGCCTATTCAGCATTCCCATCAATAAGATACGGGAAATGTACATCGCCAGACGGCTCGAAAAAGTCTATTCCAAAGATGAACTCATCAGCCTCTACCTCAACACTGTGCCTTTTGGTAGCAACATATATGGTGTAGAAGTAGCTGCACGACAGTTTTTTCAAACATCGGCCAAAGACATTCCGACAGAGGAAGCGGCCGTCTTAATCGGTATGCTCAAGGCCAATACTTACTACAATCCACACCGAAATCCGGAGCGCTCAAAAGGAAGACGCAATGTGGTTTTAAAGCAAATGGTCAAATACGAATACCTGGATAAAGCAAGCAGCGATTCCCTACAACAGCTTCCATTAGATGTGAAATATACCAGGGAAAGCAACAACGAAGGCTTGGCAACCTATTTCCGGGAACACCTTCGACAGGAACTGGCCGATAAAGTTGCTTCTTATACCAAGGCTGATGGCCGTCCGTATAACTTGTACACGGATGGATTGAAAATCTATACGACCATTGATTCACGCCTGCAAAAGCACGCAGAAGCTTCTGTAAAGGAACATCTTGCCAAACTCCAAAAGGAATTCGATAGGCATTGGAAGAATAAAAAACCCTGGGGCAAGGAATCCATCCTAATGCGGGAGGTCCGCAAATCCAAGCGCTACATTTCTCTGGAAGAACAAGGACGTAAACCAGAGGAAATCATGGCTGTTTTTGAAAAGCCCATCAAAATGACGGTCTTCAGCTGGAAAGGAGAACAAACA
>JBCCSZ010000493.1:0-2890 GCA_039199225.1 Bacteroidota bacterium
CAGCCGCCATGGCCATGCCTGTCAAATTATCGTATTTCCCTTTTCCTATAATCGTCTCCCATTCGATCTCTTGTCCGACCAACTTAGCCACGCGCACGTTCCCATCCCAATAACCAGCCGCCACCAGACTGCCGTCCGACTGAATGCTCAAACATTCCCAACTGTCACTCCCCTTGCTGCCAAAAGACTTTTCCCACAGGAGCGTCCCATACTCGTCCACCTTCATCAGCCAGGCATCTTTTTTACCAACTGTGTTACTTTCCGTCGATCCAGCCAGCACAAAACCACCGTCGAATGTTTGTACGACCGCTTTGAATTCCTCATTCTTTTTGCCACCAAAGCGCCTTTCCAAGATGTTTGCGCCAGTGCTAAAATCAGCAAAGACTAAATAACCATCGTCGCCACCGGCACTTTGAGAGGAAGATTTTCCAACAGCAACCAAATTGCCATTGGTCGCTTCGATGAGATCGTTGAATTGTTCGTTGCCTTTACCATCGAATGTTTTCTGCCAGGACAGGTTCATTGTCTGTGCCACACCAATGTTTGGCTGCGACAGACACAAGAGGCAACAAGTGAGGAAGAGAAGGTAAAAGGTTTTCATTTTGACAAGTATCTTGGTTTGTATAGTTATGTGTTTCGAAGCGAAAAAATGTCAACCAATAGGAAGAAAAAATGGTGGTGATTGGCACAAAAACACCTACAAGTCGCTAGTAATCAGAGAGAAATGCGCTTTCTAAAAAAGTACAAAAACAAAAATAGCGAGGAAAATAAAAAGAAGCCCCACCAAATATAGCGTTTTGAACTACCCATTTTAAGAGGTGCCAACTGTCCTGTTAAGACGGGACCGGCCCAAAAGACCGGATGCGCTTCGTCGTTTGGGTGCTGTGTTAAAAAACTTAATTTCGCCTGTTGCATGGCCACATCCTTGGGCTTACCTTGCTTGAGCTCTTGAAAGAACAGTTGAATTAGGGCAGAATTGCGTGCATCGTCCACGCTCCATAGGGTATTGACAATACTCTTGGCACCGGCATAGAAGAACCCCCGGGAAAGGCTCAGAACACCTTCTCCTTTTTCAAATTCACCAATTCCTGTTTCGCAAGCGCTTAAAACCACCATTTGAGCCGGTAAACGCAGTCCGTACAAATCTTTTGCGTACAACAAACTACCATTTATCGTGTCTGGGGTCTCACTGAATGCCATCCAGGAATATTCTCCTGATCGGGGGTTTGCCTCTGCATGTGTTGCCAGCAGGATGAGGTCATACAGAGGCGCATTTTGTAGAAATTGTGTGCGGGTGGCCTGCTTTCCTTTGATCAATCGACCCTTAAAGAGCGCGGCCACAGCATCTGCCTCGGCAACATTGTAACGTAAGTTAGCCAATCCGAAGGAATTTTCCGAAAAATCGGGCGCAAAAGCCAGCAGCTTACCTCCGGCAGTTGTACTCGTTCGTGCTTGTTGCAGCAGCAAGCTGGTCGAGTGCTCGTAACTAATAGCGTATTGGCGAAGAAAATAGGGATGTTGCTTGAAGCGAGAAATTTGCGAAACAGATTGGGTCAACAGGAGTTCGAACGGTAGAAAATGCAATGGTCCGTCGGGCAGGATGACAAGGCGTTGCAAAGGTGGAAACTTGGATTGGAGTGGTTCCAATAGCTGCTGGTACAGTTGATGAGATTGTTGGGAAAAGGCACGGTTCAAACTATCGATTTGAGTAGCATCGATTTGGGTATAGAGCTGAATCTGCTTTCTCAAGTCGCTAATCTGCTGCTGCAAATCACCATTGATGGTTAGGGGAATTGCCGAAAGGCCATCTTTGTGGATGATAAAGGCTAACAGAGTAGAATCAAGCTGATAATAGGACAAGAGCATTTGCTGGTTCTCTGCAAGTTGCGCTTGAAGGGCCGGAAGTTCCAAAGCCTCATCCGCATATTTGAGCTTGTGGTAGGCTGGATAGGATTGCTCCAACCGACGTACAAGTCGACGCTGTTTTTGATGCAATTGGAATAATCGCTGGTCCAATATCTCCTGGGAGGAGGCATTCGCGTTGAGGTATTGGATTTCTAGATTTTGGATTTGCAGGTACAATTGCTCTTCTGATTGAAGTAGGCTGTCGGGGATGCCAGAAAACGACTTGGCGTTTGTCGATCGGAGGGCTTGTCGGAGGGAAAAAGAGCGGCCTTTTTCTGTGATTTGAAAGGCTTTTTCCAGGTAGCGTCGATCAGCACTAGCTTGCCATTGCTGGTAAAAATACCAAACGGCATCCTTGTATAGCTGTAGCAATACGGTTTTCCATTGCTTTCGAAAAGCTGTTTGTTGTTGTACTTGGAAGGAATCGGCCAAAGCTAGGGGGAGTTCGTATGCACTTTCGCTGGTCTTCGCACCCCATTTGGCTTGTAAGCCCAACAGTTCAATGAGTTTGATTTTGTCGCCGTAGAAAGGCTGCCCTTTTTGAAAGCCGTTGGCACTGATGGCTTGCTGAATCAAGTTTTGGGCGCGCAAGGAATCCCTGCGGTGAAAGGCCACCAAGGCCAGATTTTTCAAATAGGCCGGATGATTTTTCTTTTTTTTCAAAGCAGCGATAAAATATTCTTCTGCCGCTGCCCAACGCTTTTTTTCCATCATGCACAACCCAATGTTATTCTCCAAAGTAGCCTCAACGACTGGATTGATATTTTTTCGTCTCAAGGAAAAGTTTAATCCCAAGCGGTATTGATTAAGTGCTTTGTCAAAAGCACCTTCTTTTACATAAGTATTGCCAAGGTGATTGTATACCACCGAAAGATGTGGATGGCCGCCATTTGAAAACTGCGACAGCAATTCCGCAGCCGCTTCGTGACGCAAGCGAGCCTCCGCAAAAAGTTGCAACGACTGATAGCTCAAACCAATTTTATCC
>JBCCSZ010000494.1:0-2817 GCA_039199225.1 Bacteroidota bacterium
CCTTTTTTGACCAGGTAGAGCGGCGGCGCAGCAATGTAAATGTAGCCATTCTCAATCAGCGGCTTCATGTATCTAAAGAAGAAGGTCAGGATCAGCGTAACGATGTGGCTACCATCGACATCGGCATCACACATGATGACAATCTTGTGGTAGCGAAGCTTTTCCATGTTGAGAATGCGTTCTCCGTCTTTCTCTTCGATGCTTACACCGAGGGCGGTGAACATATTCTTGATCTCCTCATTCTCATAAATCTTATGCTCCAGTGCTTTTTCTACGTTGAGAATCTTACCCCGGAGCGGCAGGATGGCCTGAAAGTTTCGATCGCGACCTTGCTTGGCAGTTCCACCAGCCGAATCCCCCTCAACCAAGAAAATCTCAGATTCTCCTGGATCACGCGAGCTGCAATCGGAAAGCTTACCTGGCAAACCAGTTCCCGTCAGCACATTTTTACGCTGTACCATTTCGCGGGCCTTGCGGGCAGCCTGACGAGCCGTAGCGGCCAAGACTACCTTTTCGACAATCCGCTTCGCCATCTTTGGATTCTCCTCCAGGTAGTAATTCAATACTTCTCCTACTGCGCGAGAGACAATACCTGTCACCTCGGAGTTGCCCAATTCCCCTTTGGTCTGCCCTTTGAATTGGGGTTCCGGAACTTTCACAGAAACAACAGCCGTCAAACCTTCGCGAAAATCCTCCGCTGAAACTTTGACCTTCTTGAAGAGGTTTTTGTCCTCTCCATATTGCTTAAAGACCCGAGTGACGGCACGACGAAAGCCATTTACGTGGGTTCCTCCCTCGCGGGTGTTAATATTGTTGACATAGGAATAGATGGTCTCTGAAAAAGAAGTATTGTACTGTAGAGCCACTTCGATCTCTACGTTGTCTTCCTTTCCATTCACATGGATGGGCTTGTCAATCAGCTTGGTTTTACTTTCATCCAAGAAGCGGACAAACTCCTTTAGACCACCCTCTGAATAAAATTCTTCCGTTTTGAAGCCTCCATCTTCTCCTTTGACCCTTTCGTCGGTCAATCGAAGGTGCAGCCCTCTATTCAGGAAAGCCAATTCCCGCATTCTACCGGCCAGTGTATCGTATTTATACTCTAGCTCTTCAAAGATTGTATCATCCGGCTTAAAGGTAATTTGCGTACCTGTGTCTTCAGCAACACCTTTTTGATCAACACCAGTTGTGGGTTTTCCTTTGGAATACTCTTGGATGAAGACCTTACCCTCGCGGTGAACCTCTGCTTTCAGATAGTCAGACAAGGCATTCACACAAGAGACACCAACTCCGTGAAGACCACCAGAGACCTTGTAGGTGTTCTTGTCGAACTTACCTCCTGCGTGGAGGACCGTCATAACGACTTCCAAGGCAGATTTTTGGAGTTTGGCGTGCATCCCGGTTGGAATTCCACGTCCGTTGTCTTTGACAGTAATGGAATTATCGGCATGGATAATGGTTTCAATGTGCGTTGCATGCCCGGCCAGGTGTTCATCGATGGAGTTATCGACGACCTCCCAGACCAGGTGGTGTAAGCCCTTTGTATCCGTGCTTCCGATGTACATTCCGGGGCGTTTTCGGACAGCTTCCAGTCCTTCCAATGCCTGAATGTTACTGGCATTGTATTCCCCATTTGGCATTTCTAATTCTTGCTTATCTTCTACTTCTTTCATAAAGCAAATTTACGTAAAAATAGTGGCTTTTTTAAATGATGGCTGACCTAGTTCTCAACAGGCATGACTGATGGCTTAATCGGGCTGGTTGTATGTCCGTAATAACGAAGAAGTGATTCACAAAGTTGCCCTATTCCTTTGAAAACCAGTGTATTTATACCACCTTGCGGGCAATAACCAGGCGCCGGGTAAAATCGGGCCGTCATTTTGTCTTAAAAGTGTTATGGAGTACCTTTTGAAGAACATCGATCAACTCGATCAAGTGGCCATCGAAGCCTTGAAAAAAGCGGAAGATCGACGCAAGTGGTTTTTCTACGGAGAGATCGGCGCCGGCAAAACTACTTTTATTCAAGCACTTTGTCGCCAGTTGGGTGCTGATGGCCTCGTTTCCAGTCCGACCTTTTCGATTGTCAACGAATACCAAAAGCAGGATTCTAACCAACGAATTTATCATATAGACCTCTACAGACTCAAAGACATAGACGAAGCACTCGACATCGGCATTGAAGACTATTTGTACAATGACGACTATTGCTTTGTTGAATGGCCCCAAATTGTGGAGGCGGTTGCGCCACCTGGGGTCGTTAAAATAAATATCGAAATACTTGAAGATTCCTACCGAAAAATTATATTTTTGTAGGATATGTCAGTGCAAATCCGGCAAGCAAAAACTGAATTGCATGAGTGAGAAGAAGCGAGTTTCCATACCGAAGGTGTTTACCGAGGGCCGTCTGCAAACTCAAACTGAAATGCTGCAATTGCAGCGCAAACCCAATGCTCTTTTCATTGGAATACCCAAGGAAACGACCCTGCAGGAAAGCCGGGTGGCCTTGGTGCCTTCCTCCGTTGCAACCCTTGTCAGCCACGGCCATCGCGTCGTTGTGGAAACCAATGCTGGCCTCAAGGCCAACTATTCCGATCACCACTATTCCGAAGTGGGAGCAGACATCGCCTACAGCAAAGAGCAGGTCTTCAAGTCCGACATTCTCATAAAAGTAGCACCTCCTACCCTGTCGGAAATTGATTTGCTCCGTCCCAATCAAGTCTTGTTTTCGCCCCTCCATCTACCCATCATAACAGCTGATTTTATCAACAAACTGCGGCAGAAGCGCGTCATCGCCTTGGCCATGGAATACATCAAAGA
>JBCCSZ010000495.1:0-2786 GCA_039199225.1 Bacteroidota bacterium
ATAACACCAAGCCTCAACTGGTCAAATTAATTTTTAGCCTTTTGAAAAAAGTCCAAAAACAAAAATTAGCAAACCTTTAAAGTAGTCTCTTGAATTTGCTGTTGATACAGCTCCGCCATTTCGATTCCAAATGCTTATTTGGTCGACGGAAGAAGTGCTTCCACATCAACAAATTGTGTGGAACTCAAAACGTACAATATTAGCAATCTTTAAATCAATTCACAATGCATTTCTCAAGTAGAAAAGAAATCCATTTTAAATATGTTGAAATCAATTCCTAAAACTGAAACGTGAAAAAAATCTTGGTTATTACAACTTGGGAATCAAGATTTTAGGTTACCGGCCGTATTAGAAAATAAAGTCGGTAATGCGAATGCAAGTCTTTTATAAAACAACTAAAAAAACACCTAATTTATTGAAAAACAACAACGATTTTTTGAATTTTTCTCAGAATTGGTACTGAGTTGTTGTTAGGTGTGCATTGTAAAAGTAGTCTGTTCGACATGCTCATCTTTCAAATGAACATTACAAAGCTAATTAATATTTCCTGACGAATCAATTTTTGTTTCACTTTTTTTGTAAAATTTTAGTTCTTTCCAAAACCTAACGCTTTATGCTGCCTCACCCTTTCGTCAGGCTTCCACACACACCTTTACCCGGAGGGCCTTCATCCCATGGATACCTTGCATATCCGAAAGCGTCAAATCTTCTACCTCGCCTGTGACCAATCCCTTTTGCCTCAAAAAATCAATGTAGTCAAAATACTCTCCCCGATCACTTTCCTGTGCATAAGCAATGGCGACCTTACCCGCCTTTGTCAAACGTTCATCCGTCCCTTTGATGATCGCCTTATCGATCCGCTTTTTCATAATGGCATAACGGATGTTGAGGGCGCCATCCACATCAAACTGTTTTTCATCCATCCGAAAGCGAATGGTTAATGGCGTACTTTGCACCAAAATCAATTGTGCCGTGGTCATTTGTACTGGCAACTCAGGACACAGGCGGTGCAGCTTCTGCGTCAACTTGCACATCGTAATCAATTGCCACAAGCGAAGATTGCGCAAATGAGAATAGTCAAACTGACCCTGCTGCAACAAGGACTGTCCTACCAAAATATCGTACTGGATACCATCGGTCCGATATTTCTCGAAATAGTGCGGAATCATTCCCTGGGTAACTTTTTCCTGTTCCTCCAAGTAGTCCGAAATCAATTCATTGATCATATCCACACTAAACTCGTAGGCCCGACGCGCCTTGTACACAACCCCGGCCTGGGGGTCCAACTTTTCAAAATAATGATGAATGATGTCCAACAATTCTGGATGGTCCTTTTGCAATTGCCGCAGGAAAGGATGAATGTCTTTGTTCAAAAAGGCCGTCACCCGAAACTCATCGTTCGGACTGATGCCCTTCCGAAAGCTGGCCAACTCGGTGGTCAAGCGCATCCGGTATTGATCCAAAAGTGGAAACTTGATTTTGTCGTAATGCTGGTCAAACAAGCCTTGGATCAACTCCAAATTGGCAGCCAGGTCTTTTTGTGTCGCCGTGTTGCGCACCCTGGTAGACCCGACGATGTCTGCCTGCCCGAAGAGTGGATAAACATCCTCAAACACAATGGGCTCTGGGCTGACTTTGCCTCCTTCCCGCTCTCTTTTCTCCAAGTAGTTGAATGCCTTTTCCACAAACTTCCATTCTACACTGGGATGCAAGGCCGTATATTTTTCCCGGATGATGTTTTCGATGGCACTGTCGATTTCCTCCCGACTGCGTTTCATGGCCAGGCGAAACAGGGGTTGTATTTCTTCGAGCTTCAGCGCCCGGAAGCTGTTTAAATCATAGGGGTTTGGCGATCCCATTTCCAACATGCCGATGATGTCGTCGTATTTGTCCAACAAAGGAACCAGCATAATGCTTCGAATACCCTTGTGCAGCAAGAATACTTCCAGGGCTGTGTGCTGGGCAGACTTTTGCAAGTCTTCGATGATCAATACCTTTTTGCGCTGGCAAGCCTGCTCATAAATCGAGCCGCTAAAGGAGGCGCCCAGTAAATCGTCGACCTTATCCGCCAGCAAGCTGTGCTTGATTTTGTAGCGATGCATGATGTTGCTGCGAATCGGAAAATCGATGGCTGTCAGCCCCAACTGCAATTGCGGTATGTCGAAAATGGCCCTGAGATGGTGCTGAATCTTGAGGATATTCTTATCCGTCATCACGGCGTTCTTCTCCAACATGCGGTGGCGAAGGCGGGAGAGGGACTCTACCTCTGTTACATCAATTAGGTTGATGCGCACCAGCCCGTGAAACTCAAAATGGGTCGGTGGCACATGTTGCAGCCACAGATCAACATCATTTGGACGACTGATCAATAGATTGATGGTCTCCTGGCTGATGGCCTTGAGCGGTCTGAGCTTTTTGATTTCAACAAATTCATTGTTCACGACCCCTTTGAAATGCTGTTCTAAGCCACTTTCTTCGCTTTTGAGGCTAAAGATGAATGGACGCTCAATGTGGATGTTTTGTCCATAAAAGGTATTGAGCACCAGCACACAGGAACGAATCACCAAGATGTTTCTGGCAAAGCCGGGATCACTATTGATTCGAACGCTGATGGACTCTTCATCGAGTGCTTTGCGCAGCTTGGGCGTTTGGTAAAAACCAATCAAGCTGAAAGGCTTACCAACCTGCATCATTTGATTTTGACGATAAGCCAATGGCAGGACACCCGACAAAATCAGCTCCACAAAATCTCTGTGCTTTTCCAAGAGACTGTAGTCGTTGATGGG
>JBCCSZ010000496.1:0-2747 GCA_039199225.1 Bacteroidota bacterium
GAAAGTGGTAGGATATGATCATTTATGCTGTTATTTGAAAACTATTTATTTGTGGTGTTTGTGTTGTATCAGGTCACCGATGGTGAGACATCATAGCCGAGACCAGGCAGCGGTATCAGATCCAGCTGGCTTTATGAGACAATCCAACGAAGACTTCAACAAAAGAGCATCATTCGATTCACACGACAAATTTATCCAGATGAAACGACAAACAATTCTGATATTCGCAGCCTCCCTTTTTTTCCTTTTCACCACCAATATGGCTAAGGCAACAAATCACTACGTGGCCGATAGCACGGGCTTCGATGGGGATCATTTTAGCCTGGAAGGTGCAATTGCACTGTTTAAAAAAGCTGAGTCGCCCGAAGCATTTGAAAAACTTCTCAATCAGGAGGGGAATTACGTCAATAATTTGGATTTGAACAAGGATGGTCGAACAGATTACATTCGCGTAATCGATCACCAACAGGGCGATGTACACGCTATTGTACTGCAAACCTTCCTGGACGAGGACGACTCTCAAGATATTGCCGTCATCGAAATTGAAAAGCAAGGTGCAGAAAATGCTGTTTTACAGATAGTTGGGGATGAGGACGTTTTTGGTGAGCAAATCATAGCCGAGCCGTACGAAATATCAGAAGAAATGCCCGGAAAGGGGCCTTCTTCACAACTTAATGTGCATCGCATTGTTATAAATGTATGGGCGTGGCCTTCGGTTCGTTATATTTACCGACCTTCCTATCGCGTTTATGTCTCTCCTTGGAGATGGGCAGCTTACCCGAGATGGTGGAGTCCTTGGCGGCCTCTCGCATGGCGGGTGTATCATCCAAATCGATTGGTCTACCGGTCAAATGTAAGAGTGGTGTCAACCCATCGGGTCGTTCGTGCGCATCGGGTGTACACTCCCGTACGAAGAGGCTCGACGGTGGTACGCAGCCGAACGGTATACCGGCGAAATACCATAAATGCCTCCCGAACAAGAGGTGTGACCAGCAGAAAAACGACCGTTACAAGGGTAAATGGGCCGAACGGAACGGTTACCCGACGGAAAACGACCACGCGAGCGGCTGGCAAAAAGGGTAACAAGCGGGTTGTGGGTAAAAAGACGAGCAAAAGAACCCGCGTGCGTAGGCACTAACTAAGAGAGCATATTTAGCACCACAAAACAGCGCGGAAAGGACGGGCTTCGTCCGATCAGCAGTGGACGCTAAAAAAAATAGTCGGTCCGAAAGGACCTCATCACTCGTTTTCTATACAACTACCAAAAATTAAGAGTTGGCATTCGTGTCAACGTCTTGCTTGGGTGTGCTCTTTGGCTTCGGTTGGAGAGTACATTTTTTTTGTTTGACCTATCGGGCTGCAGCTCTTTAGTTTTTCTGGTAGTATTCAGTCAAGAGTTGTTTGTATTCTTCGCAATCGCCAGATAGGCATTTTCCCCTGCGGTCGATCCCGAAAGACGATTTCCCTTTGATTGTTGGAGGGCTACATAAAAAGAACTCCTTGTAGACCTTGATCTGTGCAAAAATGGGCGGAATAATTTCAGCACTTTTATAATTGACTACTCCTTTTTTGGCATTGAGGGTAAATACGTAAAAGCCATTGTAGTAGCCCGATAAGCGATCGTATTTGATCTCTGTCAATTGCTGCCCTTTTATGTCAAAAGCACCTACTTTCCCTTCACGGGTTGCCACATAAGTAGCATTGGAATAGGCCAAGGGACGGTCCGATACATAGTCTAAAACTTGTTGACCAGCCGTATCGATGATGCCCCATTTATCTCTCTTATTGGCTACCTGTAGGTGGCCGTGTTGGTTGAGTCCAGACTTAGCAAATCCGTAGACGGGTTTTTTATGAAGTTTTTTAGCACTTTTCTTTTCGTAAAAATAGTGAACCAGGTTTTTTTGCCCACTTAAGTCAACACCGATGATGATGTACTTGTCATTGAGCAATTCATCGAAGATGTCGACGGAATAGGTATCCCGGAAAGTTGAAACGATTTTTCCCCTGCGATCAATCAGGTAAATGGTTCCTGCGCCCGTCAGAATACTCGTCTCTGCAATAGCAAGTGTTTGATGGTAAAAAGCGCTGATGCCAAAGAATTTGTTGACAGATTTGGTGGGGTTATCTATGTCGGACAAGTCCAACAAACGCCAACTGAGGGCATCTTCTTCCAGGTATTTTACCTGCTTGGGCAAACCAATGTCGAAAAAGATATTAATAGAGCGAATGATTACTTTTAGTTCTTGATTTGGAGCAACGCTATACAGTACTTCTTCCATATCCGTTTTACACCAAAATACCTGTTCCTGGGGCCGGTACACGATGCTGTCGTAGGGGACAGAAAGTTCGAGGCTTTGTAAATTGGTATTCAGGATGTGGTACTTGCCATCGGTTTGAATGACTAGAAAACCCGGCCGTGCGGAGGTCGCACCTTCCATGTCTTTTAGGCTACCCGCTCCGAAAGGCTTCAGTTCAAATTCACTATTGAGGATATACCACTTTTGAAACTTTTTGACCACAGCCCGCCCATTGCTCATGGGGCTGGCAAACTGGTACTGAGGGTCTACAACTATTTCTCCCTTGTCATCAACATAGCCATAAACATTGTTGTAAGCCTTGACGACGGCCAGCCCTTCGTGAAAAGCACCAAGATGGAAAAAGTTGGGATTTTGAAACAACTGTTCTTTTAAAAAGCCATATTCTTCGCGGCCGCTGGAATCTACGGTCACCTTGATGTCCAACTCCTC
>JBCCSZ010000497.1:0-2741 GCA_039199225.1 Bacteroidota bacterium
CCTTTTCCATGTAAGCACCGCGAACAAGTTTGGCCCCCAGCATGTAGTTATTGCGCCTTGCCTCGTCAAAAGAGTCAAATAAAAACTGCAGGCGATCGTGCCGATACATCTGAAAAGTATTGTAGACAACGACCCTGGTTTGATTGTAGCGTCGCATCATCAGATTGACCAAGTGGTCGATCGACTGTTGGATCCAGCTCTCTTCGGCATCAAAAAAAACAGCAACCTTACGCTCACTGGCAAAGTGGCAGATCGAATCAATTCGCTTCAATACAGAGCGGTATTCGCGGCGTGTTTGGCGGGTGAGCGACTCCCCTTTCTGGATACTTTCCAACAAGCCAAAACGGGCCAAGCCGGTAATTTTTGTACTGATGACCGGCACACTATCGTGTTGATGCGCAAATTCAATGGCCCGGATGTTTTCATTCATCGTCTTGTTAAAATCCTGCTCTGTTTTCTTGGCCTCTGCTCCATAGTCTAGAATCGACAGCGAGCCGGATTTCTCTAGTCTTTTGATATTTGGTACACATTCGAGGAGGGTTGTTCCTCCGACAAACTGCTCAAAAATCGTTTTGCGGATGACGGTTTCGGAGAAAGGCAAACGCAGCTTGACAGCCAGCAATCCCAGCTTGGAACCAATGTTGACCAGCCAGGAATTGTTCATCATCTTGAACAACCAAGCCATCTTTTTCAGCTCTTTGTCCGATTTATTGGAAAATGCAATTCGGGTATTGGTAAAGTCTACGATTTTATCGGTCACTGCCATTTCGTTCAAATTTCTGATGTCCATATTTCCCAAGCTTTTTCTGCCTGGAGATAAAGCATTTCAAGCCCATTACAGATTGCGGAACCAGCATTTTGCCCCATTTTCAAAAATAGGGTTTTTTCAGGATTATACACCAAATCGTACAAAAAATGCGTGTCGTTTAGATGCTCATACGGAATGTCTGGACAGCTCTCTATTTTGGGAGACATTCCCAGAGGGGTCGTATTGATCAATAACCTGTAGGCGTCCATATATTCTCGGCCCAACTTTAAATCCTGATACGTCAAATCACCTTTGCCGGGTGTACGAGAAACAGTTTTGTACTCAATGTTTAATTTATTCAGTACATACCACACCGCTTTTGCAGCTCCGCCAGTACCAAAAACCAGGGCTTTTTCTGGTTTGCCTTTGCCTACCTTACCAAAGAAATTTAGCAAAGACTGTTCAAAACCATAAACATCGGTATTATAGCCTTTTGTTTTGTTTTTTTGGAATAAAATGGTGTTGACAGCTCCGACCTCCGCAGCCGCAGGATCAATTTCATCCAGATACGCCATAACAGCCTCTTTGTAGGGCAGGGTCACGTTCATTCCTTTCAGCTCAGGCAGAGACGCCACAAGGACCGGAAAGGCTTCGATGGCATCCAATGGGTGCAGCTCGTAGCGACTGTCCCGAATATTCAGACGTTCGAATTTTTCGGTAAAATACTTCTTAGAAAATGAATGGGACAATGGGTACCCAATGAGTGCGTACAATGGCATAGAAAAACAAATGGTTGGCCAACAAAATAAGGCTTTTATTCTTTGCCTGCATATTTTTCCATTAGGAAAACAGAGGCAAAACCAATCACTATAAAAACAATTACCACCAGTACAAAAGCTTCTCCTTCGTAGTCGGAGGGCCATACATTGGCTTCCACGAGTATCTTCTTGGGCGTGACCCCATCGTCGTCCATAACGATGTTGTTGGAAGCATCCCTGAGCCAATCAATGGGATTGCGCCAAGGCCATATTTTGTTGAGCGAGCCCAGCATAAAACCGGTCAGGGCCGCCAGGGTTAGGCCGCGATGCTCTTTGAACAGCCAGGACAATAGCCTGGAAATGGTGGCTAGGCCCGTTAGACAACCGAGGGCAAAAACGGCCATTGTCAGTATTTTAGATGGATCGAGGGTCTTCAGAGCAGGCTTAAGGGTATCGCTGATGATAAAAGTGTACATCCCCATCAACAGAAGAATAAAGCTTCCGGATATGCCTGGCAAGATCAAGGCTGATATGGCAATGGCACCAGAAATAAAGACAAAGAACAGAGAATCAGAGCCATTTGCTGGCGAAATAACGGTGATGCCATAGGCGATGGCCGTTCCAATGATCAAGGCAATTACTTCACCCATCCCCCATTTTTCAATCTGCTTGCCGACATAAATAGCCGAGGCGATGATCAAACCGAAAAAGAAGCCCCATACCACGGGTGGAAAGCTTTCCAGCAGCCAGCTCACCGCAAAAACACCTAGTACAATCCCCGCAGCCATTCCAATGAGCAGCGGCAGCAAAAACTTCCCGTCGATCGCTTTCCAGGCACCAGCAATACCATCTTTGCGAAAGGCATTGATCAGTTGCGGCCCCACCGAGCGAATGGCATTGATGAGCCGCTCGTAAATCCCAGTAATAAAGGCGATTGTTCCGCCGGATACACCGGGTATGACTTCGGCCATTCCCATAGCCATTCCTTTCAAAGCAGTGCTGATGTTTCGGTTGTTTTGATCCATGGGCGCAAATGTAGGACGGTTCGGGCAAATTATCCTAATTCGTCGACTAGAAAACCACTAGCGAGGAATGCGATAGCGAAATTCGATGTCTTGTCGCCCTGCCTTTACATCCTCTTCCATGAAAGCCATTTCGTCCATACCCGAGCGACGGTGGAGCTGTTTAAAGATTTTTTCCTCTACCAAAAAGGTGGAAGGAATCGATAATTTCCA
>JBCCSZ010000498.1:0-2728 GCA_039199225.1 Bacteroidota bacterium
CTGACCACCAAAACTCACAAAGTGATTACCGGATCGATTCAGACTTTTGCTATAGGCACCTGCAAGATGCAGTTGGGTATTTTTCAACTGTGTCGTACCTGCCTTATCCCTCAGAAAGACAAAACCAAGACCAACCAAGTCGTCTTGAATCATGGGCCAGTTCATCGAAAAATCAGTAGACAAAGCCAGCGTTGTAAAAGGTGTGGCGACACTCCCCCACTGAGAACGGTAGTTGGCATGCACGCGTAAATCCCGCTCCATCAGCCCTGTCAGTGCTGGGCTCAGCAAGATCGGGGCATTGTAAAATTGTGAAAAGTGCGGGTCTTGTGCCTTTGCCGATTGGCTCAGTAAAAAACACAATAAAGCCATTGAAAGCAATTGTACATTCCCCATCCAATTATTGTCTTTCATGCGTAGAAATTAAGGGTTATCGCAATAAAGTCACATCTCCTGTTTTCATCAATCTGCCGCCCGTATCTGGGCAGATGGCTTCTATGTAGTAAATGAATACGTCGGTGTTCAGAGGCTCGCCTTTGTGGGTACCGTCCCAACCTGCCGTCCCATCAGTGGTTTGAAAGACCATTTCGCCCCAGCGATTGTAAAGCTGGAAAATCTCAACCTCTGCAAAACCGCGAACGAATAGCTCGTCATTTTTTCCATCGTTATTGGGTGAAAAAGCGGTTGGAAGCACCAAGGCATCCGGAGTACAAATTTTTCGTTCTTCCATCTGTATTGCTACCTGCTCCCTGCAGCCATTTTCGGCTATGGCTTCGAAAAGGTAGATCGTTGGTTGGTCAATCTTAACAATGGGGTCGGGGCAGTCCGTACAGGAAAGGCCATCGGGTGGATACCAATTGTAGGTCAAATCACCGGGACCATCAGCTTCCATGATCAATTGCAATGGCTCTCCACTGATGAATGGCCACTGACGCACACTATTGATTTCTGGCCTAGGCAGCACTTCTACCTTTACTTGCATCGTATCGGCCCTACAGCCATCTAGGGAAGCCAGCAGATAATAGGTAGTCGTTTCTCTAGGGTAAGCCAACGGATCGGGGGTTGTCCATTCTTCCAAACCCGATACTGGAAACCATTGATATTCATCAGCATTTCCCAAAGCATTTAGACGAATGGAATCCCCCAGGCAAATGATTTGATCGGCCAGTTCTAATTGAGGTTTAGGTCTGACCTGTACCCGCAGACTATCCCTGAGCAAACACAAATCATTGGTTACTTGCAAGATAAAAATGCTGTCCTCATTCAATTCCAACCAAGGAGTCGCCGTATTGCCAGCGACCACATTTCCTTCATACAGCCACACAGCCTCGCCGGGAAAGGATGCTTGGGCTTGAAAGCGATCTCCCTCACAAATGCGGCCATCGGGTCCAGCATCAATGGCATCTGAGGAAAGGACATTTACGACGATTTGATCGCGAATACGGCAGCCGTTTTCATCCCAGGTTGTAAGCTCATAGGTGGTGGTACTATCCGGAAAAACAATGGGATTTTGGCAGGTTTGGCAATTCAATCCGGGAGCGGCTGTCCACTCTTGTTGCTCATAGGGAACGCGCAATTGGTAACTCCCTCCGGCACAGATGGTCGGATCACTAGCAAAAAGATCCCTCTGCTTTTCTACAACTTGGATGTAGACAGAGTCTATGGCAACACATCCTCCTTCACCAGTAACGCTGACAATGTATTGCGACGATAATTTGGGACTTGTCACTGGAGAAGGGCAATTGTGGCAACTCAAAGTCGAATCCTGCCGATCCCATGTATAGCCAAATATTGGCACATCGGAGGTAACTTCCAGCTTGACAGAGCGCCCCAAGCAGATCAAGGTATCCGGCTCTACGGTAATGGTGGGTTGAATGTAGGGACGTATGCGGATGTCCACGGAGTCGAGGACTTGGCAACCTTCGGGTGTCGTCAATTGGAGAAAGTAAGTTGTGGGCTGTGCAGGGCCGGCTAGAGGACGCGCACAATCGGTACAATCCAATCCATCCGAAGGAAACCAATGAATTTGATTTGAATCATCGTTCGGTACCGTCGCATCCAGATAAGTGAGGCCACCAATGCAAACCTCTTTGGAAATACCTGCATCTATTTCTGGCAAACTGTGAACGACAATGGTATCCATATAAACGGCTTCGCAAGCCTCTGAGCTGGTTACATGCAATTGAATGACATAGGTGCCGGGTGTCTCATAAATAGGTTGTGGCTGCGGGCTGGATGACTTAACCCCATTGCCAAAATCCCACTCCCATTGCATGGCTTCCTGTGCGAAAAAACTGGAATCTACCTGAATGTCCGGAGCAAAGGGCGGACAACCATTACGGGCCGGAATGTGAATGTCTGGCAGCAACTGGGGGTAAATCTGCACAAAGCCCTCCTTGTGTAAGCTTGTCAGGCATTCCCCATTTTCAGTAACCTGAAGTATCACATCATATATCCCAGGGCTCGAATAACTGATCTGCTGCGGATTGGCTGCTGTTGAAGAGGCAGGGGTTCCTCCAGCAAACTGCCATTCAAAGTCGTAATCCGCTCCAATGGTATCCATCTGTATGAAAAAGTCGATGGGACTCAAAGCTCCCTCGCATTGGCTGTTGATGCTGGCGGCAAAATCAAAATCCAGCGATCGAACCTCAATCATCTCTCCTATTCTGGAAATGCGGCAACCACTGGTATCTTCCAAAACCAAGACCGGAATGTAAAAGCCCGGATTGGC
>JBCCSZ010000499.1:0-2684 GCA_039199225.1 Bacteroidota bacterium
TCCTCCATGATTGAAAGTCTGGCCCCTGGAAACTATTCTCTTTCTCTGAGTGATGTCAATGGATGTACTTTCTTCAGCGTCTATCAAATTGGTGAGCCAACGGGTCTGGACCTGACCTTTAGCACGGCCGAGCCGCAACCTCCGCTTGGGAACAATGGATCGATCATCGCTAAAGTAACAGGAGGTGTAACGCCTTACAGTTATTTGTGGTCAACTGGCGAGACGAGTAGTCAGATCAACGATTTGGCTCCTGGTACTTATCGGGTAACGGTGACGGATGGCAACGGCTGCGAGATGCTCGGAAGCGTTGACCTGGAATTGATGACCACCTCGACTGCTCAGCCAGCCTCCTTGACTCATTGGATGGTTTATCCCAATCCGACAGCAGCGTCTCTTGTACTGGATGCTGCCTTCAATCGTTCGGAAGAGATAGACATAGAATTGCTCAACCTAGTTGGTCAGCAGATGTTGCATCGCCGCTTCCAGTCGAGTAGCATCAACACGATCTTTGATCTGTCGCTTTTCCCGGCAGGTGCCTATTTACTCCGTTTGCGAACCAAAGATGGCGAGATGGTGACGAAGGTTATCAAGATGTAGAAAGACTTTATAAGATAATCATTCAGAGGGGGTGCAAAATCGTATGAAAATTTTGCGCCCCTTCTTTTAAAGCGATAATTTAGTCTTTCTGGAATCAAATACTAAAGCTGAGAATGACTGAAAAACGCCGCCTTTTCCGCCCCATTGAAGTGATCGCCTTTCTCATTGGAGTCGCCCTACTGTTGTATATTGTCATGAGGCAAAATGGCATCTCGCTCATTGAGCGTTCGGAGCATGTAGAAATCTACCGTCCCAGCAGTCGGACAGAAAATTCCCAGCCGTTGCCTCGTCCATCGGTCGACGAGCGGCAAGAGGAGGTCGATGAGGCGCTAGAGCAGCTGGCGGCGCGCATTTCTGATGACAACAAGGCTGACTGGAAGGCGGAAGTTGTGGAGGGCTTGGATGGAGATGAACAGCGCTATTTGGAAACTGTTGGGGAACGCTACCAGGGCCAAGACCAATTGCAGAATGCTCGCGACTGGCTGAAAGTCCTTCGAGGCTCCTACCGAACCTACGACAAGGTGCGGTCCATATTTGGAGAATCTAATGGAGAGGCGGAGGCTTTGGACCGTCTTAAGTCTTCCTTCGATGTGCCACCGGAGGAGGTGGAAGCCTTTGCCCGCCTGGGTAAGCAAAAGCTCAGTGATTGGGCGACTTTTTTGGAGGAGTATGCGACTTCCGGAAAGCCTGCGGCCCATTAGTCCTGCACTCATTGGCTGAATTATGGCCGAAAAGATGTTTTTGTCCTAGGAATTACCTAATTTTATAGCTGGTTCACACCTGATTGCCTATCTAAAAACTACCCATCGCCGTTTTTCAAATCGATACTTTTTCGTTATTTTTGTCGGAATCGCCTGAGATGGCTATCCTCTCGCAAAAGTAACCTACACCAAAATATTCGCTAGTAATCCGTCTGTCGAATGTAAGGCATCCGACAAAACACAGGCTGTTGTCGGATACGGATTAGTTTGTTTTTTAATATCCGTAAGTTGAACTAAATTTAAGCTGTATTAGAATCTACAGACTTATCGGAAAATCTTACATTTTTTAACCTGATTAAACTTGAACGATGGCTTTGAGAACTACTTTACCCTCTGTTCTGGTTTCCTTGATGGTGTGGCTGTTGATGCCCTTTCAGAACACCTTGGCACAGCATGCTGCAGAACCCCATGGAAACCAGCACTTCCATCCCAGCTTTTCCAATGAAAAAAGTGCTCCCTCTTGTGGGTTTGATGAATGGAAAGCAGAAATGAGGAATATCAATCCCGATTTTGATCAATGGTACGAAAACTATAAAAAGCACGTCATCCCAAGTTTGCTGGAGGCACAGGCTGCCAAGCCGACTGCCAGAGGGGTAAATACGCTCTACATTCCGGTGGTCGTTCACGTTATTCACCGACCTGGCGAAGAGATTGGAGAAGGGCAAAATCTCACAACGGAATTGATTCAGGGTCAGTTGGAAACACTCAATGAAGATTTTGCTGCGCTGAATGCTAAGTTCAGTGAGACGCCGGACCGCTGGAAAGCTTCCGTGGGCAATCCCGACATTCAGTTCTGCTTGGCTTCCATCGATCCCGAAGGCAATGCCACAGATGGTATTACCCGCGATGAGTTCATCGTTACAGGCGCCACGCGGCAGACCAGTAACATTGGCCGCGAAATTCAGCCAGCTACGATTTGGGACCCTAAAAAATATTTCAATATTTGGACGCTTCCCATTCCCGGAACTTCTGCCGGAGGGGGGGTTACTGGATATGCAACTTTTCCTACAATAGGTGTCAGTAACTCCAATACAGACGGAGCCGTTTTGGATTACCGTTGGACCGGCCCCGGTGCTGGTACCCTGACGCATGAAGCGGGCCACTATCTGGGGCTGCCTCATACCTTCGACGGCGATAGCTGTAACGACGATGATGGGATCGACGATACGCCCAACCAGGGGAATGATACCAACGATACTCGCCGGTTCAATTGTAACCAAGGCTTTCCGATTGGACCAATGACCTGTGATGGTGTTGAACACATGTACATCAACTATATGGACTACTCTCCGGGTAGTTGTGTGACCTCTTTTACCAATGGCCAAA
>JBCCSZ010000500.1:0-2677 GCA_039199225.1 Bacteroidota bacterium
CAAAGAACCTGATTGTTTCATTCTCAATTTGCACGGTCATGAGAGTTTATCCTAAAATCACCATTTCAGCCTTATTGCCCTACACATTTGTCTCCGCTTTTTATCCATAAGGGGTTTTTAAAATTTTATAGCTAGGTAACTAAACTACCGATATTATTGACTGGCAGATGTGGTGTCTGCTTGTAAACTACGCACCTTTCGTACATTTCATCGCTTTCCCATGAATTGGGTTGTCTTTGCCTATTTTGTTAGGTGATGCCCTAGGTTTTGTATGTCTACATCAGAGCCCTTGGCACCGCTAGAAAATAGTTGTGCAGAGACGATCCCTTCCACAAAACCAACCTGACATCAATTGTTCAACTGTTTCTAAAATGCAAAGAAATGGAAAGCCTATCTAATTTTCTGAACTCACCATTCATCGTAAAATCGCTACTGATTGTCATTCTACTTTTTGTTTTTGCGACGGTCATTTTCTTCGCCACCTTAAGTACCATTGCTGCTTTTATCAGAGGATTGTTTGGAGGGTATTCAAGAGGTGATGGATCGGCATCCTCGGTTTCTTCCTGGCCGATTCTTCTGATTTTAGGTGTTTTCCTTTATTTACTTCTCCTCAACGGTAAAGGCTGCCAGGTAGAACACAAAGCCAATGCAAAGTACACTGACTGGTCAATCAAAGGCGACGATGAGGATGTCAAGATCAACGAGTCACCTGATCCGTCTTTGAAGGCAAAAAAAGATGTCGCAGAAAAAGATTCAAAAAGTACTAGAAAGCCTTTGGAGGGTAGAAAAAATCCTTTGATCCACGATAGGCGGCCAGCCCCTAAGCACAGCGATTATCGATCTGGAAGGCGACCAACAGCCTATTATTTGCAAGTCTGCAGCCGTGAAGCTGCTATGGAGGTTGTTACCGAAAAAGCCATCGATCGATATGGTCCTATAGCCTCAGAGGAAAATTTATTGCTCTACCTGGGTTGGCAAGATGAGAATCCAAAAATCAAAGTTTTGATGGGGCCTTTAGAGTCAAAGGCGGAGGCGGCTCAACATCGACAATGGCTGCTGGAAAGATCGATTAAGAGCTTTGTTGTAGCAGACTATGAGGTGAAATATCTGAAAGCGATCTGATAAAAAATGGAAAGCAAGCCGCCTTTTAATGTGCTTTAATGCTCGCTCGACGGAATAACATTTGAGGCGGCTTGCAGAGAGAATCAGAACTTGGGACAATATGCCTTGTGATTAGACTTCTTATTGTTGGCACTGAACAAATACGAAATGGTCAGTCCTCCCATGCCATACCAGTCGTCGTGTTCTGCGCTGCCTCTTTGGGAGCCAGCAGCTGGAAAAGCATCGGAAGAAGCGCCGGGTAGTTCATCGCCTCGGAAGCTCAGGTCGGCTGCAATGTCGCCATTTTGCTGGCGCAGTATCGTTTGATCGGGATAGTTGCCACTGACATCGTCGAGATAGTCGGTGAAGGTTCGGCGAAGCCCTACTTCCAAGCCCACGGCCCAGCGTTCGCCCAGCCCTACACGCACGCCACCACCAAAGGGGATGGACACTTGCCAACGTCCGTAGGGCGAGGGGTTGCCGTCGATGCCCTGGCCTTCGGTCCCGAGCGGTTGCAGGTCTACCCACCGGCCTTGATAGGTCGTTTGTGGGTTGAAGTGAAACAAGGCCACACCTCCAAACAGGTAGGGCGAAAAGGGGCTTCGGGAGCGCAGAGAATTACCGAGGGGTAAGTGCAACTCTCCCAGTGCCTGGGCTTCGAAAATGCGCGAACGAAAGCTCAGATTCCGCTTGGCCAGCGTTTCTGATTGTGCATCGTTGCCTCGGATGCTGCCCACGCTCAGGCCAGCCCGGAAGGCCACGTATTTGTTGACATAATACCTGCCAAATAGGCCGGCGGCCGGCCGCATGTTACGGGTTGAAATTTGATTGTCACCGGATGGAATATCACCGGAATAATTGCTTCCACCAAAGAATACTCCAATCTCAATATCTTTTTGTGCTTGCAAACTCAGTGAGAAGAAAAGGGCGAATAATAAGATGGCATTTTTCATGTAATTGGGATTTAAAGGCTGTGATTTTTCGAATAAAATAGGCCCCGTCCACGCCTGCCAAGCAAATGCTCGACGACGGATCGAAAGGGTGCAAACAAAGACTTGTTTGAACGATACTTCACTTACAAAAGAGAGACGAGAGTAAGGTTATTTTCCTATACAGGTTAGATTTTAATGACCGCTAGTTTTCTTGGCTTTATGGGAGAAAAACGCCCTTTTGCCATTCAAATTGTACAAGGGCTGATTTTTGAGCTCGAAAAAGTAGGATTTCTGCTTATTGTCTGTCATTTCAAAGCCAGAAGTGGAGTGGTAGGTGTTTCATAAAGTGGGTAAGCACTTCCCTGTCATGCGGCTGCAATTTGCATTTTTAATGGTCGAGGATGTTGAGATTGACATTTTTCATTGGGCTGTAAGTGTTAAAGACTGACCGTTGCACTGCAAACTGCTCGAACTGCGGTGAGTAATCAGACAGAGGCGTTGCGGTATGAACGATCCCCTTGTATGGATGCATTTGCTTTCAGAAAATTGAAACAACCGATGGCGAAAGTGGCCGTGTGGTTGAAGCATTTTGGGTATATTGGTGCAAAACCAGTATATGAAAGCACTGTATTTTCTCATCGGTA
>JBCCSZ010000501.1:0-2654 GCA_039199225.1 Bacteroidota bacterium
CCATTGTCTGATTCGGAAGCAGAGAGGCTTAGATCAAACTTGGCAACTCGATGTCCACTGTCGTAAGACTCGGCGTTCCATGTGCTACCTACAAAATCATCCTCAGAAAAGTTGTCAAAGGCAAATACAGCATCAAAAAGCGGATTTCTTCCGGTATTTCTAGCAAGCTTTAATTCGTCGATCAATTCTTCGTATTGAAAAGACTGGTGATCGAAGTAAGCAAGCGTACGCGTTTTCACATCAGCCAAATACTGTCGGAACATCAGATGTCCCTCCGGATGATTGCGCAGCGGCAATGTATTGACAAACATACCAACCATATTTTCAAGATCGGCATGTTGGCGGCCGGATACGGGCGTTCCCACTACGACATCTGATTGATTGCTCAACTTACTCAGCAGGATGGTGTAAGCCGAAAGAATCAGCATGTACAAACTGGTCCCCTCTTGTTTGGCCAAGGCTTTCAACTTTTGAAGTTGATCTTTATCCAATTGAAATTCCAACTCGTCGCCTGCAAAAGTATTGACCAAGGGTCGTTGAAAATCTGTGGGCAAGTCCAAGACAGGTACTTCCGCTTCAAAAGTCTTCAACCAAAATTTCTTCTGTACTTCTTTGGCTACTTGCTGGCTCGGCTGTTGTTGCCAATAAGCAAAGTCTTTGTAAGTCAGTGCTGTTGGTTCCAGCGATCGACCTTCGTACAAGTCGAGAAAATCGCGAACCATCAGTCCTTGAGAAATACCATCCGAGATGATGTGGTGTAAATCAATTAGCAAAAGCTGTTCGCCATTGTCGACTTCCAGTATGCCTACCCGCATGAGCGGAGCGACACCCAAATCAAAGGGACGAATAAATTCGCTGATGCTGTTGCTGATAGCTGCCTTTTCAGCTTGTAACTGCTCTATTTGAAAGTTGACTTTCGTTGCTATTTTTTGCACTGGTTCCGATTCGCCCTGATGGAAGGAAGTACGCAATGCCTCATGTCTGCCGATCAGCTGGCGAAAAGCCTTTTCCAAGCGATCTTTGTCCAGCGATTCTCCGAGGCGGCTGACCTGCGGCATATTGTAGGCGGTAGAACTTTTGTCAAATTCGTATAGAAAGTACATGCGTTTCTGAGCAGAAGACAGCGGATAAGCATCCATTGGCGGTGCCGTTGGAATGGCAGCATAGGCTACCTTCTGGGCTTGGTCGATGAAATTACCCAAAGAGCGGATGTCTTGTCTTCCAAATATTTCCTTGAGTGGAACTTCCACCTCCATTGCTCTGGAAATCTTGTTGACCAATACGGTGGCTTTGAGGGAATGCCCGCCCAATTCAAAGAAGCTTCGAACAACGCTGATTTGTCCTTCGTCGAGCTGAAGCACTTCCGACCAAATGCGCCTTAATTCCGACTCCGTGTCATTGGCAGGCAATACCAACTCTTCTTGCTCCAACTGCTGTTCAGGCTTCGGCAGCGCTCTTCGGTTGACCTTCCCATTGGCAGTCAATGGAATGGTCTCCAAGCGAACGTATTGCGCTGGAATCATGTAATCCGGTAAGCTGGCAGAAAGGTAAGCATTCAATGCTGAGACAGCCATCACCTCGGGGGCGACATAGTAGCAAAGCAAGTATTTTTCACCGCCTTGCTCCACCGCTAGTACAACGGCATCCTGTATCGCTTCGTGCTGAACCAAGTTGTTTTCTATCTCCCCTAACTCAATTCGGAATCCTCTGATTTTAACCTGCTTATCTATTCGACCTAAGAACTCGATATTACCGTCCGGCAACCAACGGGCCAAATCTCCACTACGGTACATGCGCGCGCCTTCCACAAAGGGGTCTGCCACAAATTTCTCCTTGGTGATCTCTGCTCTATTGGCATACCCCCTGGCCAAGCCTGCTCCTGCGATGCACAATTCGCCAGCCACGCCCGTCGGCTGAAGCTGGTTGCTATTTGAAAGGATGTAGATGCGATTGTTGCTCAATGGCTTTCCGATGGGAACGATGCCAAAGGCACCTGGCTGGATTTCATAAGCAGTGGTCACCACCGTATTTTCCGTCGGCCCATAATTATTAAAAATTCTAAGGTTGCTCCCTTTTGGCAATTTTAAAAGGTCACCACCTGTCAAAATGGTCGTGTGGTCGAGGGTGAAATTTTGCTCGGCAAAACTCTGGCAAATTTGCGTTGGTAGGTAGCTGTGCGTAATACCATTGTCGTTCAGAAAGTCTCTCAACTGCACCGTATCGTAACGCAATTCTTCCTTTGCAATCGGATACAAACTAGCACCACAAAGCAGGTATGGATACACCTCCCAAACAGAAGCGTCAAAACCAATACCAGCAAACAAAGTACCTCTGGAAGAAGCGTCAACCTCGTACATCTCCATGTGCCAATAGCATAGATTGACCAAGCTGTGTTGCTCAATCATCACACCCTTTGGCTGGCCGGTAGAGCCCGAAGTATAAATCATGTAAGCGAGCTGATTCGGCTGCACCTTTGCACTAGCAAAATTCGCATCGAAAGCAGCGGCCGACTGTCTAAAATCATCCATGAAGGCCGGTGTGATTTGCAATTGACAACCACTGTCTGCCAAAATGTAATCCTTTCGACTTTGTGGGTAGGCCGGGTCGATGGGAACGTATGCAGCACCTGTTTTCAAAACGGCCAGCAATGCCAC
>JBCCSZ010000502.1:0-2598 GCA_039199225.1 Bacteroidota bacterium
CTTGGCCTTACCATTGCCGTCCAGGCACAGACATTACATGTCATTAAGGCTGGTAACTTTTTCTACAATCCAAGCGAGTTGACCATCAATTTGGGAGATACCGTACGGTGGGAAAACGAACAAGGATTCCACAATGTAAACGCCGATATCAATACCATAACAAGTCAGAGCTTCAACAATCCAGAAAGCTTTATTTCGGACCCTACCGGTGGAGCTGTGTTGCTGACCAGGGTATTCACAGTTCCTGGCAAGTATGATTACGATTGTTCTGTCGGTAGCCATGCAGCCAATGGCATGGTCGCTAGTCTAACAGTAGTAGACAATACGACTTCTACGGATGAACTTCAGAAGAACCTCCAATCACTGAGTGTCGTTTATGAGCCTGGAAGTAAAAATATAAACATCACTTTCAATCTAAAAGAATCATCTGTTAATAGTTATGTTAATGTTTCGGACTTAATCGGTCGAAATGTTAAAATTGAAAAGATTAATGCGACAAGCGGTGCCAACAACCACCAAATCCACATGGATGCGGCTGTTACTCGAGGTATTTACCTCGTATCAATCGTCGTAGATGGGATCATCAGAACAGAAAAACTTTTCATCCAATAGTAAAAATATTCTTAATCCCTGGAATCCTCGCGATGCTTCGCGGGGGTTTTTAGTTTAAAAGAGGCCGACTTTGAACCAAGCAGGAAAGAATAGATGTGGAATGAGCTGCATGTCTTCGATGAACACACTCAAATATTTTTAAAAAACAGATCATAGCTTTATACATCTTGTTTTGCCTTACAAAGCTATGGTCTGTTTCCTCCATAAATCATAAACTACACAATCTTGTAGGTTTTAGCCGCTATTTTCGCCACAAACGTCCCCCCATGACGCGCTCCAATACAGCATCCCGATGATTTCGGCTGATGGGTATGCGAATGTCGCCCAGGTGTATTTCATTGTTTTCGATGGCTTCCACTTTCGAAATGGCTACAATGTAAGATTTGTGTACCCGGATGAAGCGCCTGTGATCCAGTTTTTCTTCAACGTTTTTTAGGTAGAGTAGGGTAACATACTTTCCTTTCAGGGTGTAGATGGTTACGTAGTTTTGCATTGCCTGAATGTACAATATGTCTTCAAAATAGATGCGCTCGTATTTGTTGTCGCATTTGATGAAGAAGAAATCCATTTCCTCGGCTTTTTCCGGCATCGTCGTTGTTTGCTGCAGCAATTGGTGGTAATTGCGTGCCTTGCTGATGGCCTTGAAAAAGCGGTTGAAAGTGATGGGTTTGAGCAAATAGTCCAGCACATCCAGTTGGAAGCTCTCCAGCGCATAGCTTGGATAGGCGGTCGTAATGATGATCATCGGCGGATTGCTGGTCATTTTGAGGAAGTCGATGCCATTCATAACGGGCATTTGTATGTCTAAAAATACCAAGTCAATGGCTGTTTCACCCAGCATTCGAGTCAAATCTACCGGATTGTTGCCGCTGCCGTACAATTCCAAAAAATCGATTTCTCGCACATAATTGGCGATGCACTCTCTTGCCAATGGCTCATCGTCTATGATTACACATTTCATACGCATCTTTGTCATACGCCTTGGGCTTCTAAGGCAATGGAATTGGCGGCCCGGTCCGTGGCCAGTTTTAGTCGAAATTGTACTTTGAAAACAGCCTCCATCGGATTGATTTGCAATAGATAATTGCCAGGATAAATTAAGTCCAAGCGGCGCTGAACGTTTTTCAGACCGATGCCACCAGGAGAAAGTACCTGCTCGGATGCCACATGTTGGGCAGAGCTGCTGTTGGAGATATTGAAAAACAAATGTCCTCCTTGGCAATACAGCCGAATATTGATCCAGTTTGGACGGTCTGTATGCCTAGACAGGTGTTTGAATGCATTTTCGACGAAGGGAATCAGCAAAAAAGGAGCGATGTTCAAAGAGCCGATGGAATTTCGGTCGATGTCCAGCTGTAAGTCGAAAATATAGTCCTGCCGCAGTTTTTCCAGCTCAATGAAATTTTCAAGGTAGGTGATCTCTTGCTGCAGTGGAATCTGTTGTTCGTTGCATTCATACAGTTGGTAGCGTAGCAAACCCGAAAATTTTGCCAATGACTCAGAGGCCATATCCGGATTCTTGTGGATCAAGACAAAAATGGAATTGATGGTATTGAACAAAAAGTGCGGATTAAACTGGGCGCGCAAAAACTTCAGCTCTGTCTCCAATTTCTCCTTTTCCAGCAACTGTTGCCGTTGACGCATCTGCAACCAGTTTTTGGCCAGCTTTATGCTCAGACCAAGCGTCATGGCGGCCAAAGTAGAGGGCAGTGCATTGAATTTCACCAGATCAAAGTAATCGGCTGGCGCTATCTTATACAACTCTTCAAAAGTCAAATCCGACAAGTAGGCCCCGACGAAGTAGCCCGAGACAATAGCGGCCGTAGCCACTAAAGTTGTCAGCAGGAATGAAAATATGTAAAGCCCAAAACGCCCTTTTTCCAGGTATCGGGGCAAGAGATAATACAAGTTGAAGTAGACGGCTACCGCTTGTATCAATACATAAAAGCCAAACTTGACCGAATAATCGGAAGAAAAGATGTTGTA
>JBCCSZ010000503.1:0-2579 GCA_039199225.1 Bacteroidota bacterium
GAAACATTTCAGGTGTTCGGACTTGCTATTGTATCAATGAAGATGTCTGGAAGGAAGCCAAGGTGATGCTACAATCGGTCTTTATCGACTTGGAAAATTGCTGTTAGTCTCCACCAGGTGAACATTTAATTTTTGGTGTGCGTACGGATGAGTGATCATCGGGCGGCGCTGCTTGCTATATGAATTTGAAAATTTTTTCTTTAATTAATCGTAATATTACGATAAAAAATTATTCTTATGCAAACTTCTTCTTTTTTGGCTCTTTTGGAAGAGCATCCTGCCAAAGAACTTATTTTTGAATATCGCCCTGGGAGATACGTTCCGAGTTCTTACCATATTACGGAGGTAAAAAATCTTCAGATCGAGTCCGTAGATTGTGGTGGCAATGAGCATTGGGAGCGCCAGACCGTTTTGCAGCTCTGGGATGGAAGCGGCCTAGATTTGACAAGGGCCATGTCTGCTGCTAAGGCCCGAAAGATTTTCAGTCGAGTGGATCATAAACGACCTTTGCACGGAGCTACAGACTTATTTGTCGAATATGGAAATACGAGCCATCCGACCTCTGTGTATCGCATTGCTGCTACAGAATTGCGTGGAGATCAACTGCTTGTGCGCCTTGAGGTACCCCCAACGGCCTGCAAACCCAAGCAGATGCTGTCGGAAAGTATTCAGGCTGTGAAGCAATGCTGTGGGGTCAGTACAAGTTCGACTTGCTGTTAGATAAAGTACAAATACGACCCATGTATACCATTAGACCCCTCCAACAATCAGATTATTCGAGCGTGCAACGCATCTACCAGGCCGGGATCGACACTGGGCAGGCGACCTTTGAAACCCAGGCACCCAACTGGAAAGAGTGGGATGCAAAATATCTCGAGCAGTTGCGTTTTGTAGGCGAGGATGCACATGGCATTGTGGCGTGGGCTGCGCTGTTGCCTGTTTCTGATAGGGCGGTATACCGGGGCGTTGCAGAAATCAGTATTTACGTTGCCTTGGATCAACAAGCCAAAGGCATCGGCAGTGAGTTGATGGGGCATTTGATTACTGCTTCTGAAAGGCAGGGTATTTGGACCATCCAAGCAAATATGTTTCCGGAGAATGCGGCCAGTCGCCGGCTGCACCTTCGGCATGGTTTCCGGGAAGTTGGAATCCGGCATAAGATTGCCCAACAATATGGTCGGTGGCGAGATACACTACTGATGGAACGCCGTAGTGAATTGGTTTTTTGATGAGTGTCCCAAGCATAGTGGTTTATTTTAATCTAAAAAAAATATATCTTTGTAATTGCTTCCGACTACTCGTAATTCAAGTCGCAATAAATGGATGCTTTTCATCTAACTGTTCGTACAAATCTTAGGTAGATCGTTTAAATTGCTCTGAGTTGTAGTCACCAAATAAGCTTTTATGAAAATTGACATTGCTGCTAGTGTAGGTGAACTGTTGTACCACAAGGACTTAGTCGTTCTTGCTGAGTTTGGAGCATTTGTGGCCAGCTACAAGCCTTCTGTCATCGATCACGTACAGGGTCTTTTACATCCACCTGCGAAGCAATTGACCTTTGATCGAGCCATCTTGGAAGATGATGGGATATTTGTTGATTTTCTTTGTCAAAAAGCGGGTATGGAACGGTCAGAGGCCGTAGAATTGATCGGGCAGTTTGTTACTCAAACCTTAGATGCTCTTCAAAGGCGTGAAATCATTGTCTTTCCCAATGTGGGGCGCCTCTACATGGATTACGAAGCAAACTTCCAATTCCTACAGGACAGTACAAACTTTAATACCCATTCTTTTGGCTTGCCGACTGTGCAATTTTATCCCATTTTGCGGACGTTGAACGAGGCGAGCACCCAAGCGCCACTTCCCAAGGAAAAATGGGTGGAACTGCCCAAGACACCAAAGAGAGATTGGCAAGTTCGCCGTCGCTTGCGCGCGCTCAGTGGTACGGCTGCCATCGGCTTACTACTGGTTTTTGTGGCCGTCGGTATTTATTACCTGGCTGTTAGCCAAGGAAGCGATCTGCTGGGCGTTCAAAAGGTTCCAGTTGCAGAGAAGCGGCTCAACCAGAAGCCCTCACAAAAGCACGAGGCTTCCATCTTCGACCTCCAAAGCAATCGCCCGGCTGGCTCCGATGATCAAAGTACCTTTGAAATGACGACCGATGAGGATGGCGAGTTTGAGGCGGACATCGATACAGAATCCATCACTACTGCTCCTGGACAAAAGCAAGCCGTGATCATCATCGGCGCCTTTGGAAAGAAGGCTGGCGTACGAAAGCGGGTGCAACAAATCTACGAACTGGGCTTCGATGCCTACCAAGATAAAATGAATGGCCTGACGAGGGTCGGTGTTCAATTTGCCTACGAAGAGGACAAAGAGCTTAGTAGCACCCTACGTCTGCTAAAGCGCAAGTTTGATACGCGGGCTTACATACTAGAGGAAGAGTAAATCCATCCCGACATAAATACCATCTTGAGCATAGTTTTAATGTAGCCTTATACTTTTAAGGGTATAAATTCTCTTTTGCCTGAGTTATACACTGCAAAGACAAAAAATAGAACAATGAGCAATGAAAGTTACCA
>JBCCSZ010000504.1:0-2563 GCA_039199225.1 Bacteroidota bacterium
AGGTTATTATGTACCAATCAAGGGAGACTTACCCGTCGAGCGGATCAAGGAATTGCTGGACCAAACACAGGCTGAATTTGTCTTGGTACAAGAGGAGCATCGATCCAAAATCGCAGACCTGGACAACATCCACCAAATTCACTTGGATGAAGCCAATTTTACAGGCGAGGCTACGACTTTCGATAAGCCCCATGTCCCGGATACCAATCTGGCTTACATCATATTTACCTCCGGTTCTTCGGGCAAGCCCAAGGGCGTGATGATCGACCATCGCGGAGCGGTCAATACGCTGTACGACATGAACGCTCGTTTTGAGGTTACGGAAAAAGATGTGGTCTTTGGCATCTCAGATTTGAATTTCGATTTGTCGGTCTATGATATATTTGGCGTGTTGGCCTGCGGTGCTTGTTTGGTGCTGCCAGAGGAGGCAGAGCGACAAGACCCAACGAGCTGGCTGCGATATGTGGGTCAGGAGAAAGTATCGGTCTGGAATTCCGTTCCGCAAATTGCTGCTTTGTTGGCGGATGCGGCCGAAGAATCGGATGATAAAAAGGTGTTGAGCAGTTTGCGACTGTGCTGGATGAGTGGTGATTGGATTCCGACCTATCTACCAGACAAACTCCGGAGCTTGAGTCCAAAGTTGCGGCCGATCAGCTTGGGTGGTGCCACCGAAGCATCCATCTGGTCAATCCACTATCCAATCAACGAGGTCAAAGAAGAGTGGGCCAGCATTCCCTACGGTATGCCACTGGGCAACCAGCAAATGTATGTCCTGGATGATTTTATGGAGCCTTGTCCTTACGGCGTTGTAGGCAATATTTTCATCGGTGGCGTCGGCGTTGCAAAGGGTTATTTTAAGGATGAGCAAAAAACGGCAGCCAGCTTTATTCCCAATGAAAAACTGGGAGGCATCATCTACCGTACCGGTGATATGGGATGCTACCACAAAGATGGATACATCGTCTTTTTGGGAAGAAACGACGGACAGGTAAAGGTACGTGGATTCCGCATCGAGCTGGGAGAGATCGAACACCATTTGCAGTCCCAAAAGGCCATCCAAGAAGCCATCGTGATGGCCAAGGAAGGATTGTCTGGCAGCAAGGAATTGGTTGCTTATGTATTGGTTAAGGAGGATTTAAATAAAGAGCAAGTATACGAACACCTCCGCAATCAACTGCCGGATTATATGGTGCCAGCCATGATCATCGACTTGAAAGAATTTCCGATGACCAGCAATGGAAAGGTCAATCGCAAGGCATTGCCGGAACCAGATTTGACAGAGCTGATGGCCCAAAAGTTTGTGGCGCCCAGAACGGACGTAGAGCGGCAACTGGTCGAAATATGGCAAAAAGTTCTGGGACATGAGCGCATTGGTATCCACGACAATTTTTTCCAAATAGGTGGTGATTCCATTGTTTCCATCCGACTGATTGGAAAGATCAACAAAGCGTTTGGCTGCAGTTTCAAGATTGGACAATTGTACGAACGCAGTAACATTGCTGCGCAGGCTGAATGGCTGGAAGGTCATGCCGGTGTTTCAGATGAATACGAAAAGCGCCGCAGAGAGGTGGAGCAGTCTTTTGCACAATTGCGCGAAAGCTTATTTTCTACTGCCCTGGATTCGAATGTTATCCAAGATGTTTATCCACTCAGCGATATTCAGCGAGGGATGAGTCTGCTTTCGATCATCCATCCCGATGAAGGTGTTTACCACAATCAATATCCTTATCAAATCCACAAGGTGGATGAAGCCTTGTTTGAAAAGGCGCTGTCTTTGATGGTGGCCAAACACGATATTTTGCGAACGGGTTTTGACCTGGAAAATTACGAGCAGGAGCTGCAGTTGATCCACAAAGAAGTACCCGTTGTCGTTGACTTTGTCGATTTGGTTGGACAAACTGCTACTGCTCAAAAGCAATTCATCGATGCGTATGCGGCCCAGGAGAGACATCGGCCTTTTGACTTTCAGAAGCCGCCCCTGTGGCGGGCGAGTGTTTTCCATATTGACGATCGCCAGAGCATCTTTTTCTTCCAATTTCACCATGCCATCCTAGACGGTTGGAGCCTTGCTTCTTTCAATACTGAATTGTTCCAAATCTACATGGCACTGAAAGAGGATGCCTCCTTCCAACTCAAACCATTGACAACCTCCTTCCGGGATTCTGTCATCGAGGAGCGCACTGAAAAGTTGATGCCGCAAAGTAGTGAATTCTGGAAAACAGCTTTAGCAGATTACAAACGATTGGATGTTTTTTCTGCTGAGCCGACTGCCGTTCTTTTGCGCAAGCGATACGATGGAACTTTCTTGCAGCGACTGCGCGACAAGAGTAAAACAGATGGACTGAGTTTGCAAACTGTCTTTTTTGGTGCCTATGCTTTTGCCTTGAAGATGCTGAGCTACGAAGAAGACATTGTCTTGGGTCTTGTATCCAACAACCGTCCGATGGTGGAGGATGCCGATAAGGTATTGGGTTGCTTTTTGAATACCTTGCCGGTGCGAATCAAGTTTCAGGAAATGCGCGACATTAGTTGGATAGCGTATCTGAAAAAATTGGATCGACAA
>JBCCSZ010000505.1:0-2556 GCA_039199225.1 Bacteroidota bacterium
ATTTAAACCCTCGTTATTTTGTACTAATTTTTTAACTATCCAATATCTGTTTACTGACAGTTCGCAAAACCCGTTCGCGTTTGTTCGCCTTGTTCTGCGGAGTTTCTCGCACTGCCTTTTGTTTCTTTACATGCTTGAGGTATTTATAGTAAGTGGTCTTTGAGATCCCAAGCTGTTCACAAATCTCCTTTGGAGTCATCTCACCAAGAGCTGCAAGGGCGTAGGCAGACATCGCTTTTCGTTCATTCGCCACAGACAAGCCTTTTGGTCGACCTCCTATCCTTCCCTGCTCTCTGCCTGATGCAACCCCAGCGCGAGTACGCTCTTGCAATAAGGTCCGTTCCAATTCTGCAAAGCAGGCCATCAGGTTGATGAAGAACTTTCCCATTGCCGATTTGGTATCAACAGGATCAGTTAGACATTTCAAATGCACACCTCGCCCCCCTAGTTCATCGACCAAGTCAACTAATTGGCGAACTGTTCGACCTAAACGGTCCAACTTATAAAAGACCAGGACATCGCCCTACCGAAGGCTTTCCAAGCATTTTGTAAACTCTGGCCGATCGGCTTTACCTCCGGAAACTTTTTCCTTATAAATCCTGGCACAACCGGCTTCTCTTAATGCCTTAATTTGTAAGTCCAACTTTTGGTCTTTGGTACTAACTCTTGCGTATCCTATCAGCATAATTCAAAATTTTAAATAAACTGCTTTCTGCACTTTCTACTTTCTGCCGGCAGAAAGGAAAGATTCGCTGCCTGTTGTTTTGCTTTCTTGAAATGCATCTTTGTTTGAGTTTTCCGATTTTTCAAGTGACAAATACTCTAGGTTCCCTTTGAGGAAATCATTTAGCTTATTCTCAACCTCCATTTGTCTTTTGACATTTGCATAAGTCCTATTTGATCTACAGAAATTGCAACTGCCATTATTGCTACATTGAGTAGATACAGCTTTAGGACCCGTTTTCGCCTTTCGCCAATCCTTCCTGGTTTTGAAGCCCATTCGATTAATTCAATCCGATTGTGAAATATGAATCTTCATCTGTCGAACAGCTTCTTGTAAGTGCAAAAGCACATCATTATTCGAACGACCTGCTGCGATGCTTAATATCAGCTGGCCATGATTCCAACCATGCCCGACACTTAACATAAAAACAGGGACACCCTTTTGCTGTAATACTTCAATTTGCCATTTGGACAAGCACTTTTTGGTCATACAACTATAGCAGGGTTTCTTCTTTTTTCTCTTTGTTGTTTTTTGTTTTTCATCCATCACACAATTTCATTTAGGATCATAGAAATGGCCTCATTCAAGACTTGAATCACCTCAACACCTCTGACATTTTCAGTTTTACGTTTTGTCTCTACATCAATATTGATTTGCTGGGCAAGACCTCCATTTTCAGGAGAAACTGAAATGGTGATCTTGGTAATATTTTCTACTATCATTTATTGTCATTTTTGAAGTCTGTGCTAAAATTCATTCTTCGATTGTGCAGGGCTCAAAACAAAAGTCTTGTCTCTTTATCTTCCGAAATACCATCAACCGCCGCGCAATCGCTTTACGCCTTTCTTCGAAATCATCCGGTAGCTTATCGGTCATTTTTCGTGTTTCAATAGCTAATCCTTTTGCATCTTCCCAAACCTCCTGGACCTCTTCCTTTGACAGCTCCATGTACCCACGATTCAGGATAAAATTGTAGTACCAGAAAGGAACATTTAACCAACTTTCGAACGCATCCGGATTCTGTAGTTTTTGGATAAAATCCAATTCGAATTGATCCCGGGCCGATGCCGCCTCAATGGCCATTCGGTCTTTGCGTTCTTGGGTGGCTACCTCTTCCAAGTATTGCGATTCTACCTGAGTTCGTCTTTTCCAGTAGGCCGCTAATATTCGCCCTAACTGACCAGCTGATAACTGCCCTTTGTAGAACTCCGCGTTGTAAGCTTTGATCTCTCCTACCGACCACTGGCGGAATGCTTCGCGGATTTCGGCGACGGCCATCTTTGGAAATTTCTCTATTACCAGACGGACACATTCCGCCTGTATCCTTGGCGGGATCTCTTCCCTCGCGCCATACTCCTTGGCAATCGATGGAATCTCTAACATTAGCACTCTCATCGCTTTTTCGTAATCCATCGCAGAGATGGGATGCGGTCGGGCATCGATCACAAAGCCGGCAAACAGCGTCGGTACTTCAGCCCGTTTGGCGATGGCCTTGACGGAGGATACGCCAAGTTTCGTTGAGGGAATCTGGGGTAACGAGCGCATCCGTTGAACTTCTCGCTTTGCTATCATTTGGGACTTTTTTGCCTAACCAGAAAAAGAAATTTCGACGTAAATCTTCTTCCGTTTTCCAGGTGGCTTGTTGAAGAGCGATTTTTTGCTGGAGGAATTTTTCAAGGTAGGTGGCCATTTGAATCTCATCGATCGACAGGAGGTTGCCTGTGTTTATGACAAAATCCGGATCGCTCAAAAGCTCCTTTGCCCAATCCCGGAAATTGGTCACTTCCGGGGCAAATTCAGCCGGCGCGCCGCGCGCCGAACGCTCGGCGCAA
>JBCCSZ010000506.1:0-2551 GCA_039199225.1 Bacteroidota bacterium
ATTGAGAGTATTTTTCTAGTTTGAACAGGGTCTATATTTATATCTTTGTAGTCCCCATTTAAGTGGTTTATTACATCATCTTTATCAAATTGGGCAACTAAATAAGCAATTTTGTGGGCTCCATGTTTTGTTAATGAGACTTTTAAGGAGGCTAGATTCGTCATTATTTGTTTTGATATTCAGAAATGATCGAATTTAACAATTTTATTTAAAATATTATACTTATTTAGATTTTTTGGCGGCATAGAACTACCTACTGTAGAAAGCCAACTTTCCAGGGCATATCAGAGGAAAAAACATCTTTTAACGTAAAATTACGTTATAAATCGATCAAACCCGTTGCATGTCTGAAAAATTCGTTGTAGATTTGAAATGTATTCAAACATTGCGTCGTACTGAACACTGAAATTCATCGATTATGAAGCGCCTTACAAAAGCTGAAGAAGAGATCATGCAAATTGTCTGGAAATTGGGTCGTTGTACCGTCAGAGATATGATTGAGCAAATCGCTCAAACACAACCCAAACCTCCCCATAGCACCATCTCTTCCATTGCCCGCATCCTAGACGATAAAGGCTTTCTCGACCATAAAGCTTATGGGCGAACGTACGAATACTTTGCAACCATTTCCAAGGAGGAATACAGCAAATTTTCTTTGAAAAAACTAGCCTCAGACTATTTTGAAGGTTCCATGAATCGGCTGGTATCCTTTCTAGTCAAAGAGGAGGGAATCGACAAAGAAGAATTGAATACGCTACTTGGTCAACTAGAAGACGAGGATTAATTCACATCAATATTTATTGGTTAGCTATGACTAGTTATTTACTCCAAGTCACCGTTTGTTGGCTTTTGTTTTATGCCCTTTACTGGGTGGTCTTGAGTCGGGAAACCTTTTTTCGGCTCAACCGAAGCTACCTGATTTGTACCCTTTTTCTCGGTTTAATCATTCCTGTTATTCAACTACCAGAATGGTCCGTCAGTGAAACAGGGGAGTCAATCGGTTACTATCTGGAAGAGGCTACTGTGACTGCCCAAAACCTGGGAGTTACCCTGGAAGAAGTTGTTGTAACAGCGGAAACAAAAGCCTCAGAACTATCGCTTACCAATATTTTTATGCTTTTCTACTGGCTCGGAGTAGCAATTTTTAGTGCGCTCTTTTTGGGAGGCATCTGGCGTATCCAGCGACTCAAAAGGTACGCAATTATTCAAGATTATGAAGAGTACCAATTGGTCAATACCCGAGAAGTTCATCTCCCTTTTTCCTTTTTCCGCTGGCTGTTTTGGAACGATGCACATCAATGGACGGAAGAAGAGCGAACGGCCATTCTTCGACACGAATTGGAGCACATCCGCGGCTACCACAGTTGGGATGTTTTATTCCTCGAAATATTAAAGATATTCTTTTGGTTCTGCCCAGCCATCTACCTGTATAAACGATCTGCACGCAATGTTCATGAATACCTAGCCGACTCCGCCGTATTGCAGAATACACGCAAGAAACAATACGGCCGGCTGTTGCTCCGACAGGTTCAGCATCAAACGCAACCTGTTCTGGCAAACCACCTTATTCACTCACAGCTCAAAAAGAGAATCAAAATGATGATACGTAATAAATCTCGACGTTTATCACTTTACAAATACGCTTTTCTACTACCCATTTCTGCTTTGTTGTTGATGGCTTTTTCTAGTAAGCAGCCACTCACCAACAATATTATGAACAACAACTTTTTTTCAATCATTGCTGACGATCAGCCTGGTTTTGACAAAGAGAAAGTTCGTCAAAAGTTGAACGCTACCCTCGATAAATACCAACCAAAAAATAGTGAGGTAGAACTCGAAAAAATGTACAAGGAACTTACGGATATATATTTTTCATTACAAAAAGATTATCCCGATCATAAAGACGATGTCCGCACCATTACCCGCCAATTTTTTAAAGATAACAAGCTGCCATTTATGATCAATCAGAGGACCGATGGCGATCGATTAATCGTGCTGCTAGATGCCCCAAAAAACAACGAAATTAATTATGACCAAAATCCAACAGAGTTAAAAGCCTTCAAGGAAGTGGATCAAATGCCTAGATTTCCAGGTTGTGAATCCAAAGGTCTAGGTGGTGTAGAATTAGACATGTGTGCCAAAAAGCAATTGCTGACTTACATCTACAAAAACATCAGATACCCATTGGAGGCCAGAGAGAAAAGCATCACTGGCACAGTCGTATCCCGTTTCATCATCAATGCAGAAGGCAGAATTCAAAATGCAGAGATTCTAAAGTCTATCGGACATGGCTGCGATAAGGAAGTGCTGCGCATTGTAAATAGTATGAATGAAATGGCAGAGCCTTGGACAGCAGGCGAAAAAGATGGCGCTAAGGTCCCGGTTTATTTCAACCTTCCCGTCAAATTCAAACTTGCTAACTCTGTAACGGAAACAGAAACCAAAGACCCAATCGATGATCTTACGAAGAACATCGACCCCATCTTTTACCTCAATGGTACCAAGGTGGATAAAAAGGCCATCGATGATCTCAAAATGAATGACATCGGAA
>JBCCSZ010000507.1:0-2522 GCA_039199225.1 Bacteroidota bacterium
GCCTCCCTCCACTCGTAGCAACTCTTCATGGGAGCCAAACTCTTGAATATGCCCGCCATCAAGCACCAAAATGTTGTCGGCATGCCGTATAGTAGAAAGCCGGTGGGCAACAATGATGGATGTACGGCGGGCATATTCAAGAGTTTGGCTCCCATGAAGAGTTGCTACGAGTGGAGGGAGGCCACTACAAGGAATTATACGAAATGCAGTTTGTTCAGACGGGTTCTTGAGCCATCTCTTCGCCTTAGACATTCGTCGATCTTCTAGCTGTGGTCGTCTGGGTGTACAACCTGGCTGTCTATGAGTTTTTTGTAACCCAAACTTTCCTTAACTTTAAGAGTTTTGTATAGAAAAGGAATCCCTTTTTAAACCAAGGATTATGAATCAGTATAAAAAGATCGATGTCAACCCCTTTAATTCCATCACCAGCATTCTATTTCTGGTCTTGGTACTTGTCGGGCTATACTTTATTGCCAAAGGTGTCTTCACCATTCTAAGTTGGTTGGCTCCTGTCCTATTGATTCTCGCACTTGTACTCAATTACAGAGTGGTACTCAACTACGGCAAATGGCTGATTAACCTTCTTCAAAAGAATATTTTGATGGGTCTAGGGGCTATTTTACTGACAGTCGTGGGTTTTCCAGTAATTGCTGGCTTTCTTGCTGTCAAAGCTTATCTATATCGCAAGGTAGACCAATTTCAGTCCCAAGCCGAGCAAAAGGTAGCAGGTGAATATGTCGATTTTGAAGAAGTCGACGAAATCCCGGAAACACCTTTGGAGCTTCCACCTCTTGAGCGTCCTCGCCGACCTTCTGCCGAAAAGGACGACAATGATTACGACCGCTTTTTCAACAACAAGGGCTAAGCGGCTTGTGGTCCATTTATCTGGTAGCTTCTGTATTACTGACCATCCTCTATGGCTTGCTGATGGCTCGCTATCTCTACCACTGGAACAAAATTCCAATATTTGAACCATCAGAAGATTTTCAGCCCAATACCCAAATCAGCATTCTTATTCCTGCTCGAAACGAAGCAGCAAATATCGAAGAATGTGTTCGAACAGTCTTTAATCAATCGTATCCCACAGAGCTATTCGAAGTCATTGTAGTCGACGATCATTCAACCGATGATACCCTTGGGCTTTTACAGCAATTGGCCCATCAGTATTCCAAGCTACAAATCATACAGCTGAAGGATTTTGTAAAAGGGGAATCCATCCAGTCACATAAGAAAAAAGCCATAGAAACAGCCATTGGTATGGCTAAAGGGCAACTCATACTGACCACGGATGCCGATTGCAGGGTCCCTACTGACTGGCTGCGCTTTCACGCGGCTTACTACCAAACCCATCGCAAGCGCTTCATCGCTGCACCTGTGAATTTTTTCCGAGAAAAAAGTCTCCTTGAACGCTTTCAATCACTGGATTTTCTAGGGATGATGGGCATTACAGGGGCGGGCATACAGGGGCGGTTTATGCGTATGTGCAACGGTGCCAACCTGGCTTATGAACGGGAGACGTTCGAACTCGTTGGTGGGTTTAGCGGGATCGACCACCTGGCCTCTGGTGATGATATGCTGTTGATGCAAAAGGTTGCTGCCCGCTTCCCCGACAGCATTGGGTACATCAAAAATCCTTTAGCCACTGTCCAAACAAAAGCACAACCTACTTACCAGACATTTGTGCAACAACGCATCCGTTGGGGCTCTAAATCAGGGAGTTACCACGAGTGGCAAGTAATCGCCATGCTGGGTGTAGTCTTTCTCTTTTGCTGCAACATCCTCTTTAGCCTTGTACTTATTCCCTTCATCGGATACGCAGCACTTTGGCTTTTCCTCATGCAGTTGTTGGGAAAATCCATCGCCGATTACGCTCTGCTTGGCACCATGGCTCACTTCTTTGACCGAAGAGATTTACTGAGCATTTTCTTCCCTGCACAATTGATGCATACACTCTACATTGTGGTTGTAGGGACATTGAGCAATCTAAAAAAGGAATACCACTGGAAAGGGCGGAAGGTCCGCTGAGGAATGGGACTAAAAGCGACTGCCGAACCAAAAGAACGTTTGATCCGGCAGTCTATGTATCTTAAACGTCGACGTTGGCGTATTTGGCATTGGCCTCGATGAAGGCCCGGCGTGGAGGCACTTCGTCCCCCATGAGCATGGAGAAAACTCGATCAGCTTCCAGGGCATCCATGATGGTCACCCGTCGCAAAATGCGGGTATCGGGGTCCATCGTTGTTTCCCAGAGTTGCTCGGCGTTCATCTCTCCCAATCCCTTGTAGCGCTGTACTTTGACAGAATTGTCATTTTCGCTGGAGGAATAGGTCGCAACAGCTTCTGCCCGCTCTTCTTCATTCCAGCAATAGCGGAACTGCTTACCTTTTTTGACCAGGTAGAGCGGCGGCGCAGCAATGTAAATGTAGCCATTCTCAATCAGCGGCTTCATGTATCTAAAGAAGAAGGTCAGGATCAGCGTAACGATGTGGCTACCATCGACATCGGCATCACACATGATGACA
>JBCCSZ010000508.1:0-2462 GCA_039199225.1 Bacteroidota bacterium
ACCAAAATCGTTGCGGAAGCGACGCAGGATGGCTTTCTCCTCATCAAGAGAGGGATATTGGATATTGATCTTAAATAAAAACCGATCCAGCTGGGCCTCTGGGAGCTTGTAAGTACCTTCCTGCTCGATGGGGTTTTGGGTGGCCATGACCATAAACGGGAAATCCATAGGGTAGGTCTTGCCGTCGACCGTGACCTGGAATTCTTCCATGACTTCAAACAAAGCAGCTTGGGTTTTGGCAGGAGCGCGGTTGATTTCATCAATCAGAATGACATTTGAAAAAACAGGCCCCTTATTAAAGCTGAATTCAGAAGTTTGAATATTGAATACATTCGTACCAACGACATCTGTTGGCATCAGGTCGGGTGTAAACTGTATCCTCGAAAAACCAACTGCCATTGCGCGAGCCAGCGATTTGGCCGTCAGGGTTTTGGCAATACCCGGAACACCTTCCAATAAGACGTGGCCGCCGGAAAAGAGAGCCACCAAAAGTTGGTCGATCATATGGCCTTGCCCGATAATCAACTTGTCGAGTTCGGCTTTGATGCGGTCAACGGCTTGTTCGAGCTTGGACAAGTCCAAGCGATTTTGCTGCCATTGCTCAGGCGTATTTTCTATCTTTGGCATATCGGGCATCGAAGGAATGTCGGGAACCAGTTCTTCCTGCTCCATTCCATCTGGCTCTATTTTTTCGATCTCATTAGGGTCGTCGATGTTCATAAGTCCAATTTTAATGCTATTTGCAGTTTTTGTAAAACTTGTCGATTTCGAGGTGAAAGTCGATCAACGTCTGTTCAGAGACGAAGGAAGAGCTTTCAATATTCTGATTGATCAAGAGTATTTTTTCAATAATTACCTTCGGTATGTTTGACTTGGCAGACAGCTTATCTACAAAAGCTTCATCCAGCTGAGAAGTCGGTAGGTAATAGCGGTCGCGAACAAATCCTAAGAAGAGTTTCATTTTTTGAACACTCATCTTTTTGTGGTCGTTCTGCAGAAAATAGAGACTGCCGATGGTCGACAAAAACTCCATGGATGTATTGGTATTGGGCTGTAAAACTGGGATGATGCGCTGCTTGCGTTTGGCTCGGAATAGTACATAGAGCAGTGCAACGGCCAACATCAGATACCAGGCCCAGGCCAATGGAGGCTGTGCCAGAATGTATTTGAGTGGGCTTTCACCGGCCAGCCCTCGGTTGGAACTTTGGCTCTGCATTTGGTTGTAGCGACGGCCGACAGATTCTTCTACCCGGCTTTTTTCGTCCCAATAAATATCACCTGGCTCCAAGTGTGTAAAGACCTTATTGGCATAGGTGATGCCGATCCGGTCCTTCATCTGGATATTTGAAAATGCAATAGGCGTTGTGTGGAGGTAAAAATGCCCCTCGCCATATTTCACCTTTGCAAAATTGGGGTGATCGCTATTCAGGGTTCCCAATTCCACCAGGCTGTATTCTTCTTCACAGAAATAAACGGAATCGATGTATTGCCAGCGGTATCTCTTGGGGATATTGCGATAGACGTATCTGTACTCAAAACCGATGCTGTCTTTCAAACTTGGATGCGTCATGTTCAAAACCACACTTGTATCCTTCAAGGTGGAATAGTCTTCCCAGTAGTTATCGTTACACTCTTCGTAGTAGACGTAAAACATTAGATCGTAGGGAATGGTCTTGCTAGAGATAAAGGCGTCATTGCCGTTTTCGACAAACTTCAACAGGCGGCTGACGGAGGCTGTATCCATAAACATGGCTTCTCCAACAAAAACATAGTTGGCCTTATCATTGGTGCGGATCGGAAGTTCCTCGGTAATGCTGTTTTTGATCGGCTTGAAGGTATGCTCCTCAAAATAGTTTTGCATCAGTTGGTAAATGACAAAGGTATTGTATGGGTCCTTGGCTTCTTCTTCATAGGTTTCGTTCCAATCGAATCGATCTGAGCTGTTTCTAATGACCAGAAAAAAGGCCAACAGCAGTAAGGCTGCAGCTCCGAAAAGGTAATATGGTCTTTTATCTTTCAGCATATTGGATTCAATGAAATTAACCTTTTTGAACGCGATCTATCAATCCACGGAAAATTGGTTGCAACTGTTCAAAGCTCTGTTGGTCCAATTGCCCATTGCCATACCACACCCGCTCGAATATGCGGGTTGCCCGCTTAAAAGGTTGAAACAGCGGTCCGCTTCGCAACTCGTTTTGATAATCCCGGTTTGTCTTATCCTTCTTCCACTTTATCTTTTTATTTAGAGACAGTTCTTTGATAACCGCCAGGTAGTAAAGTCTTACAGCTAGTGCAAAGTTACCCTCGGCCAATGCTTGCCGGATGAAACCCTCCAAATCTGATTCGTGGATGTTTTCCTCCACATTTTCTATGTTGATCGATCCGTCGCCAGCTTCAAATTTTCGACTCTTGGGGCGACTGATGCTTCCACCTATGAGGAAATAAGCCAGCACTGCAATGAC
>JBCCSZ010000509.1:0-2433 GCA_039199225.1 Bacteroidota bacterium
CCCCCACTCCCTGCAACCCTGTCCAAAAAAGAAAAATACTACGTGACGACTTATCAGATTTACAGTCAGTACTACGCGATCAAGGCGGCAGAGGAAAGGTTGAAAAAATACAGCATCTATGCACCCTACAGTGGCATCGTCATCCAGTCGAACATCGACATCGGAAGCTTGGTGAGTCCAGGACAACCGCTGGGAACCATCATCAACCGCTACAGCTATGAATTGGAGGCAGGTGTGAATTTAGCTACGGCAGAACAACTCCGCATCGGCACCAAAATTACTTTTACCAGCAATGCCATCGCAGGCGAATATAGGGGCGTGGTCGTGCGAAAAAACAACATCATCGACCCGCAAACCCAAAACATCCCAGTCTACTTTCAGCTCAGTGGCAAAAACATCCGTCAAGGCATGTACCTCGAAGGGACCTTCCAAGTGGGTGCTTACCAAGATGTCGTCACTTTGCCTTCCTCGGCTATCAGCAGGAATGGCCATGTGCTGTTGCTCCAAGACGATGTCATCCAGTCCAAAACCGTCGAAGCCATAGATTTTCTGACCGATGAAGTCGTCGTACGCGGCTTGACCGAAGGAGACCAAGTCATTCTAAATAATTTCGAACTGCCTGTCGTAGGTCAAAAAGTAGCCTTGAACTAATGAAAAAGATAATTGAAAGACTAGCTCAGAAACCTCGGACGGTCGACATCATCGTCGGACTCATCATCGTCGTTGGCTTGCTGACCATCGGGGGCATGCGGTCCAACTTTTTACCACCAGAACCAATCAATTTCATTTCGGTCAGCGTGGTATATCAAGGGGCCTCCCCACAAGAGGTAGAGGAAGAAGTGGTGGATAAGATCGAAGACAAACTAGACGGACTCAACGGTGTCGACCGCGTCACTTCCAAATCCAGCGAGAGCTTTGCACTAATCCGAGTGGAACTGCTGGAAGATGCCGACGCCAACGAAGTCATCCAAGATGTCAACAATGCCATCGATCAAATTACAACTTTCCCAAGGGGTGTCGAACCGCCGATTGTCGTAAAGGAGGAAAAGCTCAACTACACCATGACACTGGGCGTAGTGGGCGGCGAAGACCTCAGCGTATTGAAAGATCACGCCAAACACATCAAGGATGAATTGACCTTTTCACCCAATTTATCCAAAGTGTTCATCAGTGGATTTCCAGAAGAAGAAATAGAGGTGCGACTTCGGGAACAATCGCTCAGGGCCTATCAGCTGACCTTTGATGAGGTGGCCCGCGCCATTCAATCGGCCAATATCAAGTCCTCCGGTGGTGAAATCAAAACCGACAAACAAAAGGTGCTGATTCGCCTCGACAATCGGAAGTACTACGCCAATGGGTTGATGAACATTCCGCTGAAAGCCAGTCCGGATGGCAAGATTGTCTATCTGCGAAATGTGGCCGAAGTTGTCGATCAGTTCAGCGATAAGCCAGAGAAAACATTCGTAAATGGCCAAGCCGCTGTAACGCTCAAGATATTCAGTCGAAGCGAAGAAGACATCCTGCAAAATGCGGCCGATGTCAATGCCTACGTACAAAAGTTCAATGCACAGCACGATGGCTTAGAGCTGGTGGTCATAGAAGACAAGGCGATTTCACTGTCGGATGCCATTGGAACTTTGCAAAACAATGCCTGGCAAGGTATCCTCTTGGTGTTGATCGTTTTGGGCTTGTTCCTAAATCCCCGCATTGCTTTTTGGGTAGCCTTCAAAATTCCAGTGGCCTTATTGGGGATGTTCATTCTTTCCAATTTTTACGACCTGACCATCAACCAGGTATCGCTCTTTGGACTCATCATCGTGCTAGGGGTAATCGTGGATGACGGTGTTGTAGTGGCGGAAAATATTTACCAACAATTTCAGGATGGCAAAAAGCCCTTGCAAGCCGCCATCGAAGGGACAACGGAAGTTCTACCAGCAATTTTATCCTCGCTGGCCACAACGGCCTTGGCCTTCTCCCTTTTCTTCTTTCTGGACGGACAGCTCGGCGACTTCTTCTCCGACATCAGCTTTGTGGTTTGCGCAACACTCTTTGTCGCCTTGCTCGAAAGCATGCTCATTCTGCCCATCCACATTGCTCGCTCCAAAGCCCTGACGCGCACGTACAAGCCTTGGAAGCTCACCCAATGGACGAACAACTCGCTGATTTGGTTTAGAGATAAGGTATACAAAGGAGTTATCAACTTTTTTGTCAAAGTCCCGATTGTAGGGGTGCTACTCGTTTTTGTTGCTATGTATTTGACCATCGGCGCATTGGGCAATGGCACCATCAAAGGAACCTTCTTTCCAACGATTGACCAGGATGTGATTACGGCCAGCCTAGAGTTGCCGCTTGGCACGGATGAGTCTATTACAGAGGAGCGCCTGCGCTACATTGAGGAGAAAATATGGGAGGTCAATGAGCAATACACCAGCC
>JBCCSZ010000510.1:0-2414 GCA_039199225.1 Bacteroidota bacterium
TGGTAATTGTAGGGGTAGGAGGGGCCGGTAGAACGCTGATTGGCAGAAGATACAAAGCCACTTTCCGGATTTCTGATGGATGGGTTGTGTTTGATGGGAATGGTCCCTTTCCAGGCGCTTTCGGAAGTGCTGCCATCCAGTACGAAGCGCCCTTGCTCTGGGCGTCGCATGGGGAATTGCCCTTGTATGGTCAATGCAATTTCTCCTTCTTTGGAGGCAAAGACGATGTTCTGTGGCGGTGTTCTGAAGTTGTTCAGCGAAGAGCGATACTGGTCGTAATTCGTTGCTTTGGAAAGCCCCTTGAAGGTTTGGATGGCGCTACCTCCCGCCTGGTGTGGCAGCCAGCGGATCGCCAGGTCGTAGTGAGAGCTTTCGGGATCGTCGTAAGCGATGGGACCCCAAACGGTGTAACGTACCGTATCCATTACGTCTGCTTGTCCTTTGACCTTGTAAGGCTCTATTTTGTAGAGGACTTCCTTGACTTGGCCATCGTACAAATATTTGCTTTTTTGATCGTCTTGCCACTGGATTTTGTACCAATCCAATAAATCCAATGCAGCATTGGTCATCCCCCAGGCAATGTCCTTATTGAAACCAATTACAACACCTGGAAAGCCCGGTAGCGAAACGCCATAAAAATTACTTTCTGCCAGATGGAATTGCACCTCGTACCAAATCGATGGCAGCGTCAAACGCAAATGAGGGTCATTGCAAAGGATGGGATTGCCGGAAGCCGTCTTGCTGCCATCTACTGCCCAGTTGTTGCTACCGATGTTGTCTGGCACCTCATCGAGTACCCGATGGCGATACTCACCAAACATCGGCTTGGAGAGGCTGTCGTTGTACACATTTAGTGGCTCAAAATCCCATTCTCTATCAGCGGGAATAATCGGGCTTGTTTTGGGATTGAACAGCGGATATAGGTAGTCGAAAGTCTCGCGGCCCAATGCTTGCAAGACGTTGGTGGTTTCCAGGTCTTCTTCTCTGGCACAAAGGGTCAAATCCATATTTTTCATCAGCAAGGCACAGCGCATGGGCGTCCAAAGCTCTGGGCTGAAGTCCAGCAGTTTGTATTCGACAGGATAGTCTCTGGGGCTCAAAGAAGAGATATATGTATTGATGCCCTTAACATAAGACTGAATCAGCTCTAGGTCATCTGGATTTTTCTCCCAATTTTTCAGGGTGTTTTCCGCAGCCATGACCATGCCGATGCGGCGCTGCCGCTTGTCGAATTCCAAGGTTCTGGCACCCAGCATTTCTGATAGTCTTCCGGCTGCAGCACGGGTACTCAGGTCCATTTGAAACAGCCGATCCCTAGCTGTAACGTAGCCCTGTACACACACGGCATCCTTCAGGTTGTCCGCAAAAATGTGTGGGACTTTCCGCTGGTCAAAGTATACCTTGACAGGGGCGGAGAGCTCTGGGAAGTTGAATTGTCGATCGCTTAAACTGCTTTTGCCTTCGGCATTTTGCCAAAAGCCAGTGAAGGGACAGAACAGCTGGCCCAAAGCAGGAATGGCACTCTGCGAACCAGGAAAAGAACGATTCAGAGCATAACAAAAGGCGGCAGTCAATAAAAGAGCTGTTAAAAACTTTATGAGTCGCATACTGTTGAGTTAATATTCGCGCTGCCTATGAGCTGGACATCAGCGCAAGAATTGAGAAACATTGATCGCAAGAAAGCCTTAAAGTACACAATTTTATGAAAAATGCATGGCCCATCCTCTTTATTCTCGCATTTATAGCCTGTGACAATCCCCAGCCTCAAGAAACCAGCGGGGAAAAGATTTTTCGCACCACAGATCCATCCCGACTTTACTTCCGCAATATAAGAAGTACGCACTATTACCATGAGCGACAGGAAAGTGGAAATATGGACATTTACCGACTTCGGCGCTACTCCAAAGTCAAAAAGCGTCCAGTACTGCGTCCGGTGATTGTCAACAATTGGATGCAAGATGAGGCTTACGTTTTGGTGGAAGACAATGGCTTCGAGCAGATTGCCACGCCCTATGCAATATCAGTGGAGAAAGATACCAGCCTTGCGCCTGTCGTGCTGACCAACCCTGGCAAGCAGGGGCAATACGATTTTGCAGCCTCTGTTTTTAAGTGGCTCAGAGAAGGTCACGACCTTCAAATACGCCTGAAAGATGGTGGGTCTGCAAGTCTGTTTTCCAATTATGAGGATAAGAACAACTTCATAATGGTGATGAATGACTATTATCGATTGACAGACTCTTACCGTTAGATGGAGAGAAGTTCAAAAAATGAAGTCACAGTTTTTGGGGTGTGAAAACGGAATAAAAACATTTAATAACATTTTTTACACGGATTTTTAATCGCACAGTTTTCGAAATTAAAATGTTATATATGGGCGGTTGAACGAGAATTCGGCCTCACAAGGAATTTGTAAA
>JBCCSZ010000511.1:0-2408 GCA_039199225.1 Bacteroidota bacterium
GGCCAATCGTTATCGGATCAAACGATCCCGGAAATACTGCTTTCTTCATCAATAATTTGGTTGTGTTCTTTGTCAGCTAAAAAATTCAAGTTGCGATTTCCATCTCAAAGCTGGGATCAAAACTCGACTTAAAAAAGTTAAATTTATCCAACTTTCCAAATCGAAAATGGCTCGGCGGCTTTTCAGACCGATAAACTACACGGACCGCAGCAGCAGCAAGCGTCTTGTATGCTCAATTGCAAAGCGCTCATTTTATACCTGTAAAAGTCTTTGGGCAGGTTTTATTCCAATAATTCAAAGGAGTCAAAAAAGCGGTCCATGGCCGGATTAAGGCTTCGGTCTTTTACCGTAATGGCTTGTATAGAATAGTAACGCGATCCAACCAAAAAGCACTTGGTTTTGATGACCGCCTGGTCGTCGTTGTAATCGATGCGCCAAATACGGCCGGGATAATCCTTGAGTTGTACCTTGGAAGAGTAGCGCAAATTGCCATTGACACTCGACATGGCCGTTTCAACAGTCGTATCGAAAAATTCTTCCAATAAAGCAGTAGAATCCGAATGCACAGACCCCTCCGGATAGTCGCAATAGCTGATCATATAGACCAGATTATCAGCCTGGTCGTCATTCGATTGCAGCATGTAAGTATGGTAGTAAATATCTCCAATCTCCGTCTCGATTTGTTTGGTCCGCAACTCCAAAGGCCCCGGTACCATAATCCGAAATCGCCCATCGTACGACTTAAACTCTTCCCACTTCCCAAAGCCCAGGGCAAGGATTAGCAACACGGCAGCAGTTGTAAATATCTTAGGCATAAGTTAGGTTCTTCTAATGTTCTCGATTTCCTTAACAAACAAGTCTATTCTCAGGTTCTTTTTAAACGCCAGCTATTTGATGGCTATTGTACCGCTGCCCCACCCTGGAATATTCTTTCAAAATAGATTTGCACATTCCTAAAAAAAGACTTAGTTTTGATTTTAAACTAAGTGATATGAACAAGGAGATTCTAAACGAACTCTACAGACATAAGCTGACGCTACTGACCGACCTTTACCAGCTAACGATGGCTTACGGCTATTGGAAAAGCGGCCTGTACGATCGTTCTGCCATCTTTCATCTGTATTATCGAAAGCAACCTTTTGGTGGCCCTTTGGCCATAAGCTGTGGCTTGCAGCCGGCAATTGAGTACTTGCAGCAGCTGTCCTTTTCTACGGAAGACATCCATTACCTCGGGCGGCTGAAGGGAGCCGATGGTCAAGCACTTTTCGATGAAAGCTTTCTAAACTACCTTCAGCGCTTTCGCTTCCGCTGCGATGTGGACGCCATTCCGGAAGGCAAAGTAGTCTTTCCAAACGAGCCCCTGCTCCGCGTCAAAGGTCCTTTGTTGCAAGCACAATTGGTAGAAACTGCACTGTTGAATATTGTCAACTTCTCGACATTGATCGCAAGTAAGGCGGCCCGCATTCGATTGGCAGCAGCAGGCGATTCAGTAATTGATTTTGGTCTGAGGAGGGCGCAAGGTATCGATGGTGCCTTGTCCGCCAGTCGAGCGGCCTACATCGGTGGTTGCCAAGCCACGAGCAACGTATTGGCCGGTAAGCTGTACGACATTCCAGTCAGGGGAACTCACGCCCACTCCTGGGTGATGAGCTTTGACTCCGAGCCAGAAGCCTTTACTGCTTACAGCAAGGCCATGCCGAACAATTGCATTCTACTCGTGGATACCTATGATACGATCCAGGGGGTACGCAATGCCATTCAGACGGCCCGAGAACTCCGCCAGGCGGGGCATGAAATCATCGGCATCCGCCTGGACAGTGGGGATTTGGCAGCCTTGAGCATAACGGCCAGAGGCATGTTGGACGAAGCAGGCTTTGCCAATGCTCGAATTTTTGCCAGCGACAGCCTGGACGAACATAAGATCACAGCCCTCAAAACAGCTGGTGCCAGAATAGATGGTTGGGGCGTCGGAACGCGCTTGGTCACAGGCAAAGGCCAAGGCGCACTAGGTGGCGTTTACAAACTAGCAGCCATTCAAAACGCCCAGGGCCAGTGGGAAGACCGGGTCAAATTATCCGAAAATCCCATCAAAACCTCCAACCCAGGTTGCCAGCAAGTCCGCCGGGTGTTGATCGATGGACAGGTTCAGGAAGACATCATTTACGACCTACTGGAACCTTTGAAAAAACCTTTGCCTGCCGGAGAAGATTTGCTGGTTCCCATCTTTCGGGAAGGCCAGTTGGTCTACAACATACCAAGCATCCACGACAAGCGCGAACAAACAAAAGAGGAATTGTCCCTGTTCAATAGGCTGGTAGATGGCGATTATAAAGTATCTTTGGAAAATGGATTGGCCAAACGAAAGGCCTTGCTCATCCAACAAAAGCGAGGAGCACAACAAAAAGCAC
>JBCCSZ010000512.1:0-2378 GCA_039199225.1 Bacteroidota bacterium
AAAAATCTATATTTTCCTATTGACAGAAACCCAAATGGAGGTCTTTTCCGTAGCGTATTCCTCCAAGCTCAATGAACAAATCGAGCAATTGAGACAGGCCGTTTCCAGTTTGCCTTCCGACCAAGAATTGGCAAACAATTTTGAGCAGTACACCAAAACAGCCTTTACTCTATACGAACAGCTGCTGGCCCCGGCCTTGAAACAACTTCCAACGTCTGTATCTTCTCTCATCCTTATCCCTGATTATCAGCTCAACCATTTGCCTTTTGAACTGCTGTTAATGAATCCGCCTCTTTCTACGAAGCCAAATTTTTCTGTAAAAAACCTGGATTATGTGCTAGAGCATTACACCTTGAGTTACGATTATTCAGCGATTATGCATATCAAAAATCGGCAGCGAAACAGCGGCAGCTACCGTCAAGGATTTGTTGGCTTAGCACCTATTTTCATCGGAAGTACGGAAGAGGCCGAGCCGGTAAATTGCCGAGCCACTGCTTTGAAACCATTGGCTTGTAATCAGCAAGAGGTACAAACCATCCAAAATTTGATAGGGGGGCAGTCGTTACTGGGTAAGCAGGCACATAAAAATACCTTTGATCTGTTGCTGCCGTCCAGTCAAATTGTACACCTGGCCACCCACGCCTGCATCGATGAGAACAGCCTTACTGATGATAAAATATTTCTGGCAGACGACTACATCTCTAAGCACGACTTATTCAACAGCCGTACAAATGCCGAGCTGGTTGTCTTGAGTGCTTGCAATACAGGCTCCGGACAATTGCTGAAAGGCGAGGGCGTCATGAGCTTGGCAAGGGGGTTCATACAGGCCGGCAGTGCCAGCTGTGTATTGAGCCGCTGGTCGGTCGACGACTGTGCAACCGCCAAGATCATGGAACAGTTTTACCGCAGCTTGAAAGAGGAAGTCGGTCGCAGTGAAGCCCTTCGGCTGTCCAAACTGTCGTACCTCCAATCGGCCGAAAAATATTACCAACATCCCTTCTTCTGGGGTGCCTTTACCACCTATGGACAAACGACTCCATTGAAGGTGTGGCGGTCGGGCCTCCCTCCCTGGCTTCTGCCATCGCTGGGCGCCTTGGTCATTTTATTGCTGTGGAGCGTTTGGAAATTCCGGTTTTCTAGACCTACACACTAATGCTCTCGATGGTTTTCCATCATTACTCCGTCTGCATCTGCTCCTTCCGCACAAAGGTGAAAAGGACCATACCAAGCAACAATAAGACCAGACTGAAAATAGGATAGCTGTCCAACGTCATGCCCAGCAGGCTAGGGTAGGCGTACGTCCAGGGGAAAAATACCAATGGAAAATACAGCAGCCCATTTCTGATGAAGGTGTATTTGATTCCGCCTCCTGCGCTGCGAAAGACCAGATAAAAAAGGAGCCAATAAAGGCTGGCCATCGAAAGAATGTAAGCAACTGGAATCATGGGAATGACGGATGCCATTCCCATGAGTAAATTCCAACTGTCCTCCCTACCATCCGTCTCCAGCGATCGGCTGAAAAGCAGCCAGAAGCTAAGCAGGTGCAGGGCGTGAGCCATCAATAGGGTATTGAGGTTCTGTAGGAGCTTGTGCTTGGTGTTTATCATCTTTCAAGGTATCAGAAGACCAAAGAATCTTCGTAGGTCTCCAATATATCCAGCTTTTTCTTTAAATCTTTCAAATGTCATTTCAGTGTAGCCGAAAGGCAGTACATTTTTTTTGCTAATGTCTGTAGTAATTTGTACCGCCTTTACTATACTTTTTGTCTTATCATCATTGTATGTAACAATCATTAGTGGGATATTATTTTCCTTTAATATTCCTTTAGAAAAAAAGGAATGTCTTGTAAGAAGCGATTTTGTAAAATGAACCTCTGCTAAAACAATTGATTGAAACATTATTTTGACAGAACTACATGCGTATCCTAGAATCACTGTATCCTTGATGGGATATATTTGTAAGCCACTAATTTCTCCATCATGCCAATCATTCACATCTAATATTTTTGCTCGAATATTATTTGCTTGAATGAACAAACCAAAACTGTGGTTATCGGAATCCCTGATCGTAGTAACCTTAATTTGATTTTTATTATCATTAAAAGACATCATTTTTAATCCTTCTAACATACTGACAGTGATAGTACTACTAGGTGTACTAGACTCCGTTGAGATGTTATACTTTATTTGCACATTACTCAATATATCTTGACTATTAACTGAGTAACTGATGAAATAAAGATGAAAAATTAAAAAAGTCCTTACTATTATTTTCATTGTTTACCTCTATCAAATTTTAAGTCAACTAAAACTCTATTTGTACTCAAAGTAGCATTTTTGCTTCTGACATTTATGGCCGTATTGAGTTGTACTCTATAC
>JBCCSZ010000513.1:0-2271 GCA_039199225.1 Bacteroidota bacterium
AAAATATTCTGAAAATAACCTTTTACCAGCTGTTCAAATTTTCATAAACAACTCATAATCAACATCTTAAAAACAAACCAAATAATCAAGCTAAAAATGAACAAAAGAGCCTGTATCGCCTAACAACAAACTACCAAAACGCAGTCTTACAGATTAAATATCCCATAATAAAAAATACTTGAAATTACTAAAAAATTCACTTAACTTGTTGGGCAAAATAAAAAGCTATTAAACTAAAACAATCCAGCTCATGAAAACTGTTCGGAGTTTCTCATCTATTCTATTGGTCGCATTGTTCATCGGCCTTTCCTTCTCGGCCCGTGGTCAAGACGTAGAACAGTTGCTTCAAAAAGCGAAGGGTTTTAAAAAGTTGAAAGAACAAATCAAGAAGGACCCCATCAAGCTGACAGGTGGTTTCAATGCGCGATTTGATTTCAATGCCATCACGGGAATTCCCCGGCGCACCAATCCTTACAATATGCTGCTGAGCGCCAATTTCAATTTGAACATCCTCAAACACATCAACATCCCCTTTTCGCTCAATTACTCCAATGGCCGGACCGTCTATCAGTATCGACTCCCATCTTACCGACTTCCACAGTTTGCCCTTTTCGGCATCAGCCCCTCCTACAAATGGGGAACACTCCATATTGGCAACAGGAGTTTGACCTTTTCACCATACACCCTATCCGGGCATAGTTTTTATGGTATTGGAACAGAACTGCGCCCAGGCAACTTTCGCTTCAGCGCCATGTACGGCCGATTGCAACGCGCAGTGGCGGAAGACCTCAACAGCTTGCAAAGCATCGACCCGACTTACAAACGAATGGGTTGGGGCGTTAAAATCGGTTACGATGATGGACGCGACAACATTTACCTCATGGTATTTCGTGGATGGGACGATAAAAATTCCATTCCTCCCGTACAAGAAAATCTATTCATCACACCCGCCGACAATATGATCGTCAGCTTCAGTGGTAAAAAGAGCTTCGGCAAATATTTTTACTTTGCTTCCGAATGGGCGGGCAGTGCTTTGACCCGAGATGCTTTTGCCCCGAGTATTGACAGCCTCGATGTTGGATTCCTAAAATCCTATGGCGGCCTATTCAACATCAACAATACTTCAGGCTTTTACAATGCTTTTAAAAACAGCATCGGTCTGAATCTCAAGTTTGGAAACATACAGGTCAATCACGAATGGGTCGATCCGGGCTATCGAACCTTGGGTGCTTTGTTTTTCAATAATGACTTTGAGAACTGGACCGTTAGTACCAAAACAGATTTGCTTCAGCGGAAGGTCGTCCTGACAGCCAACGTCGGTATCCAGCGCAATGACTTGCGCGGCACAGAGGCCAATAATGCCAAACGATTCATCGGCTCACTCAACGCCACCGTATCCCCCACCGATCGCATCAACATCAATGCGTCCTACTCCAACTTTAGAACTACCAATAAAATGCGAGCCGTCACTTTGCCAGTTGTTCCCATCGACTCTATTATTCTCTCCCAAGTCAGTCAAAACGCCAGCCTCTCCGGTACCTATGCAGCCGGCGAGCAAAAGAACTCCATGTACTCTGCGCTATTTTCGTTCAGCCGCTCCAACAGCATCGAAAACGACGAAGTTCGTGCAGACCAACTGACGAGTAACTACCTAGCCAACCTGATGCACACCTATGTATTTATGGACTCAAAGCTCACGCTGTCCACCTCCTTAATGGCCAACTACAACAACATTCCCTTGCTAAACATCCTCTCCCTCTCGCCTTCCTTCAGTTTGAGTAAACCTTTTTTGGAAGATAAGATGAAACTAACCGCCGCCACCTCCTTTGTCAACATCGCGACCAACGGAAAATTCACCAATAGCATTTGGAGTCTACAGTCCAATCTACAGTATACCATCTTAAAAAAGCACGACTTCGGCCTGTCCATTTCCTTAGTCAACCGGCGGGTGAAAAACGAGTCGCCCGGTGCCGAGGGGTTCACCGAATTCAATGGCGGCCTGACGTACCGCTGGCGATTTAAATAAGTGCTTAGACAAAATTGCCCACGCAATAACTTCATCCATCCAGTATCCAACATAAGAAAGGGAGCTTCCGAGTAGAATTTCCGTCTCCCGAAAGCTCCCTTGACCAATCAGAGAGCGTAAATATCTGCAAAGCTTAAAAAGAACTGCAGGTATATTGTCGATGTAAAGATCGAATAATTGATCTTTCATTGCTATCCTAATTTTCCATGATCTTTTCCTACTTATAATTAGGCATTTTCAATCAA
>JBCCSZ010000514.1:0-2204 GCA_039199225.1 Bacteroidota bacterium
CCAGGAACGTCCTTCAAACACAATGGCTGTATTCTTTGGATTTTTATCCACCTGCGCTTCAAACAAGTCGACCAACGTCTTGTCCGTTGGATAGGCAGTTGGCGAAGGATTGAGTGTGTGCAGCAAATGCTGTCTTTCTGCATCTGGTAAAAATTTGATGGAGGAAAGCTTTGCATTCGGATGGGCAACGATGCTGCGGAGAATGTTTTCGTAATAAGCGGTAAATCGCTCGATTGTCTTTTGCTCAAATAAATCAGTCGAAAACTCGAACTGTAATTGAAGCAATCCTCCGGACTCGGAAGTCAGCAACGACAAATCAAATTTTGCGATCTGCAATCCAGAACCACCACTACCCTCCGATGCAGTAGCTGCAGTAGCTGCAGTAGCTTCCTCTACAAAATTTTCAAAAGTGAACAATACATCAAACAAAGGATTGCGGCCGGAATCACGAACAATCTTCAACTCATCCACCATTTCTTCATACTGAAACAGTTGATTGGCGAAGCAATCGACAACTTTTGGTTGAAGCTTTTTTAGAAAATCCAAATAGGTCAAATCACCATCCAATGACATCCGAATGGGAATCGTATTGACAAAAAAGCCAATCATATGCTCCAAATCAGCATGCTGACGACCTGCCACAGGTGTCCCCACGACAAAGTCCCTTTGCCGCCCCAGCCGACTCAACATTATCTGAAAAGCAGACAATAAAACCGTGTACATGGTCGAGCCAGAACGACGAGCCAAAGACTTCAACTGGGCGTAAAGAGCCTCGTCCAGTTGCCGTTCGAACGTATCGCCCGCATAGGTCTTCACCTGTGGGCGCTCATGGTCTTGCGGTAAATCCAGCACCGGAGGTAGGTCGGAAAATTCCGAACGCCAGAATTCTTTTTGTCGAGCCATTTCCTTTTGCTGCGCTTCGCCTTGCTGCCATTCTGCAAAGTCTCGGTACTGTAAGCGCAACTGTGGCAATGGCTGTCCTCGGTACAAGCTCATAAAGTCGCGCAACATAATATTGTACGACAAGCCATCTGTGATGATGTGGTGCATATCAATCATCAAATGATGCGTTCCATCAGGCAATGTGACAATGGCTGCTCGCAACAGCGGCCCTCGCTCCAAATTAAATGGCCGCACAAAGTCGTGGAATACCCGATCGGTCAAAGTATCTGTCGTCGAATATTCGATCACCGAGAAATCAAGTCGAGCATGGACTTTTTGCACAGGCTCGTCCTCCTGCAAATGGAAAGTCGTCCGCAGGATTTCATGCCGGTCGATCAACAGATTAAAAGCCTTCTCCAATTTCACTTTGTCTGGTATGCCTTCAAAATGCTGAATCTGCGGCATGTTGTAGGCCAGCGACGAAGGGTCAAGTGTGTAGAGAAAATACAAGCGTTTCTGTGCAGATGACAAAGCATAAAATGGCTTTTGGTCTACCGCAGGTATACTCGTGTAAGCCGCTCCGCTGTCGAGATCGGCCAACAGACTGATGATTTCCTGTTTGTGCTTTTTTAATGAAGATAGAAGGGGTGCAGACAAATTACCATCCGGATCGTAGACATCCAATTTGCTACCCCTCAACTTGACGGCAATGTTCAATTCCGCCAAAGTAGCTATTAGTTCTTCCATTTGATTTAAATTGTTAGGGTGTGGAAAGTTTCCTCTTCGACCCGTAGGACAACGCCCGACAACAGGATTCTTCTAGCCAATTCGCGAACGGTCGGTTTGCTAAAAATGCTTTGCAGTTTGATCTTTACACCAAACTCTTTTTCAATCCGGGAAACCAGCGTCACTGCCCGAAGAGAATGCCCACCCAGTTCAAAGAAGCTCTTCGTGACGCTGATGACTTCGCGGTCGACCTTCAGAATCTCCGCCCAAATATCGACGACCTTTTCTTCGGTCGCATTGGCAGCGGCTACATGATCTGCACCAGCACGACGTTCTGGAATCGGCAAGGCTTTTTTATCTGCTTTGCCATTGGCATTGAGTGGAATGTGGTCTAGCAATACACAATGGGCCGGTTGCATGTAGGTAGGCAGATGTTCCGCTAGATGGCCTCTGAGTAGTTCGCCATCCAATGAAACATTAGAGGTGTAATAAGCTACCAAGTATTTATTTTCCGACGCCCCTACGGCACAAACCACGGCCTGCTGAATATCGGGATGGGCCAACAAATGGTATTCGATCTCACCCAGTTCAATCCG
>JBCCSZ010000515.1:0-2117 GCA_039199225.1 Bacteroidota bacterium
AGCGTTGCTTTCGATGCTTCTGTTTGGGAAATATATCCGACATTGGTCAATGGTGGAATACTGTATCCGATTGCAGATTCGGCGCTCCGGTACAATGTCGAGCAGTTGGCAGGCTTCCTGAAGATGCATCAGATTACACATACTTTCCTGCCGCCACAAATGGTTCAGGAGCTGGTTCGCCTCAATGTAAGTTTGTCAGGATTGACCATACTGACGGGAGGAGATGTTCTGAAACTTTCCGAGCGTAATACTTACCATATTTTCAATAATTATGGTCCGACGGAGAACACGGTTGTTGCCACTTATTTCGATACACAGCAATCGTATGATGGCAGCATTCCGATTGGTAAACCGATCCACAATACCACTGCTTTCATTTTGTCAGATGAGTTGGAACTACAGCCAGTGGGCGTTGTCGGTGAGTTGTGCCTGGCAGGTGATGGACTGGCCAGAGGGTACTGGAACCGACCAGCGTTGACAGCGACCAAATTCGTCCAACATCCATTTGATCCTACTGCGCGCCTCTATCGCACAGGTGATTTGGCTCGGTGGCTACCAGATGGCAACATTGAATTCGTGGGACGAAAAGATACCCAAATCAAAATTCGGGGGTATCGAATAGAGTTGGAGGAAATCGAGCAGGTCTTACTGCAGCAAGCCGAAGTTGTACAAGCCCTAGCGCTGGTTCGGGACATACAAGACAACAAAGCGATCATCGCTTACCTGGTGACAGATGGCGAATGGCAAAAGCCTCTGTTGAGAGCCAAGTTGGCCGCCGTGCTGCCCGACTACATGATTCCATCTTACTTCGTAGAGATCGATGTAATTCCACTGACTGCCAATGGGAAAATTGACCGCAAAGCACTTCCAGACATCTCGCCAGAGGATTTACTGCCCAAAGAATATGTTGCGCCAAGTACAGAGATTGAACATCGGTTGGTGCAAATCTGGCAAGAAGTATTGGAGGTGGAGAAAATTGGATTGACCGATAATTTCTTCGAGCTGGGCGGACAAAGCATCAAAGCAACCAGGGTCTTGTCCATGATCGAAAGACAGTTCCATACCCGGGTAGACATCCAAAAAATATTTGTTCATCCAACCATCGAATTCCTGGCACTAGAAATAGAAAATGCCAATAGCCTTAAACAAGATTCTGCCAAAAAAGCAGCCAAAAAAATCATCATTTAAATTATGAAGAACACAGCGCGTTTAGTGAAAACCATTCGGGAGCAAGGCGTCAGCCTGAGTATTTCCGGAGATCATATCGAAGTTGCTTTCTTGAAGGAGAATGTCGATGAAGGAGTCTTGGAGTTGATTCGGGATAATAAGCCGGAGATTCTTCAATACCTGCAATCGCTTTCCATCGTTCACGACCACATAAATATTCCCCCCGTTCCGTTGGCAGATTCTTACGCTCTGTCTTCAGCCCAACGCCGTCTTTGGGTGCTGAGTCAATTCGAGGAAGCCTCCATTGCGTATAATTTGCCACTACAGATGGAGTTGAAAGAAGGCTACGATATTGAGGCTTTCAAAAACGCTGTCTATGCGGTTGTCGAACGGCACGAGATTCTGCGGACGGTTTTTCGAACGAATGAGGCGGGCGACGTCCGTCAGTGGGTTCAACCTTTGGAGGAGTTGAATTTTGACATTCCATGTTTGGACTTCCGGCAATCGGATAATCCGAAGGAAGAGGTAGAAGCATACATTGCCAAGGATACTTATATGGCTTTTGATTTGGAAAAAGGGCCGCTGTTCAGAGCTGCACTTTTACAGTTGGCCGATGATCATTTTGTTTTCTGCTACAATTTGCACCACATCATCAGCGATGCTTGGTCCGTCGGAATTATCCAAAAGGATGTATTTGCCTATTACGAAGCTTTCCGCCAGGAGGAACAAGCTGCTTTAACGGCCTTGCCCATTCAATACAAAGATTACGCAAGCTGGCAAACCCAACAGTTGGAGGAAGGGGCATTCGATGTACACCGAGATTTCTGGCTGCAGCAATTGTCAGGCGATCTGCCTCGCTTGGAACTGCCCGCCAAAGAGGTCAGACCCAAATTGATGACTTACAAAGGGCAAAGTCTGCAGACCTTTCTACCAAAGGCTGGTGTTCAATC
>JBCCSZ010000516.1:0-2058 GCA_039199225.1 Bacteroidota bacterium
GTCCACCACTTCCTGCAACAGTCCGATGCCGACAACTTTTTTGATTTCATTCTACAATCTCCGCAGCTCAAGACCCAGTTTGGCGCATTGCTAAAAAAGCACTACAGCTTCGATGTCTTCAACTCGGAAACAGCCAAGAGGCAGTATTTACCTCCTGACTTGTTGCCGTTCGAATAGTCGTTTTAGGGGTATACAGGCTTACTTATGTTGCTGCCAATGCCTGAACCAACTGAGCAGCCATGACCTTTCCCAACACATCCTTCAGAGGGCTTCGAGCGTGTTCGACATCCTGAGACAAAGGGATGGATAGGTTGGCGGTTGCTTAAAAAGCTTTGCAGACCTTTTGGTCATTGACCAGCGTATCGAAGGAACATTCAAAGCCTAATTGATAGGCCGTAATTCCAACATCCGACTCCATGTGATCTAAGTCAAAGTAAGTAACCTGATCGAGGTGGCAAACGAAGGGGGTATCTTTTGCAGAGCGAAGACCGGAGCTTTTCTGGTGTTTGTGCATTTGTCCCAAAAGACAACAGGAAGCATGCAGCTACAAATATGGCTTTTTCAGTAATTACTCAGCCAACGTACAGCTTACACGTACTAGACTGAGCAGAAGCTTGTTTATTTATCACAATGTTCGTACATTTTCGTATTCACCTTACCAATATGCTCCATGCTGGATTCTAACAACACCTGGAACTACCTCATCGATACCATTCGGTCAGAACGTTGTTTGCTTGTTTTGGGACCGGATGCGCTGTTCAATCCTCCCTACGAAACCTTTGAAAGGCAGTTTTTAGACTACTTGGTCAGTCAAAACGTTTTGGAAAGTCCAAGCAGCAATTACGATTTGACGCAAAAACTTTTCTCCTTTGAAACCGACTATCTCAAGAGTGAAGTTGCCATCCAGATGGAGTTGTTTTACAATGGCCAGGCGCCTCCTGAGATACTCCGAAAAATTACACGCATCCCCTTTCATTTTATCTTGAGCTATTCTCCGGACCGCCTGCTCTGTCGAACATTCGAGGAGGAGGGCTTCCCTTTTCAATACAACTTTTACACTCGATCAGGCAAAGCCCAGCCCCTGTCCAGACCCACTTTTGAAAATCCACTCATTCACCACCTATATGGTTCGGTCGATCAATCGGACAGCATTATCCTCACCTACGATGACCTATTTGAGTTTTATCAGTCTGCCTTTCAAGACGGTGTTTTCCCAATCAACATCAAAGATACATTACGCAATAGTAAGGTCGTCCTATTTTTGGGTGTTCCCTTTGATCGTTGGCATATGAACTTTACAACCCAACTACTAGGATTGAGAGAAAACAGAAAGTATAAGGAGTATGATATGTATGCCATCGGAGGAGTAACTACGCCAGAAACCAGGCAGTTCTGCGAGCGACAATATAGCATGAACTTCCTACCAATGGATGTTCCCGAATTTGTGGATGAATTGTATGGTCGATTGGAAGAGGCAAATTTGCTTCGCATACCACCAAAGGATTCTAGTAGCCTCATTCGGGAAGTGAAGACCCTTTTGTCAAAAGCCCAGCTTCAAGAGGCCATCGATTTGTTGATCGATCACACGAAGGGAAGCAATATCCAGGATTCTATTTTGTTGATTTCTGGCCGATACCACAACTTTCGAAGGGAAGACATGAATGGGTTGATCCGACCTGATGAGGCATCGATCCGCTTTAACCAAATCACCCAAGCGCTCTTGGTAACGCTCGACGAGTTGGAAGATAAGCCCCTACTGTCCGATACCCAAAGCAGCAGCAACAGAGCCTTGGAAAATATCAAGCAAGGTACGCGCAGCATTCAAGAAACCTAGCTCAAGCGACGCAAGTCCGTGGTTTCTCAAAAGGATCGGCAGGAGATCGTGCAGCTGAACGATGGTCCGTCGAGCAGGGAAGAAAAAATACTGTTTTCTGAACTGCAAAGTGCCAAAGAGCTGGAAGGCACCAGCAACTGGCAATCCGCTTTGGCCATCTACCAAAAACTAATTGCACAAAACGTCAATCTGTTGGGAGCATGGAAGGGTTTGGTTCGCATTTA
>JBCCSZ010000517.1:0-2009 GCA_039199225.1 Bacteroidota bacterium
AGCCACCTACTATCCGCTCAAACTGCTCAATTGGCAGCGATTTCTTTTGATGCAAATGATGGTCTACCCAGTTCAGAAACCTATGACCTCCTACAAGATCGCCAAGGGTTTATCTGGATGGCTACCGACAATGGCATCAGTAGATTCAATGGCTATGAATTTCAGTCCTTTGGTCCAGAGCAAGGACTCCTGGACCCTGTTGTTTTTACCATATTCGAGGACCATGAAGGAAAGATTTGGATGTCTACGCTCTCTGGTAATTTGTACTACTACGAAAACGATACAATTCTGCCATATCAGCACAACGCCATTCTGGAAAGACAAATCAGTACCCCAAAAAATCCTGTGGTTCTTAAGTTTTTTTTCATTGACGAAGCAGGGACTTTTCATGGAGCAGCCCAAAAAATCGGAATCATCAAAATACGATCTGACGGAACAGTCGAACGCTTCCATCCCACCTCAACAGATTGCAATAGCCTGCTGTATGTCCATGATGATAAAGCCTTCCACATTCCCCTTAAAAAAAGTGATAAGAATAAATCTTTTTTCTCTGGGCGCCCGGAGAAAAAAATGAAGGTATTGGTCTATGAAAAAGACAGTGTGAAGAAATTGGATGTAGACTACTACAGCGATATTCCAGGTGAGGCACTCTACACATTTGCGTATAAAACACCCCAGCAGCAAGCCATTTTTTCTTACAGAAATAATTTATTTATACTCGATGAAAAAGGACTCCAAAAAATCAGTTCGCTACAGGACGACATCATAAATATTGCGGGGGATGAGAATGGTAAAATATACCTGGGGCTTTCTCCAGTTAGTGGGAGAGGTGGTTTGCGCGTTTTTGAAAACTACGAAGATTTGCGCAAAGATAGAGGGATCAATTATTTGGAAGGGCTGACCATTTCTGATATCCTGGTCGATAGGGCAGGCGGCCTATGGGTCAGCACCAATGAAGAGGGGGTATTTTACAGCCCGAATCCAAAGATGCAAGTTTTCGATCGTCGCTCAGGCTTTTCAAATCCCTATGTCAGCGCCATCAGTCTGAAAAATAGCAACGAGTTGTTCGTTGGATTATACAATGGTGATTGCTATTATTTGAATCAAAAAGCTAAAGTACTTCAAAGCATTCATCAAAATGCCGGGGAGATATTTGACTTAGCTTACGATCCTTCCAACAATGAGCTGTGGAAAGCCTCTGTTTATGAGATGTCTGTTTTGAAATTCAAAGATCAGCAGCAAGTAGACTTTGACGTTGTCAACTTTTCAGCATACCCCAAGAAGATAGACATCTATCCATCCGGGCAGGTTTGGGGAAGTTGCGCAGCAAAATCCGGCTTTGTAAAATACGACGCGGCATCCACCGAATTGGTTTTCTCTACTTCAAAGGATTACCCCAATCTTTGTGATTGGACTTTCTGTGTTCATCAGGATTTTGATGGCCGTGTTTGGGTTGGACGCATCGATGGTCAATTTGAGTTTAGAGATGGTCGCTTGCATGCACCCAGCATTCAACATCCCGCCTTGTCGCTGAGAATCGAGGAAATCAAACAACTGGCCGATAGCACCCTTGTCGTCGGCACCAAAGGAGGAGGTATTTTGCTTTGGAAAAATGATTACATCAAGCAGATCGACCAGGCCGCCGGATTGACTGCCAACATGATCGAGAAAATCCACATCGACACTGCGCAGAACATCTGGGTCGGTACACTCAATGGCCTCAATAAAATCACCAGGAAGCCCAATGGACAGTTTGACATTGATCACTACACCATAGCCGATGGCTTTCCTTCCAACGAAATTACCGATATTGATTCTCATGGCGATCACATCTGGGTTGCCACAAACAAAGGCTTGGTCCATTTTTCCATTAGCAATCCAATCAAAGAGCAGACAATTGCCCAGCCCATTATATCGGAAGTCATCGTCAACAACAAAGCCATTGCTCCACACCGATCCAATCATTTATCCTACCAAGAATCAAATGTTCAATTTCACTTTTTTGCCAT
>JBCCSZ010000518.1:0-1926 GCA_039199225.1 Bacteroidota bacterium
CCAAGCCTGGAAAGAGCGCAGCGGCGGCACTTTTTGCACCGCACTTAAAGCATTCACCGCCTTTTGGTGATGCCCTTCGTGGAAAAACAAAATGGCCAAGCCAAAGCCCTTCACAAAGGTCCGATCTTTGGGAGCAATTCTTCCAAGCTGTTGCTGTACGAAGGAGCGGGCTACTGTGAACTGTCGGGTCAGGGCGCAAGTCATCAAAAAGTTGAGAAAAGTATCCATGGTCATTTGCTGATTGCCGGGAATCATACCCGTTTCTATGCCCCGCTTGTAGATGTCAAAGACGTGGTGGATGTATTCCTTCTGACCACGATTGTAAATCAGGTTGGCGTAGTTGATGAGGTTGTGCAAAATGAAGGTGGCATCATTAAAAGAAAGTTCTTTGATGCGATTCAACACTTCTGTCTTGAGCAAGTAAAAAATGGCATCGCTACCCTGTAAATGCAATTGGGTCAAACGATAATATAGACGAATTAAAAGATGGCTTTCGTGTATTTGTCTTTGTTCGATAAAGGTTAGTATTTCCGGAAGCAATACAGGCAGCTCCTGTTTGTTGAGGAACTTCCCACGGCTCAACAATTCGCAGCTTTGCTTCAGCTTTTCAATCAACCAAAAGCGATCGAAATGCCACACCATAAGGTCGAGGTCTTTTAGTCTTTCGGCAGCTTTGGCTCGTTTGGAATCAAAAAACAGTTCGGAACAAATACGCCACTGATGAAAATGGCCTAAGCCGTCCAATTGTCGACGCTGACTGACTGACAGGCCCATGTCTCTATGAATCAAAGCATCTGAAAAAACCCCTTGTGCATTGGCAAAGTAGCTCAGTCGATACCAATTCATCCCTTCCCGATCTTTTTTCAATGCTTGCAAAGCACAAAAATCACCAATGGCCTTACGCAGTCGCTTGGCCACCCCGCTGATTTTTTCATACTGAAAAGGTTGAGCGGGAAAAACAAAAGCAAAAACTGCCTTTTTATCGGCCTCTAACAACTCGAACTTAGGGTAGAAAGGGCGCAGTGCCGACCAGAGCAAACGACTGGATGTTTTCGTTTTGCTGTAAGGAGACAAAAGATAATCATTCAGCTCCTCCATGTCTGCCGAAGGGATACTCGACAATAATTGATACAATTTATTAGGACGCATTAACCCACTGTAACTGCATAATTTAAAATACTCATAATCAATTATTTAAATTCAAATACTACCAAGCAAATACTGAAAAAATAAGCATAAAACAACAAAAAAATAAGCATTATTAGTAAGAAATTCAAATGAAGCTATCACTATATTTGTCGTACTCGCAAAATCATATAGAACGATCCTGTTTTACAAAATCACAAGAGATTCATACGATCTATTTGCATGACGCATGCCCTATAAAATAGTGGTAGTAGCATTGCAGTCATTCATTAGACTTATCGGAAACATACAGCCATAAAAGGTATGCACAATACCCGGCTGGAATGTAGGAAATAATAAATACGCTCAACCTTAATATTGACCCGTCCGGTATTCTGGGGTGCATTTCCCATATCAACATAGGAAATCTACCTGGCGACCGGACTTTTTTTGCCCCATCTCAAAGCCTCTTTTCGAGCGGATCCAATGGATCGAAACCACTCCATCTACCCTATCCAATTCTACTATCAAAACCATTTCGAAATTCGAGAGATTTACCCTTCACAAGGCGGTTTTTAGCCCACCGATCATCCGAAACACGCCCTATCTGAATGGCTACAAAAAATACTTCTTTTCAACCACACTGACAGTCTTCATTTTACACAGCGGTAGGACGTCTCATCAATCAAATCTATACAATGTGCGTGATTTTTTTGCCTATAAACAGTCTTATACAATGAGGACTGTCAGTGTGGTTGAAAAGAAGTATTTTTTGTAGCCATTCAGATAGGGCGTGTTTCG
>JBCCSZ010000519.1:0-1913 GCA_039199225.1 Bacteroidota bacterium
GCAAAAGTTGATGGCCAGCAAGTACAGGTTTCGCAACTCATCCAAGGAAAAGCGATCGGCATTTTGCACCAGCAGATTCCGAAATCTGAAGAAATAGTCTTCCCGCTCTGGATTGGTCAGGGCGCGATAGCAATTCAGATAAGTATCAACCGTAGGATTTTCGGTCAAGCCCTTCTGATCGATGTAGGACAGTATTTCTTTGAACATCCCCAGTTCGTGGTCTGCCCGATAGACCGTCTGGTGCGCAACGATTAGGCAGACCTGCTGCAGTTTTTTGAGGATGTGCGCCAGGTCGAGATTGTCGGCAATGGACTGGAAGTTGCGGGAAGTGGTCCGTTGAATGGAGGCAGCTACATACTTTTCATGCTCCAAATCATACCGACGCTGGTAGTAATCTGCATTTCGATAAGGAATGCCGTCCAGTCGTCTTTCGGCATCCCGAACAGCCTTTTGGAAATGCCGGGGCAGGTCCCGATCGCGAAAAACGGCAGCCAGCCGAATTTTGGCCTCCAAGGGGTCTTCAAAAAACGCTTGCTGCGTCAAGTATTTTTCAATCAATTGCTGCAGCCAGCTCAACAACTGCCGAAAAGCCTGCTCTTCAAAAGGCAGGTGACGATACACCTTTTTGAATACCTTTTCCTTGGGTAAATCATACTTTCCTTTTTGGATATTGGCCATCAAAAAATCAAACAAAGCCACAACATCTTCCCGCTGATTGAAAAAGGGAGAACGGAGGAACTTGCGTATTTCCCGCACTTCCTTAGCTGTCAATGTCAGCAATAAGGCAAAAACTTGAGTCTTCTGCATGTTTCAGGTGTCTCAAAAACTAATTTTCAATTTATATAACTACTATATAAAATGCTGTTTATCAACGTAATGTTTTGAAAAACTTTTTTATAAATTTTTATAAAGTTACGAAATTGTCTTTGAAGAAGCCCAGGCTAATTTTCATTTTTGCAACATGAGAATTGAATAAAAACACTGACCAGTTATGAAAAATTTTTACATCATACCCTTTGTCTTTTTCCTTTGCCTGAGCTTTGCGGCAAAAGCCCAAGTTGTCGTCAATGATGCCAGCTTTGAGGAGGGAATTAGCTACTCTTGGACCAGCGCCCAAGAAATCATTCTAGATGGCATCGTTTACCTAAAACCAGGGAGTTCCCTAACCATTGAAGCCGGTACTGTCATCAAGGGATTGGACACTCCTTCGAACGGCGATCCTACCTCTGTTCTAGTGGTCTCGGCAGGAGCTACCATCAATGCACTCGGAGAAGCCAGTTGCCCGATTATTTTCACCAGCGTAGTTGATGATGTAAGCGACCCTTTTGATCTGACGACCACCGACGCGGGGCTGTGGGGAGGATTGGTAATTCTTGGCGAAGGTATTCTGGGGAATGATGAACCAAGTGATTCGTTTTTTGGAACAGCCAGTACATATGATGATTTTGGAGGTAGCAACAACGATGATGGTTCTGGCACATTGCGCTACGTATCCGTCCGACATGCAGGAGCCTCTGTTACACCTGGTGTCGAAATCAGTGGTATTACTTTCGCTGGTGTAGGCCGCAATACGACTGTAGAGTATGTCGAAGCTTTTGCCTGTGTCGATGATGGCATCGCGTTCTTTGGCGGAGCTGTCAATACCAAGTACCTCGTTTCGGCCTATAACCAAGATGATGCATTTGACATCGACCTCGGCTATGTGGGACTTGGGCAGCATTGGTTTGGGCTCAGCAGAGACGGCAATGTTAGTTTTGGCATCGAATGGGATGGCGCTAGGCCAGATGAAAATCCCATTTATTCCAATCCCATTTTGAGCAATGTCACCTTAATCGGTCCCAGTAGTATCCGCTCTGAGCTAGAGGGGGTATACATGCGAGATGGAACAGCCGGTACACTGAGCAACAGCATCA
>JBCCSZ010000520.1:0-1692 GCA_039199225.1 Bacteroidota bacterium
AATCATCTTGTCCCAATTGTTGGGCCTTGGTTTTTATTTTGCCACTGGCCACATCGATGATATACTCCATCAATTCCTCTCCCATTTGTTCGATTGACTTTTCGCCCGTAATAACACCGCCGGCATCCACATCGATAAGGTCAGGCATTCGTTGGGCCAAATCAGTATTGGAAGAAATCTTCATAACCGGTGCAATAGGGTTGCCCGTTGGGGTGCCTAGGCCCGTGGTGAACAAAATAATATTGGCCCCTGAACCTGCCAAAGCTGTTGTGCTTTCCACATCATTGCCAGGGGTGCATAGCAGGTTAAGTCCGGGTTTATTGGCGTATTCGGCATAGTCGAGTACATCAGTTACCGGAGATGTACCTCCTTTTTTGGCAGCCCCTGCACTTTTCATAGCGTCGGTGATTAAACCATCCTTGATATTTCCAGGACTGGGATTCATGTCGAACCCAGAGCCTACAGCAATAGCCGCATTGGAATACGTTTCCATCAACTTCGTAAATTTATCGGCAATAGCATCATTCGTACAACGATTAATAAGTTGTTGTTCCACGCCACAGAGTTCCGGAAATTCAGCCAGCATGGTTTTTCCACCTAAGGCCACCAAAATGTCAGAGGCATGGCCAACAGCCGGATTGGCTGAGATTCCAGAGAATCCATCAGAACCCCCGCATTCCAGCCCTAGTGTCAATTTTTCCAAAGGAGCAGGCTGACGTATCGCCTTGTTGGCCTCGGTCAGTCCTTGAAAAGTTAACCGAATGGCCTTGACCAACAAGTCTTCTTCGGTCCCTTCTTTTTGCTGTTCCAAAATGTGCAGGGGTTTATCAAAATGGGGATTAAGGGCATTCAATTTATCTTCTAAAATGGAAATCTGGGCGTTTTGGCATCCCAAACTCAGAATGGTGCCTCCTGCGACATTCGGGTTATTCAAATAACCTGCAATTAAAGCGCAAAGTGCCTCAGAGTCCTGCCGAATGCCTCCACAACCTCCATGATGCGTCAGGAATTTTATGCCATCCACTTGCTTAAAAATTGGAGATACTTCAATCTGCTCCTCTTCCAACACGATAGCATTTTTTGAAGTTCTTTTATCTTGATAGAGCTCCACCAGCTTTCTAACATAACTTTTGTATTTATTAGGATGTGCGAAGCCCAACTCCTCCAAGAAGGCATCCTTCATGACGCCTACGTTGCGGTTTTCACAAAATACCAAAGGAATCACTACCCAATAATTGGCCGTTCCCACTTGACCATCAGAGCGGTGATACCCCAAAAACGAACGCCCCTCAAACTTTGAAATATCGGGTCGTTCCCAATCCAAATGGGGAATTCTCTTTCCAAAAATATCCGCCTCGTGGGACACATTTTCTGTAGTCAACACTTCTCCCTCTCCAATAAATTGATGGGCCTTTCCTACTGTACCTCCGTACATAATAATAGTGTCCCCCTTGTTTAAATCACAAAAAGCAAATTTATGCTTGGCTTTTACGGCTTGTTTTAACTGCAGTGAGCAATCTTTCAACTTCAGAGTTTCTCCTTTATCCAGATTATCCAGAGCTACCAGCACATTGTCCAACGGATGAATTTTCAGGATTTTTTGTTCCATTTCAAATTAAATTGCTAATATTGTGCAATCGATTGCACAAATTAACTAAAAATCTTTTACTTTTCTTCAAGTAATTCGAAAAT
>JBCCSZ010000521.1:0-1689 GCA_039199225.1 Bacteroidota bacterium
CTCCGTGGCTTTGCGTTTTTGTCCAAAATAGCAACGATCGGCTATGTTGTGCCGGGGGCCATCATCGGTATTGGCATCATCAGCAGTAGTCAGTCGATTGTCGACTTTTTTGCCCACACCTTTCAACTAAAAGTAGGCTACTTATTTTATGGAGGCAGTATGGTCTTGGTGTATGCCTATGTTTTTCGGTTCTTGGCAGTTGCCTACAATCCTTTGGAAGCAAATTCCCTCAAGCTGGGAAAAAACCTAGCCGAATCTGCCTACCTGTTGGGCCAAAAGCGATTCACTACTCTGGTCAACATTGAATTGCCTTTGCTGAAGACTACAGTCGTCAGCAGTTTTCTGTTGGTTTTCATAGATACCCTAAAGGAATTGCCACTGACCTTGATTTTGAAGCCTTATGAGCTGAACACACTGGCCGTAACCGCTTACGCTTATGCAGACGACGAACGAGTGGCAGAAGCTGCCCTGCCTGCACTGATGATTATTGGAGCGGTCGGCCTGGTTTTGTTTTTTGTAAATTACAAGTGGAAGAAATGAAAATCTTAGAAGTACAACAGCTTTCCAAGTCTTATGACGGAAAAAGCTATGCCCTGGCCGATTGCAGTTTTTCCCTGGATGCTGGTAGCATTTGTGCGGTGGTAGGAGAGAGTGGCAGTGGCAAGTCGACCTTGTTGCGACTGATTGCTGGACTGGAGCGACCCAACAACGGCACCATCAAAATTAAGGATGCATTGATGAGCAGCGATAGCATCATCGTGCCACCTCAAAAGCGGGGTGTTGGAATGGTTTTTCAGGATTTTGCGCTCTTTCCCCATTTGACTGTTGCCCAAAACGTTGCTTATGGCCTCAAGACCAACAAAAAGGAAAAGGTTGAGTCCCTACTCCGAATGATTAAAATGGAGCATTACGCCCAGCGGTACCCTGGCGAGCTGAGTGGCGGAGAGCAGCAGCGGGTGGCACTTGTCAGAACCCTGGCGCTAGAGCCCGGGCTGTTGCTATTGGATGAGCCTTTTAGTAATTTAGATACCAACTTGAAGACAGCCTTGCGCCAGGAAGTTCGCCAGATCGTCAAAGATATGCAACTGTCTATGGTTTTTATCACCCATGATATTTTCGATGCCCTTGACATTGCCGACGAAATCATTTTCTTGAACAAAGGGACCATCATTCACCAAGGCCCGATCGAGAAGATTTTTCAGGCTGTCAAACAAGATTATATTCAACAGAGCTTTCAGGATTTGAAAACGAGTGCGCAACGCATCTTAGCCATGATGCAGCCTAAGTAAACACCTATTTCTCGCATTGGATACAGACTCCCTCCCAAGATCAAAAAACTTATCCATTATTTATTTGGATAAATAAGGAGAAATACCTTATTTTCGCAGCCGAATTTGTGGTAAACGATGGCATCACCGATGGAAATTCAATGACGTTTGAATCTTCTGATTGCCTGAAAAGTAAGCCACTTTGTTTGTAAGAGACTGTAGCTCAGCTGGTTTAGAGCATTACCTTGACAGGGTAGGGGTCGGGGGTTCGAATCCCTCCAGTCTCACTTTTTTCTCTCCACCAACAGCCATCACTCAGATGGTACTCCAGTTAAATTTCCCTTATCCAGCATTTCATTGGATTCTTCTATACATAGGTGGGTAGCATGCGCAAGCTTTGCCATCCGTACAGATTGCGACA
>JBCCSZ010000522.1:0-1655 GCA_039199225.1 Bacteroidota bacterium
CCAAAAGCATTCCAAAAAATCTTAATTACATAATTATTTTTAATATTTAAAACATTAGTTAATTGTTTAGCCATTATCGCTTTTGCGTGTATGAATTACCAACCAACCAACCTTTTAAAATCAGAAATTTGTTTTCCTCAACTGGTTAATGTGTCTTTTTCCAAGAATTATTTACATTTAAGTGCTTAAGCCGTTCGGCTTAAATAAACCGAACAACCAAGTACCTACACCTACTGGCTTATTTTGGCTGAACGCAAGAAGTTTATTTGGCCAATTTTCAGGCTTACTACTTAAGAAAACAATAAAATTCTATGTGCTGCAATCTGCTCAGAATCAAAGGATTTTGCATCCTGCTCCTTTTGACAGCCTGTCAAAACAACTCTATGAAGACAATTACCTACAACAGCTACGAGGAGTACCCAGTGTATGAGGGTACTGACCTCGGTCTGCAATACACCAAAGAGGGTTCAACTTTCAAGCTTTGGGCGCCTGCTGCCGAAGCGGCTCGCGTTCGTCTGTACGAAAAGGACCTAGGCGGGGAAGCCCTCCAAAGCCAGGATATGAAGCGAGGAGAAAAAGGGGTTTGGACTTTGGAAATTCCGGAAGACCTTCAAGGAAAGTATTATGCTTTTCAGACGAAAAATAAGGGTCAATGGTCCGATGAGGTTCCCGATCCTTATGTAAAGGCGGTCGGCGCCAACGGCAAACGCGGTGCCATCATCGATTGGTCCACCACCAATCCGCCCAACTGGGAAGGCGACCAACGGCCACCGCTGGCACATCCCACGGACATCGTATTGTACGAACTGCATATACGCGATTTGTCAACCCATTCCAGCTCTGGCATTCAGCACAAAGGCAAATTCTTGGGGCTGGCAGAGACAGGAACCAAAAGTCCGGAGGGTGCAGCTACTGGCCTGGACCACATCAAGGAGCTTGGCGTGACGCATGTACACCTGCTCCCCTCTTTCGACTATATGTCCATCGACGAGACGCGCCCCGAGGACAATGGCTTCAATTGGGGCTACGATCCACAAAACTACAACTGCCCGGAAGGCAGCTATTCGACCAATCCTTCTGACGGTGCCACTCGCGTTCGAGAATTCAAGCAGATGGTTAAGAGCCTGCACGACAATGGCCTGCGAGTCATTCTCGATGTGGTTTACAATCATACTGGTGCAACCGAAGGCTCCAATTTCAATCAACTGGTTCCGGGCTACTACTACCGCCAGAAGGAAGATGGTAGCTTTTCAGATGCTTCGGCCTGTGGCAATGAGACGGCCTCCGACCGACCAATGATGCGCAAATTCATCGTTGAATCTGTTCAATATTGGGTCAATGAATACCACTTGGATGGCTTTCGCTTCGATCTGATGGGCATCCACGACATTGAAACGATGAATCAAGTCAGCAGCGCCCTGAAGGCCATCGATCCCAGTATTTTTGTCTATGGTGAAGGTTGGACCGCCGGTTCCAGTCCTCTGGCCGAAGAACAACAAGCCCTAAAGAAAAATACCCATCGACTGGATCGGATTGCTGCTTTCAGCGATGACTTGCGGGATGGAGCGAAGGGAAGTGTTTTCGAGCATGAAGATAGAGGATTTGCCACCGCCAAAAAGGGGATGGAGGAAAGCATAAAATTTGGTGTCGTAGCC